>CAZFRV010000337.1:0-5163 GCA_964521445.1 uncultured Acidobacteriaceae bacterium
CGAGTCTGTCACTATGAACACCCACTTGCTGGCGCAGGTTGAAACGGAAATGACCCGACTCGTGTGGCACCGGCACTCCTGCCGGTGCTTGCTTCCTCAAGAAGCACACATTGGCAAAGGCAAGAGTGCCTGTGCAACACAATCAGGGAGTCCAAGGGCTCTAGAGCAGCCCCACATGTCATCTGCCCTCCAGCGTCTTCCGCAGCATCACCAGTTGGCCGAGATGATAGGAATTGTGATCGGCAACCAGCAGGACCTCGCGCAGCAAAGTCTGGCCGTCGACGTGAGGAATGGGCTCGAATAGGTCGTGCTTTTTGTCTCGCACTAGATCACACATGGCATCCAGATCGGCCATAAACTTCTGCACGCTCTCCCTCCACGCCTTGTCGCTCGCTGGCACTTCGTGCTTGGGCCAGTACCCTTCCGGCCACTTGGGCGAGACATGTTTCGGGTCAGTGCTGAAGCGCAGGATGTCCCATTGCGCCAGGCGCATGTGTTCCAGCAACTGCCATGGCGTGTGCGGTGCGCCTTCGGGTTTGCGGCCGCGAAGCTTGGGCGGAAAATCCTTAAGCGTGGACGCAACATCCACGTGCGCTTCCGCCTTGGTGAGCAGCGAGACCAGTTGCTTGCGAAGAGAATCCAGATTATCCATGAGCGTTCTCCCAGACGATTCTAGATGGCATTGGGCGTTTCCGTCATTTCACGCAACCCTACTACGAGGATATGGCGGATTGGAACGAATCGCATCCTCGGAGTTGAGACTGAACCAATGCCCGACAGCTGTACATGAACATGGGTTGGGGCGTGGAGGCCTACGGGGATTTTACGGTTTGCCCTTTTACCAAGCAGAAACCGGGAGAAATGCAGATGGTGTGCATTGAATCAGCCGAGCAAGTGCTCTACAAGGACTACCGGTAGGGCCGGTGTTTTAGGAAGCACCGCAAGGTCTCAGGCGGGGGCGATCGCATTGATTGCATCCGCCGGACGCTCGCCGTGTAGTACCTGCAAAATACTCGTCGCGGCGGAGAGTTCGATCTCCAGCCGGGCCTTGCTTACGGCAGTTCCCAGGTGGGGAGTAAACAGCGTGCGTTCAGCATTGGCGAGCAGACCGGGATGGACAGCTCCAGGATGGTCTGGCCGCGCCCAGTCTTCCATTTCGAAGACATCCGCGGCATATCCGGCAAGCTGGCCCTGATCGAGCGCATGGACTACCGCTACTTCGTCCACCACCGAACCCCGGCCCACGTTGACCAGGTATGCGCCCTTCTTCGTCTTGGCCAGTGCCCCCGCGTTGATGAGGTGCAACGTCGAAGCGGTAAGCGGAACCATGACCACCAAAATGTCGCTCTCCGCCAGCACCTGGTCGAGAGCGGCGCGGGCCATGCCCAGGAAAGCTTCCTGCACCGGCGACATCTTTACCGGATCGGAGTAAATGATCCTGGTATTGAATCCGGCGAGCAGGCGGACCAACGCCTGGCCGACCTTACCCATACCCAACATGCCCACAGTCTTGCCTACGACTCCGTCCCCGTAGAGCACCGGTCGCCAGCCGTGGAATCTGCCGCTACGCACCAGTCGGTCGCCCGGCGCGACGTTGCGGGTGATGCCCAGCATCAATGTCAGCGCCAGTTCGGCGGTTGGCTGCGTAAGAAGGTCAGGAACGATGGTGACCCAGACGCGGCGCCGCGTACAGGCGGCCACGTCGATGTTGTCGTACCCCTTGAGTGCGGCCGCGATCACCCTAAGCTTGGGGCATTCGGCCAGAAACGCGTCGTCGATCTTGTCCGGCATGAAGACCAGGAGAGCATCGGCATCGCGCGAGTGTTCGAGAAGCTGGGCCGGCGGCCAAGTTTCAAAGCTGTCGTTGGCGACAACCTCGCATTCTTTGCTTAGAAGCTCTTCCACGGATTCGAAGATGCGATGCGTGGCCACCACTTTGGGGCACAACTTCATCGTTTTGGCTCGCGGGCTGGAGCAAACGCATACAGCATCCCCTCTTGCGCGCCGATGTAAAGCAAATCACTTGAAGTTCCGATGCTTCGGATGCAGCCCTGGAACTGTTCCGACCATAGTTCCCGGCCATCGTTAGTCGAAAACGCCGAGACTTTGCCGCGACAATTGCCGGCGAGCACCTGATCGTGCACAATTTGCGGAGTGACGGACGCCCATTCGCGGTCGGCCGTCTGTCGCCATCGCACGGTGTTGGTGATGAGGTCAATGGATGCCAATTGTCCCTTCTGATCCGGACCTTGGAGGAAGAGGTAGAGAGCGTCGCCGGCCAACTGCGGGGTGCCGGTGGGTTTACCGTTCAATTGCAGTATCGCCCGTAGTGTTGTCGTTGCCGGATCAAGCAGGTACAAGCGATTGTCCTCCGCGCCAAACAGGAGCCCCTGATGATATGCTGCCAAGGCCGTGCTCGGCGGTGAGGGCGGCTGAATTCTTTTGAAGAGCGCCCCGGACGCTGCTTCCAGGATGTAGATGGCGGAGTCTTGTCCTACAAAGTAGACGCTGTCACCGAGGCTGACTGGAGCCCGGGGGAAGCCGCAGGTGGGATCAACGGCTTTCACCTGGTACCTCCAAAGTGGCGCACCGTCTATCAGCGCTGCTTTGTACCATTCGTCCATGACTGTTCCAAAAAAGATCTCGTTGCGGGAAAGCACCACCGAAGTGAAGACGCCTTTTTGAAACCGCTGCTTCCATCGGACGGTGTTGTTCTTAAGGTCGAACGCGTATACATGACCGATGACGTCCGGGCCGCAGCCGTCATCAGTCCCAACAATCACGGTATCGCTCACGACCAGCGGCTTTCCATGGAAGCTAAGCTGCTTGCCGTCTTGCTGAATGTCGTAACTCCAGCGGAGGGCGCCGGTGTGCCGATCAAAAACATAGAACCTGCCGGCGCACGACCCGATGGCCAGCAGGTCACCCACGACCGTGGGCGTTGCAAAGATTCAACCTTTGGTATCGAACTGCCAAACAATCTTCCCGTGATCGGGGCCGTAATCCAGTTTTTTCTCTTGGTTCGATTGAGAAACAGCCGCTGCGTCAAGCAGGAGCAGCAAGATGAATCCGACGCTCATCTTCTTCATCGTTCGCACCTCGGGAACGCGCAGAGGCATTTTATTACGTCCCTAGAAGCTTATACACTTCCCTCGGTGACTCTCCATCGTTGGCGCACCTGCCCGTTCGCGAAGTCGACCAACATCACTAAGGCCCAAGTGATGATGACATAAGCCAGGGTCTGATCGTAAAACATCAGCTGCTGGGAATCGAAGAGGGCCTGGCCGATGCCGCCGGCCCCGATCATGCCGACGATCGTAGAAGCTCGCAAGTTCCACTCAAACCGAAACAGTGTATGAATGGCCATGGGCGGAAAAGCCAGGGGCATGAGCCCGAAGCTGGCAATCGCGATTCTTGGTCCGCCAGTGGCCGCCAGGGCCATCACCGGCTCCGGCGTCACGTTTTCGATCGACTCCGAATACAGCTTCCCGAAGACTCCCGTGCTGTGCAAACCGATGGCCAATGCTCCGGCCTGCGGCCCAATGCCAGCCGTGGTCACCAGGATCAATCCCCAGATCAAGTCGGGGATAGCGCGCAGCACTTCCAGCACTCGTCGCACTGGAGTATAGAGCCACACTGGGGCCAGATTACGCGCGGCCGCCATGCCCAGCGGAATCGCCAAGACCACGCCAAACACCGTGCCCCCCAAAGCGATCAGGAGCGTCTCGCCGAGGAGCTGCGGCAATTTGTGAACTGCCTCTGCCGGCAGCCTGGGCGGCAGCATCTTGTGGATGGTTTCCATAGTATGAGAAAAAGCGAACATCTGCGGCCGGTTGATCCACGCAGAAATCACGCCCAGCCCCACCAACGGCGCCAAGAGGACCGGATACCTCCGCACCGCCCAGCCTAGCCTGTCAATCATAGCGACCATCAGCACCAATACGATGAGGAGCGTGGTCGTGTGCTGGTAATCTGTTTGGTTGATGGTTCCCACCAGTTCGGCGCCGATCCCTCCGGCGCCCACCGCACCCACAATCACACACGCCCGCACTTTGCTTTCGAATTCATAGGAACCATATGTCAGCAAGTCTTTGAAACGTAGTGGCAGCAGGGCATAGAGTGCTACGACAAAGCGACCCGCACCGGTGGCCCGCATTGCCTCCACGGGTTCGGGGTTGGCGGAAACAAAAAGGTCGGCGAAGATCTTTCCGATCGCCGCTGTATAGAAAGTCGCCAAGGCCAGCATCCCGGCCGGCGCGCCGATCCCGAAGAGCATGACGAACAAGATGGCCATGGTGAGATCGGGAATCGCGCGCACCGAAGCCAGAAAAGCATAGACCAGCCGCGAGCCAGGAAGACGCGCCCCAACGTACAGTCCCAGGAGCAGCCCGACTGCAGCAGAGAACAACATGGCCCCCGCGGCCATTTCCAACGTTTGCGGAACGGCCTCCTTCAGTTCCGCCAGGAGATAACCATGGGATACATCTGGCGGAAAGAACTGACGCAACTGTGAAAAAAAGCTCTCCAGTCCGTGCATTAGTCGTCTGCCCCCACGCGCTGCCCGGGCGTGGCCAGCGGCCGCGAGTCCTGAGACTCAATCACTCCCTCCTGGATACGTATGACGCGATCAAAGTACTTGTACGCGTATTCCGGCTGGTGCAGCGAGCAGAACAAAGCAAAACCCGTTTCGCGAGCCAGACTGCACAACAAAGAGAGGATCTGGTCGCTCAAATCGGGATCGAGCGACGCGATCGGTTCATCCGCCAGCAGCAGTAACGGCTGCTGCACCAGAGCGCGGGCGATGGCTACCCGCTGATGCTCGCCGCCGGAGATTTCTGACGTCCGCTCGCGCAGTTTATGGGCAACGCCCACCCGGCGCAGCGCGTTTTCGGCTTCGGCCAGCTCGTCCGCGCGCGGCCAGAACAAGAACCGCAGCGCGTGCCACGCCGACCATCGTCCCAAAGCTCCGGCCATCACGTTCTGGTGAACGCGCAGGCGGTCTACCAGGTCATGCCGCTGCGACACTACGGCGATATGCCGCCGCAACTCGCGCAGCCGTTTTCCCTGCAGTCCTACGAGCGAGATGCCATCGACTGTGATTTCGCCGGAGCGTATGGGAACAAAACCATTGATAGCGCGAAAGAGGGTGGTCTTACCCGCGCC
>CAZFRV010000338.1:0-7208 GCA_964521445.1 uncultured Acidobacteriaceae bacterium
TAGGTAAGTCGAGTCCGCTGGCAAGGCAGATAGCCTTCTGCGTCGGCGCAATCTGGCTCTTCATACCTTGGTTGACCAGTTATCATCTCTGGCCCACCATGTTGTCGCAGGGAATACTTATCGCTGGGTTTCTCTGGGCACTCTGCTATGGCTTTGAAAAGTGGCGAATTGGCCAGAGCGGTATTTTGGCGGTCTGCACGGTCTATTTGTGTGCATGCCTTGCTTATGAGGCATTTTACTTTGAGTTTATCCCGCTAATTCTGATAGGCATGTGTCTCTACGGCTGTGGCAGAGTGTCCTTGAGACCCCTGCTTCGAACGAGCCTTGGCTTGATCGCCGTCCAACTGATAGCCATGGGGTGGTATTTCGCGTCGGGCCATTTGACGGCCGCGCAAAAGCCTATTAAAGGTGGCTGGTTTAGAAATCTAGGCGTCGTCATCGAAATGACTCTGCCGTCAATGTTCGGCAGTCTGGTCCAGGTACGCTGGCTGTTTCTACCGGGTGCTGCATGTCTGGTGGCCGTCAGCGGGCTGGTCCTGGTTAAGGCCTTGCGATTACGGGCTGAGCGTGCAGAGGGAATGCTGGTGCTTTGCCTGGGTGGTGTTTGTCTGAGCAGCGCGGCCCTCTCCATGCTGCCGTTTGTCTTAGGCGGCAGGGCCGTCTACGCCTTCGGAGTCGATAACCGAACGCTCTCTTTTTACACGTTGTGGCTATTGCTGGGGACAGGCGTAGTGGCCTTCTTTGTATTGGAACGTGTATGCGGGATCTTGCGGCGGATCTTTCTCACCGGCGCCGTGATCGTTGGCGGCTGCTTCGTGGTGGCTCACGCTCTTCGGGTTGAGGAGTGGGCAGAAGCCTGGCGCCAGCAGCAGAAAATTCTCGCCGAGGCCCCTGTGGGCGAAATGGCCAAAGTGCCGCCCGGTGCGAAGGCGCTTTACGTGTATCCGATCGATGTGCGGGGAGCTCCCATTTTCTGTGCACCATGGGACATCAACACGGCTATGCCATTGCGGCATCCAGCTCTTCGCGGGCTCAACTTTATTGTGTACTCTCACTTGGGTGGTCCGATGATCTGGAATCGGAGAGAGTTGGCATACAAAGGCGCGGCTCCGCTTGCCACCGCCCCTATTCTGTATGTCTGGAAGCCGGGTGAGCACAGCTTTTACCGGGCAGATGTTCCGTTCAAGGTCAATGCGGATCTCAGCGTAACTACACTCGCACCGTGATTGAAGACGCCGGGAGCAGGTGCATCTGGCGCTAAATTTCCCCGTTTGTCGACTCTCCCGGCTACAAAACGTGGACGGCGTTGAGATCACCTATCGCCTGCTCCGGCCATGATTATGAAAAGACGCCACTTTACGCCGCGGCAGCGGCTCACCGATGTTCGTATATCGATCTCCGCCCAATCGGCCGATCAATATCCAGGTGATTTGGTTGCCGAGCGTGAGCTGCGCAAAAGCGAGAGCCATGGTCTATGCCGCGCTCCTGGGCGTATTGGCAATGTGCGGGGTGCTTGCCCAGGGCCTTCGTTGGCACGGAAACGCCGAACTACACACCCTAATTGAAGCCGTCTGCGCCCTGCTCGCGCTCATGGGCAGCGCCATCGCGCTCACCCGCTACTACACCCGGAAGACCGCGACGTACCTGTTGCTTGCCAGCGGCCTGATTGGTGCCGTCATGCTCGACGGTTACCACGCGATGATAACGTCCTCTTTCCTGTCCGGGCAGACTGCCTCGGCAAATGGGGCACTCACCACCTGGAGCGGTGTGACCCCTCGGGTGTTTCTCGGCTGCTGCTGTTCTTTAGTTCACTAGCGTCCAGGAACGAGGCAGAAAACCGGCTCGTCCGCAAGCTTGGGGAGCGTGGCATCTTTGCCTTTGTCGCCGCCTCAACTCTGCTGTGTTTCTTCGTTTTCACACTTGTGCCACTACCGGCGACCATCTACCCCGTCGCGATTCTTCACCGTCCGGCAGACCTTCTCCCCTCTCTGCTCTTTGGCCTGTCAGCCATGCAGTTTATCCGCAGAGGCGCCTGGAAGACCACCGCTTTTGACCACCGGCTCATTCTGTCGCTGATCGAGGCAAAGTCCGGCCACATTTTCTATATCGTCTTTTCCTGTTCCTTGTATGACGCGGCTTACTTTGCAGGGCATCTGCTCAAGATGCTGTCATTCGTGCTGATACTGGTTGGGCTGTTCAGCAGCGTATTCGCGGTCTTCCGGAGTGAGGTGCAGTCGAAAGAGGAGTTGCGGCACTCCCGTGATGAGATGGAAGCGCGCGTTCGGGAGCGTACTCGCGAGTTATCCGAACAGGGCCGCCAGCTCGGCACCGCCCATGCGGAAGCGGAACTGTTCCTGACATCCATTCCATCCGTCTTGATCGGTTTGAACGCCCTGGGCGAGATCAGCCGTTGGAATCCGGTGGCGGCCCAGATCTTTGGGGTCACGGAGAATGAGGCCAAAGGCCGGACCTTGGACGCCTGTGGCATCCGGTGGTTGTCACCGAACATTCGGTCGGAGCTGTCCCGCTGGCTGAAGAGCGAAACACTGGTTCGATGTGGGGACATCACTTATGAAAAAGCAGCCAAAACACACTTCTTGGGCCTGACGGTACGGCCCATCTCGTCTCCCGACGGCGAAGCGTCAGGACTCCTGATCACCGGAGCGGACATCACGGAGCGCCGGGCCATGGAAGCGGAGATCTTGCATCTGGTTGCCATCGTAGAGGCGTCAGATGCCGCCATCGTCAGCGCCAGCTTGGACGGTCAGATCTTGAGCTGGAACCCAGCCGCCGAGCGCATGTATGGCTACTCGCAGGACGAAGTGAGGGGACACAACTTCTCTGTGATCTGGCCTCCTGAGCGCGTTCAGGACCTAATGGACATCTTGAAGAAGCTAGGTGACGGGGAGGGCGTGCAGCACCGCGAAGGACCGCGCCTCGCCAAAGATGGCACACAGATCTTTGTGTCGGCAACGTATTCACCGCTTTGCGACGCTGCTGGCAAGGTGGTCTCGGCTTTTGCCATTGCGCAGGACATCACCGAGCGCAAATCTCTGGAACGCCAGCTGGCACAGGCCCAAAAACTCGAGTCCATAGGCCAGCTGGCTGCCGGCATCGCCCACGAGATCAATACTCCCATCCAGTACGTCAGCGACAACATCCGCTTTCTGCGGGATTCATTCACACGGCTGGAAGAAGTCAGCCGCAGTTACGACCGGCTGCTTGCGTCTGTCGAGAGCGGATCTTCACCGGCCCAACCCATGGCCGACATCGAGGCCATCGCCAAGGCGACACGGGCCACCTATTTGCGCGCAGAAATTCCGAAGTCCATTGCGGACTCCTTGGACGGTGTGGAACGTGTGGCACAGATTGTGCGCGCCATCAAGGAATTCTCCCATCCCGGTCCCCTGGAGAAGAGCCCTTTGGATATCAACCGCGCCATAGAAAGCACGGTGCTGGTTTGCCGGAATGAGTGGAAATACGTCACTGACCTGACCCTGAATCTCGACCCCGACCTGCCTCTAATCCTTTGCGTTCCTGGAGACTTTAACCAGGTCATCCTGAACCTGGTCGTTAATGCCGCCCACGCGATCGGTGACGTGGTCTCCGCCAACCCAGGCACCAAGGGCAAAATTGAAGTCAGCACGCACCACGACGGAGAGTGGGCCGAGGTCCGGATCAGCGACACAGGCTCGGGGATCCCGGATGAGGTCCGGCCCAGCATCTTCAACCCTTTCTTCACCACCAAAGCCTTAGGTAAGGGCACTGGCCAAGGTTTAACCATTGCGCATAACGTCATCGTTCAGAAACATGGGGGTACGATAACGTTCGAGACCCAAGTAGGGGTTGGCACCACATTCCAAGTCCGTCTGCCCATAAGCGGGGTCGCCGTCGAGGCCGCCCAAGACGAGCCTTGACCAGCGGAACCGGCACCCGAAAACGGGTAAGCACCGGGCTGAAATGCCAAGCCCAGAGAAGACGCCGATATCGCCAGAGCCGAGATCCAGCTGTAGCCTTGGGGCGGCCCGTTGTCGAACAAGACCGGCGGATCAGAAGAGGGGTTTCTCCGGCTACGTCGGGCGAGACTGCACTTCTGCTACCCGGAGATCGATGGCGGGCGCCAGGACGTTCAGGGGCTCCGGGATACCCACGGTTTTTGCGAAGCTCGTCAAACGAGCGATCACCGGCAGGGTGAGCTCTTCGCCTTTGGCCAGAAGCAGCATGCCCTTGTTCGTCGAGACATCCTGGTTCATGATCATGGTGGTGTCGAGCTCCCGTACCTTGACCATGCGCACCTTATGTTGGCTTTTTTCAATGCCTACGGTTTCGAGCGGCTACAAGAAGTGCGCATCGTACTGAGCAGCCTGGCGCATCTTTTCCAGTGCGCCGTGCCGTGTCGATCCGTTGGCGGTGAGCCGGTCGAACTCCAGGCACACTCTCAATAACTTGACGCCCACGGCGCTCACGCCGTTCAACGATGCGCCGGTAACAGCGTGAGTCTTTGTGGAAGCGTTTTGATGCTGGATAATCCGCGAAATGTTCTCGAGACGCGGGATATTTTCCAGCAGCCGCTGCGCTACCGCAGGATGGCCCGAATAGACCTCCTGCTCACTAGAAGACAGCTCCTCCCCAGCGGCTACCTTGTTCAATACTTCTTGCGGTACCGTGATGCACCCCAATTGGCAAAGCATAGCCGCAACCTCGAGCTCCCATACGTTCGGCAAACCCAGGTTCGTCGCCACGTGAGCCACATACCGGCGCAAGCGGCAGGCGCGGCTGAAGGCACCCGGGCTGGTCAGGCTGAGCACCTCGCTGAGCACCTTGACGCTGCCGTGCAGGGTCCTCTCCAGCAGCTCCCGTTCGGCGGTAATCAGGCGATATTGTTCCAGCGACGATTCGAGAGCCCCAGCCAGCACTTCGGCTGAACAGGGTTTCGTCAGAAAGCGGAAGATGTTCCCTTCGTTTACGGCCTCAATGGTCGCGTTCAAATCGGCCTGCCCCGTCAACATGAGCCGTACAGTATCGGGAGTTAGCTGTCTAACTTTCGCCAGAAACTGCGTGCCATTCATGTGCGGCATTCTGAAGTCTGACACCACGGCGGCATAAGGAGGCTCTTCGCCGAGGATCTTCAGGCCAAGATCCGGCGCGACGGCAGTATGCACATCGAACCTGTCGCTCAATTGGCGCTCGAAAGCTTGCAGGATTTGGGGCTCGTCGTCCACAAAGAGAATTCGCCGGGTCATCGCACCCTCTCACGCGACAGCACCTCACCCGCCAGGTCTTCCCAGGCCGGAAGTTCCTGCATGACTCCGATCCTGGTGAGGTAGTCCATATCCAGGCCAGCCTCGACTGCAGACGTCTCTCCACTTGTGGCCCGCACCAAGGCATCGGCGACGTGAACGGCCGTGAGGGCGGCAAAGTGGTCTGCCGGACACGCGGATGGGTTGTGGTGGAAGGTGACTGCTTCTGCCACGCTATCAGGAAGGCCCCATAGCCAGAGCAAATAACCGCCAATCTCCGCATGGGTTGTGCCCAACAGCTCGCGTTCCGCGGTTCTAAGCGATACTTTTCGCTCCTCGGCCAGATCCAGCGCGCTCTCGTACTTCTTCGGGTGATGGCAGAACAGCATCAGTTTCCCCAAATCGTGCAAAATGCCGGCGGTGAAGGTATCATCGACCAGAGATTTGGGACGTTTTTTTTGCGACTTGGCGATTTCCCGGGCAATACCAGCAACGGCCACGCTGTGCCCCTGCAGGCCTTCGATGGAGAACCGCCTCGCGCCCAGTGGCCGGAACAACGAAAACGCAGAGATAGAAAGAGCGAGTGCCGCAATGGCGTCTACTCCCAGAAAGGCCACTGCGTCGGCTGGATTACCGACGCTCCGGCTAATACCAAAAAAAGCCGAGTTGACCAGCTGCAGGACCTTTGCCGTCATGCCGGGATCGCGGGCGATAATCGCACCCAACTGCTGGACCGACGCTTCCGAAGAGCGCACAGCCTCCATCAGTTCCGTATAGAGACTGGGCGTGCTGGGCAAGGAAACGGTCCCCGAGATCAGCGCTCGCAGCGCGGGCTCCACCAGCACGTCGCGGAGAGCGAAGGACGATTCAGGATCGCCTTCAGCACTTCAGGGTCGCAGGGCTTGGAAAGGTATTGGTGAGCCACCAGGGTGGCCTGCGATCGGAGATCTTCCTCGAGCGTACCCGACAGGATGATTCGCACCATTTGCGGATAGAGTTTCGAGACTTGTTCCAGCAGTTCGACGCCATTAATGCCCGGCATCCGCAGATCCGCCACGATCACATCCCGGGCTCCTTGCGAGAGGATCCGCAAACCCTCCTCGGCGCCACAAGCGAATTCCGTTTGCCAGGTGCCGTCGAAAGGCATGAGCAGGCGCCTCAGGCCGTTGAGCACCTTCTCGTCATCGTCCACAAACAAGATACTTCTCATCAGTAAGCAGCGGCGTAGCTGTCACACATAGGATCGGCCTCTGGCCGCGAATTCTTTACGCCGGTTCCTGGCCGATGAGTTCGCGCGCGGCGCGGCCCGTTTGCCTCTGGCAGACGCGTTGGCCTGTGGAACCGTCTTGTTCCCCTGAGAGTTTAACTATTTACCGGCTGGCCATCACTGATGGGTATGCGGACGATAAAGGTAGTGCCCGAGCCCACTTCTGTATCGAACGCGATCGTTCCGCCGTGTTTCTGAACGATGACGGTATGGGCAATGGACAAACCTTGGCCGGTGCCCTTGCCCACTTCTTTGGTGGTGAAGAAGGGATTAAATACGTTCCCGCGGATCTGTTCCGGGATTCCTGTACCCGTGTCTTGAACCCGGATTTCGGCCCAGTCGCCGTCGTGCCGCGTGCTCACCGTGATCTTCCCCTTGCTTCCCGGTTTGCCCGCCACCGCATCGCCGATGGCCTGGGCCGCGTTGATGATGAGGTTCAGGATCACTTGGTTCAATTCTCCCGGTGAGCATTGCACCAGAGGCAAGTTCGGATCCAGATTTGTCTCGAGTTCGGCGACATATTTCCATTCGTTCCGCGATACCAGGGTCGTGCTGGCGATGGCGCGGTTCAGGTCTTGAAACGTTTTTTCCGAGGATCCCGGGTGCGAAAATTCCTTGATGGCGCGCACAATCTCCGCTACACGAGCGATTCCGTCGAGCGAGTCTTCAATGGACTGTGGGACCTCGGCGAGCATATCGTG
>CAZFRV010000339.1:0-8095 GCA_964521445.1 uncultured Acidobacteriaceae bacterium
CATCACCATCTATGCCATGCCGGACGGCAAACTGGAGCAGTACATTGTTGGCGCTGGGAACTAGCGCATAGAACTCTTTGAGGAATCGTGTGGCACAGGCACTCTTGCCTGTGCCAAGTGTCCTTCTTCAGGAAGCAAGCACCGGCAGGAGTGCCGGTGCCTCACGAGTTGGGTTGTACGACACGTAACAGGGCATGGCTTCAGCCGGGCCGTAGATGCCTTATATTTTTCCGGGCTTCAGACCCTGCTATGGACAGACCGTCGGCTTGATCTTGCCTTACGTAACCGCAACTTCTCTCCACAAAACTTCATAACTCAATACCTGCTCCGCGGTGCCGCGTGTGTTCAATTTGGTGAAGACGCATTCAAAGGCGTATGGGCTGGATATCCCTTGCCGGCCAGGAACCAGGTCCGATGAAGCTCTCCGACCCACCAATCTACGAGGAGCCACTTCGATGAACTACACTGAAGATACTACGCAACTTCAACAGTCTATAGCTGTGCGTTTCGCGAGCCCCAGCAAGTGCGGATATTCTCTGACCGCGGCCGCGGTCTTGTTTGTTGCCTTGGCTGGTTTCGCTCAGGAGACCACACCCGCGGAGCCGCCGGCCATGCAGAATCAGCCCCAGCAACCGGCGCCTACGGCAATGATCGTGCTGCCGGCGGGAACACAAATTCCACTGGCGCTGCAGCGCGCCATCTCTACCAAGACCAGCAGGCCGGGCGACATGGTGTATTTGCTGACCACCGCTCCCGTGGTCTTGGGAGACCGGGTGGTTATTCCTCCCGACACATTCGTTCAAGGCCAGATCGCCAAGATCACGATTGAGGGAGTGAACCGTGATGGCGAGTTGCGAATTCGTTCGCCGCGTATCGTTTTCGCGAGCGGCTATGCCGTCGCCATTCCCTATGACCTGGTCGTGCCGTTGGACCGGCAGTGGATTTACCCGGAAGCGCCGGGCGCGGGGAAAGCACTTGGTCTGACCGCTGCGTTTGCCGCGCCCGTGGCCGGCGCTCTCATTGGCGGCCTGGCCAGCCAGCATAATCCGCCTCCGCTGACGCCTCCTGTTATCGGGCAGCCTTTGACTGTGCCCAATCTTGGAAACCCCGTGAAAGGCGCCGCCATCGGCGCTGCCGCCGGATTCGCCGTTGCCATCCCGGTCGCCATCGCGCTGCTCAGGCATCACCACGATTTCTTTGTCGAGGGAGGTGTGCCATCGGAGATGATTCTGGAAGAGCCGCTGGTGCTCGAGGAAGACCGCATCGCCGCGGGCGTGTTTCCGCGCGGATCTCTGGCCGCAACGTTGCCTGCGCGTTCTCTGGCTCCGAAGACTTGCTATACGCCTGACACCCCGGCTACGGCGGCCACTGTCGTTCCTGGCACACCGGCCATTCCCGGAACGCCGCCGGTCGGTGACATGCCCGGTACCCCCGGTATCCCCGGCACGCCGGACACAATCATCCCCGGCTCACCGGCCATTCCCGGTACAGCCTATCCGTGTCCTTAGGCAGCGTACTTTTTCGCCGCCTGCTCGATGCTGGGAGCGGCCTTGGCAAGATCGTCGGCGTTCATGACCGCATGAAACTCAATGTGCGCATTGAGCGCCAGGAACCAGGGCTCGGCGAAGGCCGGGATTTGCGAGGCATCACGCATTTCGAAGAAGATATACGCGGTGCGTTTACCGTGATCGTCGGTAAAGTAGGCGGCCTCCGGTTTTAGCTCGGCCACGATGCCCTGAATCGTCTTGCCCAGCGCGCCGGCTCTCGCCACCGTGTTGGCCTTCTCTGTGTCCATTACCGCCTTCAACATGAACCGCATAAAGTCTCCTCCTGCACAGTCTTGGAAACTGCATGGAGTGGCAAGGGTTGCCCCAGCGGCTGGCAAGTTGGACTCCGGCCTTAGTTCGCGCGTAACTCCACCGGTCATGCTCCGATTTCAAATCGCCGAGGGCTGATGGCCTGTCTAGCATCGGTCCTGCGACCATCACAGCTACGTTCTAATGAAGCGTTGACACTCCGATCGTGCAATTGCTCTAATCCCTCCACCACTTCAAAGTGTCTCCGCCACTTCTGCTGGTTAGCGAGCACGCAAGCCCTCAAAGAAAGCCCATCTTGACGCCCGTTGCCTTTTGAGCAGGCATGCTCGTTTGTCTGGGGACGGCTGAGGTTGTCAACGCAAGTCAACTAAAAGTTGTTGCGGCAAAGACCAGGAGGAACTCCCAAATGGCACGAATGCTCGTACGTTTGTTTTCTACTCTGAATTGGCAGGAAATGAAGAAGCGGCACACCGTCCCTGTTCTGTGTTTGGCGGCGCTGGCCGCGGCGGTAACCATCGTGGGCGTGGCCCAATCGTCCTCGGAGGCGCCGGCTGCGTTGGCGACGCCAATCAATAACGACCAGTCGGGCGCGATCAGCAACGGATTGACTGACAATGCGACGTTTTCTGCCGACGAAGCTGTCTTCATGGAAGAAGAAGACATCGCCGCCGGTCTGGGACCGATCTACAACGCTCGCAGTTGCGTGGATTGCCACGCTACGGTGAACGTGGGCGGCACCAGCCAGGTAAGCGAACTGCGCGTGGGCCATAACGATCGCAACGGAAACTTCGTGAACCCGACGATTATGATCAATGACGGCGCCAACAGCGTCCCCAACCGCTCGCTGGTCAATGACCGTGCCATCTGCGACGCAGCCGCGGAACGGGCGCCGGGTAGTGAGACGATCACTGCTCAGCGCGCCACCACCAACACCCTGGGCGATGGCTTTGTTGAGGCCATCGACAGCAACACCTTGTTTCAGATTTCACAAAGGCAGCCGGGCCAGAGCGGTGGCCGGATTGCCGGGGAATTCATCCAGGTGCCGCTATCGGAAGCCCCGGGCAACAATCGCGGCGGACGTTTCGGCTGGAAGAACCAGCAAGCCAGCCTTCTGTCCTTCGCGGCCGATGCTTACGTGAACGAGCAGGGCGTCACCAGCCGCCTGCAGCCCACGGAAAACACTACCGTCTGCGACACGGTGGCTGATCCGGAAGACCACCCCGACGCAAACGGCCTGGCGGACATCGACCACTTTGCCCGCTTCATGCGCGCCACCCAGGTGATCCCCCGCGATACCACGGTGGCGTCCACGGCAGACGCGCAAGCCGGCGCGGCTCTGTTCACTTCGATCGGCTGCAACATCTGCCATGTCACGTCCATCACCACGGCTCCTGCGGGAACGGTGATCAACGGGGGAGCATTGACTGTCCCGGCGGCGCTGGGCAGCAAGGTCATCCATCCGTACAGCGATTTCCTGCTGCACAACGTGGGTACGGGCGATGGCATTGTGCAGGATGGACCGCCGGACACAGCCAACAAAATGCGCACCTCGCCGCTGTGGGGGCTGCGTTTCAAGAGCCGCTTGATGCATGATCTGCAGTCCTTCACCCGCAATAACGCGATCCTGCGTCATGGTGGGGAAGCCACAGGAGTAGTCAACAACTATCGCGAGCTAAGTCCAAACCAGAAAAGCCAGTTGATGACATTCCTCAATTCTCTCTAACCGTACGAGTGCTCGAGCGGGACCGGTCTTCCGGTCCCGCATTTTTGTCTGACGGCAAGCTCTTGACCGTTGCTCCCGCCTCATCTATAACTGTTGCCCATCTGGTGTTGGGAAGCGCGGTGAGAATCCGCCACTGCCCCGCAACTGTAATCGCTCAAGAGCTGAGCAAATGCCACTGGAGACCCGGGAAGGCGCTCAGTTCGCTGAAGGCGTAAGTCAGGAGACCGGCCAGATGCCCATCTCGGGCGTTTTCGGCTTCGCTGGGAGAGCCGGGAAGCTTTCTTGCCGTTCCTTTGGAGGCCGTGCGGTCAGGCGTCCTCTGTAAATAGTAGTGCGATGCTCGGGAAAGCGGTGAGAAGCCGCTACTGCCCCGCAACTGTGAGCGACGTTTGTTTAAGATCCCCACGCCACTGCCGCAAGCGGGAAGGCGCCGGGGTCGAAGAGTCGCAAGTCAGGAGACCGGTCGCGCTGCGGATGTATTTGTTCCTCTTCCGAGGGGAAGGAGAATCTTATATGAACGTGCTTTGCTGTGCCGGTCTGCCGATTCTGAAGAGAGCGTGTCGTCCGCAAAGACGCTTCTTTGCTTCACGCTCAGGTTGCGTTGCGCTCTTGCGCACTCTCGGCCTGGCCATGATCTGCTTGACGTCTTCGCTTGCCGCCGATCGCTCCGGCACGATTCACGGCGTGATTTCCGACCCTCTGGGCGCCGTGGTGGCCGAAGCCACGGTCGAACTGCTGCAGGGATCCAAGCAAGCCGCTACCACCACCACCGACCGCCAGGGCGGTTATCGCTTTTCCTCAGTGCCTCCGGGACACTATGTCGTCCGCGCCCGAGCCACGGGCTTTGCACCGCAACAAAGCGACGTAGTGTACGTCGGCACGGGAAATGAAGCCACAGTGAACCTGGCCCTGAAAATCGGGACCGTCGCACAGCATGTTGTGGTTTCCGCCACCGGGACCAAGACGCCGGAGTCTCAAGTGGGAGCGTCGGTTTCCGTTCTCACCCCGGGCGAGTTTTCGAACCGGCTGGATGCGCTGGAGCCGCTACGCATGGTTCCAGGCGCACAGATGGAGCAAAGCGGCGAGCGCGGGACGAATGCATCACTGTTTCTTCGTGGGGGTAACAGCGACGCGAACAAGATTCTGCTGGACGGAGTTCCTCTGAACGACATCGGCGGCGTGGTGAACTTCGGTACACTGGCCACCACCGCCGTCGATCAGATCGAAGTTCTTCGCGGGCCTAACAGCGTTTTGTTTGGTTCCGACGCCATGGCCGGCGTGGTCAGCCTGACCACGCGCCGCGGTACAACGCCGCTGCCTGAACTTTCTTACGCCTTCGATGCCGGAAACTTCAACAGCTTCCGTCATGACGCATCCCTGGGCGGAGCCTACCGGCGGCTGGACTACCTGGGCGAGGTCTCCCGCTTCGATACCGGCAACAGCATTCCCAACAACACTTTTCACAACGGGACCTATGTGGCCAACCTGGGACTGGCCATCAATCCCACCACCGAACTGCGCTTCACCGGACGCTACACTACCACCGCGCTGGGATTGCCCAGCATGATCGATTTCTTTGGGATACCCGACGATTCTTTCCAGCGCGACCAGGACGGCTATCTGGGCGTTACCTTTTCCAACCAGACCACCACGCACTGGCACAACCTTGTCCGCTATGGCGCCACGCGTCTGCGGCTGCAGGATGTGAATCCCAGCCCGACGGGAACACCCTTCGATCCTTTTCCCGGTTTTGATTTGGGGCCGAATTTTCTCGGCTTGCCTTTGACCATCCATGGCGCCAACGGTTTCAGCACCACCGGGCAGGCGATCTTGGATTTTGCGGGCACGTATCCGTCCTTGAGCAGCAGCTCCAGCAAGCTCGATTCCGTGTATTTTCAATCCGACTACACGGTCAACCCCCGGCTGCTGGCTCTTTTTGGCTTTCGCTATGAGAACGAGCGCGGCTTTACCCTGAGCTCTTTCGGCAAGACCCCCGCCAGCCGCGACAACTTCAGCTACATCGCCGAGATTCAAGCGAACCTGAGCCCTCGCGCATACCTGACGCTGGGCGGCAGCGTAGAGGACAACGCGGTATTTGGCGTGGCTGCCATTCCGCGCGCCTCGCTGGCCTATTATTTGGTTCGCCCCCGCAGCCAGGGATTCTGGAACGGGACCAAGTTGAAGTTCAACTACGGGCAGGGAATCAAGGAGCCGTCGATCTTTCAAGCCACGGACTCTTTATTTGGATTGCTGTCGCAGATCAGCAACGGAGCGCAACTGATCGCGCAGTTCAACGTTGCCCCCATCGCCGCGGAGCGCTCGCGGAGCTACGACGTCGGCTTCGAGCAGCTGGTTTGGAACGGGCGCGCCAAGTTCGCCGCGACATTCTTCCACAACCAGTTCACCAACCAGATCGAATTCATCCCCAGCACCGCGCTCCTGGCTCTCGGCGTGCCCGCGAGCGAAGTGGCGCTGGCCGGCTTCGGCGCTACTTTTAACTCCGGCGACACGCGCGCACTCGGAGCCGAGACCGAAGTGGAGCTGGCTCTGGGACACGGCTTCACCGCGCGCGCCGCTTACACCTATCTTGACGCCGTAGTGGAGCGCTCCTTCACCGGCGACGCCTTCGCTTGTTCGCAACCCAGCCAACTGCTGTTCTGCTCGTTCAACCCGGCTTTCCCAACGATTCCCATCGGAGCCTTCGCGCCACTTCAGGGAAACCGGCCGTTCCGCCGCGCGCCCAACACCGGCAGTTTCTCTCTCGGTTATTCGCGGCCGAGATTCAATCTGGTGTTGAGCGGTCTGCTCGTCAGCCGGCGCGATGACAGCACTTTTCTCGGCGATCAGGACGCTTTCTTCGGCAACACCATGCTGTTACCCAATCGCAACCTGGATCCAAGCTACCAGAAGCTCGACCTGAGCGGCAGCTTCCGCGTGAATCGTCACCTGTCGCTTTACTCCGTGGTCGAGAATCTGCTCGACCAGCACTACGAGCAGGTCATTGGCTTTCCCGCATCGCCATTGACCTTCCGCGCCGGGTTCAGAGTCACGCTGGGAGGAGAGTCGTGGAAGTAAAGAGCCTTTAGTTGCAGCACAGGACTGAGTAGTAGTATTGTTGCGCCAAAAATCATCGCAAGGACCGAGGATACGCCCTTGAAAAGTAACAGCACTGCTCTCCGGCAGCCAGGACATGCGATCCCCCAGATTCGTCGCACGATGGCGACGATCGCTCTTCTGGCTTTGTTTTCAACCCTCGCGCTGTCGCAGTCACTGCCCAACCTGGCGCTGACGCGGCTCAACTACACGGTAACCAAACGCAGGGTCAACCCACAGGGCGAGCTCAAGCAAAAAATTGACGCTGTGGACAAAGACCTGGCTGAAGCTACGCGCTTGGGCAAGACCGCCGAAGTCCGCCGGCAGATTGCCAAGGGCCTGACCTTGCTGGCGGGGAAGGACTGGACGGATGTACTCGACTTCAGCGGTTCGTTAGTTGTGCGCTCCGATCACATCTTTGTCGAATCAACCAAGCCGGTCATGGTCCGCGTGGAGCAGATCTACAGCCCATCGCTGCAGCTTGACGGTCCGCTCTCGGCGCGAATCTCGCTATGCACGCCGCGCGTTCAAACCGGGCTGGAGGGCATGGGTACTCCGTTGCAGGGTTGCGACGTGATCAAGGAGCTGGGTAAGTTCGATGATGTAAGCCGCGATCTCCGCGAATCGCCGTTTCTCGCCGAGGTCAATCTCGCGGGCATCGCCGATGGGCCCTACCTGATTCAGGCGGAGGTTCTGGATGGGAACCGCTCGCTTGGTTTCGCCGCGCTGCGCGTTGTGGTCGCGAAGGGGCTGGATGAGACTTTGGCGCGGATCGAAGCCGAGGCTGCCCATCTGCCGGAAGCGCTGCGGGCGGATGCGCTCTATCCTGTTGAGCACGTGCGCAATATCAACCAGGGCCGCGTCGAGATGGGGGCCTTTGATCTTGCCAAAGAGATCGATGGCACTAACCAGTTTCTGGCAGCAGCCAAAGGAGGGAAGGATCCGTTCGCCGGCCGCACCGGCGAGATCAAGCGGCACTATTTGTTCGTGGCGGCCGGTGAGATCATGCCCTATGACCTCTACTTACCCAAGAGCTACACTCCAGGGCGCGTGTTTCCGCTGGTGGTGGCGCTGCACGGACTGGGCGGGAACGAAGGCTCAATGCTGAGCCCGTTCTACAGGATTCCCCCTTTGGCTGACCAGCACGGATTCATCGTCGTTGCCCCACTGGGATACCGCGTGGACGGCGGTTACGGCGCCTTTGGCAGCACCCGGCGCAGCCAGTTCAGCGAACAGGATGTGATGGAAGTCATCAAGCTGGTACGGCAGCAATACAAGATTGACGACAGTCGCATCTACCTGGTGGGACACTCGATGGGCGGCATTGGCACGTGGGCGCTCGGCGCAAAATATCCGGAAATATGGGCCGCTCTGGCTCCGATTTCCGGCTATGGCACTCCGGCCACCGTGGAAAAAATGAAGGCCATTCCGGAAATTGTGGTGCACGGTGACGCCGATGACG
>CAZFRV010000340.1:0-6816 GCA_964521445.1 uncultured Acidobacteriaceae bacterium
AGTTAATGAAAGAGAAAGACGAGCAACAGGGTCGCATCTATTTTCGCCGCCACAATAAGGGTGTGGACGCAGCGTTCAACATCCCAGGCAGAGCTCCCAAACAGGTGGTCTACAAGGACGGCAAAATCCTAATCTACGAGCAGAAGATCAATCAGATCACGGAAAGAGACGTAACCGAGAACAAAGCCGACGTAGAAGCATTCCTGAGCCTGGGTTTTGGCGCGCGGGGCGACGATCTGCAGCGCGATTACGATGTGAAGCTGGCCGGATGGGAAACGGTGAATGGAACCAGGACCGCGAAGCTGGAGCTGGCCCCCAAAAATAAAAAGATGCGGCAGACCTACAACAAGATTTTGCTGTGGGTTGATCCGGAGCGGGACGTGCTCTTGCAGCAGCAGTTCTTTGAGCCTTCGGGCGACTATCGCCTGGCCCGTTACACCAACATGAAGTTGAATGAAAAGCTTTCTGACGACGTCTTTCGTCTGAAGACCACGGGAAAACCCACGCTCGTGAAACCGTAACCAAGAAAAAGTTCGTGGCGGGAACCGGGCGCGGCGGGGTAGAATCAAAGCAGCGGGAGAAAGACGAAAGCAAGACGAAACAGAAAATCTGTGCCCGCGGTATCTCTAACGCCAGCCGGCAGTACAGCACAAACGTCGGGGGGCGGCATCTGAAGTATCTGAGTCGAGGTGGAATGGATGGCCAAGGTTTTCACGCTCCCAATCAAGCCGGAGATGCCGGATCCAACGCGTCGTAAAGGAAAGGCCCGTAAAGCCGATCCGCGCTATCTGGAGGGGCAGCGGCTCCTGGTGGAGGCGATGAAGTACCTGGCCCAGCAAGATCCGCAAGGGAACAAGGATGCGGTCGCCTTGATTTCAGAACATTTTCGGACGCGGTTTCGCATGTCAGACCGGCCGGTTGACCTACCCAATTTATCCCCCGAATCCAAGTAAAACCTCTTTATCTTCCAAATTCAGGATATCCACCGGAACTAAATCCATTATTTCGGATTCAACCGGTGTGTTTTTCTCCTAACTGATTGATAACAAAAGTGGAACGTTTCGGGAACGAAAGTTGCAATGTATGAAGCGGGCAACATTAGTGTCTCGTGCGTGACGAGCCTATGTTGTTGTGCTCTCAAACTGAAAAACATGGAGATGCAAGGATGAATCGTAAACTGCGCGACAATTTAATACTGGTCGCCACATGCTTGATGCTGCTTTGGTGCATCCCGTCTTTTGGTCAGGTGCTGAAAGGTTCGATCTCTGGCACCGCGGTTGACCAGCAAGGCGCGGTCGTGTCCGGCGCACAAGTCAAGGCGACGAATACAGCGACGGCTGCTGTATTGACCACGACCACAGATAGCTCCGGTCTTTTCCGGTTTAACCTCATTCCGGCCGGCGAGTACAAAGTCGAGATTTCAGCCCAGCATTTCAAAACCGCGGTCCAGAACAGCGTGGTCGTTACCGCTGGGCGCGACAGCGGCCTGGGCGCGATCAAGTTGACGGTCGGCGAGACCAGCACCACGGTAGAGGTCACCGCGGATGCGCCGCTCATTGAAACTACACAGGCGCAGGTCACCAATACCTTCTCCGGCGTGCAGCTCTCCACTTTTGCCGGTGTACAGGAGAACCAGGGTCTGGATAACCTGGCTCTGTTCGTTCCGGGCGTAAGCTCCGCGCGCGACAATAACTTCTCCAACACCAACGGTGGCGGCGGATTCAGCGCCAACGGTCTGCGCGGCCGCAACAATGACCAGCAGATTGACGGACAGAACAACAACGACAACAGCGTCGGCGGCCCTGGTCTCTTTGTGACCGATGCCGAGTTCGTTTCCCAGTACGTTCTGGTTACCAACCAGTTCGGCCCGGAATACGGACGCAACTCCGGTTCGGTGGTGAACGTCGTTACCAAGTCGGGCAGCAACGCCTGGCATGGCAGCGTCTTCGGAGCGGAGAACAACTCGATTCTGAACTCGCTCTCGAACTTCCAGAAGAACCCTGATATTTGCGACACGAACTGCCTGACCAAGCCGCCTCGTTTGAACAACGAGTTTGGCGGATTCACCGTCGGCGGACCTTGGGTCAAGAACAAGCTGTTCTTCTTCGGCGGTTTCGATCAGCAGATCGTCTCCCAGAAGAACATCTTCTCCAGCAGCAACCTGACTCCGACTCCGGCGGGCCTGGCGGCCCTGGCTGCCTGCTTCCCCACCGGCGTGCAGAACGATGCCGTGCTGGCAGTCTCCAAGTTCGGTCCTTTCGGTATTTCTGGAGGCAATCCGACGATCAACGGAACTCCAACTGCCGGAGTTGTTGGCGCCTGCCCGGCTGCCACTTTTGCCGGCGTTTCCCGCGTCATCTCCCAGCCGATCCACAACTTTGACTGGATCCTCAAGGAAGACCTGCAACTGGGCAGCGACACAATCACCGGCCGCTACATCTTCAACCGCGGCAACACCTTCAACGCCAGTGACAACGGCGCTGCCGGATACTTCTTCAACGTACCCGCGCTGAGCCAGGCCGCCCTGATCAGCTGGACGCATAACCTCAGCGCCCACATGGTCAATGAGGCCCGTGTCTCCTTCGGCCGTCTCAATGTCGAGTTCGGTGGCAACTCCATCGGCAACACTGAGCCTACAGCCGACCACCTTGACCAGGCTGTCACGAACATCGCCTTCTCGACGGCTGGATTGCTGGGCTTTGGTCCGGCCACCAACCTGCCCCAGGCGCGCATCGTCAACACCTGGCAGGCGCAGGACAACTGGAACCTGGTGATGGGCAAACATCAGCTGAAGGCCGGTGTGAACTGGACCTACCAGCGCTCGCCCAACATCTTCCTGCCCACCATCAATGGAGCCTACCGGTTCAGTAACTGGAGTTCCTTCTTCGCCAACACGCCGAACCGCGTCCGCGTCGCACTGGGACCGTCATCGCTCGATTTCCGCGAGTATGACACCTTTGTGTACGGTGGCGATGACTGGAAACTCAGCCAGAACCTGACCGTCCAATTGGGCCTGACCTGGTCGTACTATGGCCAGCCGGCGAACATCTTCAACGACATCACCACCAAGCGCGAGAGCAACGCCTCCACCGCTTTCTGGAACCCGGCGCTACCGCTGAGCGTCCGTACGCTGCCTACCATTCCCGCTCCGAAGAACAGCTTCGGGCCGGCCGTGGGCTTCGTGTACTCGCCGCAGTGGGGCGGTTTCCTCACCGGACATGGCAAGACCACGTTCCGTGGCGGTTACCGCATGTTGTACGATCCGCCGTTCTACAACATCTACCTGAACATCGCCACCTCGGCGCCGGAAGTCTTCCTGAACTCGGTGCCGGCGCCCGGTACGCATCCGTTGCCGGCGATCCCGACTGGCCCGAACGTTCGCGCCAGCCTGGCTTCCGCTCTGACGCCTGGCGTGTTCGATCCACGGACCTTTGCCCAGACCCAGATTTCTCCGAACTTTGGCCCGGACAAAGTCCACACCTGGACCTTCGGTTTCGAACGCGAACTCACCAAGAACGCCGTGGTTGAAGCCCGCTACGTAGGCAACCATGCTACGGACCTGTTCCAGACGGTGAACGCCAACCCGCAGATCGCTGCGCTGCAGGCCGATTTCCCGAACCTGGTTCCCGCCGGTCTGACACCATGCGCCAGTTCGCAACTGGTTGGCGCCGGCGCCGGCATTGCGCTTGGCCGCGTCCGTTGCGACGAGGGCGTTGTCCGCTCCCGTACCAACACCGGCTACTCCAACTACCATGCTGTGCAGACGGAGTTCCGCGCCAACAACCTGTTCAAACAGCTGTCGATCCGCAGCGCGTATACGTTCAGCAAGACGCTGGACAACGTGAGCGAAATCTTCAGCACGTTTGGCGGCGGCAACACCACGTTCACCTCGCAGAACCCCGCGAATATCAATGCTCCCGGTGAGTACGCTCACTCCGGGCTTGACTATCCGCACCAGTGGTCGCTCATCGTCACCGAGCAACTGCCGTTCTTCCGTGAGCAGCACGGCGCCATCGGCCATGTCCTTGGCGGCTGGGCCCTCTCGGCGAACTACATCCTGGCTTCGGGGCAGAACTACACTCCGGCGCAGTTCATCTTTGCGTCCGGACTTAACGCCGACTACTATGACATCAACTTCTTCGGTAACTTCAACAGCGGCGTAGAGGCTGTCCGTCCGTTCCTGGGCAACCTCAGCGCTCCGGCAACGGCGGTCGGCATGATGGCCGGCGATGCTTGCAACTGGTTTGGCGCTTGCGTGACCGCGGGCTCCAACCCGACGCAGCTGCTTAGCTTGGCCGAACTGAACACGTCCGGCAACGAAGTGCCCGTTACCAAGGATCAGGTGCGCTTCATCGTCAACTCCAACACCTCACAGGGAGTATTCGGCACGCCGTTCGGCAACTCGCCGCGCAACCCGGTGCGGGATCAATTATCGAACATCGCCAACTTCTCCATCATCAAGAACGTGAAACTGGGTGAGAAGGCGAACTTCGAGTTCCACACCACCTTCCTGAACGTATTCAACCATCCGAACTTCTCGAGCGTTGATCCGTTCATTGAGGACGCGGGCTTGACCGGCGCCTTCAACGGCTTCGGTGATGTGAAGCAGACGCCCAGCACGCCACGGACGATCTACTTCACCGGCAAGATCACCTTCTAACAAGCTTGCTGTAACAACCCTTCGGCCCGCCAGTTCGCTGGCGGGCTTTTTTTGTTCTCTGCGGCGCGGTCCGGGAGCGCCGTTTTTAGGTAAAATCATCTCAACATGAGCAGCAACGGCAGTTCTTCCGTCCCGGTCAAGCTTCCGATCTATTTGGACAACCACGCCACCACGCCGCTGGATCCGCGGGTGCTGGAGGCCATGCTGCCCTTTCTGACCGGCAAGTTCGGCAACGCCGCCAGTAACAGCCATGCCTTTGGCTGGGAAGCCGCCGCTGCCGTGGAAGCCGCGCGGCGCCAGATCGCCGCCGCCATCGGCGCTTCGCCGCGGGAGATTGTCTTTACCTCCGGCGCCACGGAAAGCGACAACCTCGCCATCAAGGGCGTGGCTGAAGCCTTGCGCGCAAAGGGCAACCACATCATCACCGCCGTCAGCGAGCACAAGGCGGTCCTGGATAGCTGCAAGCGCCTGGAAAAATGGGGTTACCGCGTGACCTGGCTGCCTGTATGCCAGGATGGCCTGATCGATCTTGACCGGCTCCGGGAAGCATTCACTGACCAGACAATCCTGGTCACGATCATGGCGGCCAACAACGAGACCGGCGTGCTCCAGCCGATCGAAGAAATCGGCCGCTTGTGCCGCGAGCGTGGCGTGCTCTTCCATTCTGACGCGGTGCAGGCGCTGGGCAAGGTGCCGCTCGATGTCACGCGCGCCTGCCTCGACCTGGCGTCACTGACGGCGCACAAGCTTTATGGCCCGAAAGGTTGTGGCGCGCTTTACGTTCGTCATGACCCTACCGTGCGGCTGGCCCCCATGATTGACGGCGGCGGCCATGAGAACGGCTTGCGCTCCGGCACTCTGAATGTCCCCGGCATCGTCGGCTTTGGCAAGGCGTGTGAAGTCGCGCAGCAGGACATGGCGGAAGAGAGCCGCCGCGTGACCGGCCTGCGCAACCGTCTGTGTGACCGTCTGCAGGCCGAACTGGACCAGGTGGTGATCAACGGCTGCGTGAAGCATCGCCTGCCGGGGAATCTGAATATGAGTTTCTTGCGCATTGAGGGCGAAACGCTGTTGACCGGCCTGCATGACGTGGCCCTCTCCAGCGGCTCGGCCTGCTCCTCCGGGCAGACCCACGCATCGCACGTGCTCAAGGCCCTTGGGTTGAGCGACGAGGCAGCGGGCTGCGCCATCCGCTTCGGCATCGGCCGCTTCAACACTGAGGCCGAAATCGATTATGTGGCCGGACGCGTGATCGAGCTGGTGAAGAACCTGAGAGACGTGTCTGCCCTGAAATAGCTTGTCTTCCGTAGTCCCGAAACGCAGCGAGGGATCCCTTTAGCAATCAAAGCCTGAAGATCCAGTGGGTCGAAGAGAGCAGGCATCTCATAGGTTAATGAGACTCCGGATCTGAAACTGTGTTGCAGCTATAGCGATCCCTCGCTACGCTCGGGATTTCAGAAAAGGCAGTTGCAGGCTGCTAGTTGCTATTTGCTACCCACCACCTGCTCCACCCGCTGCGCCTCTTCCACCTTCGCCTCCCTCAGGAACCTTGCCGCTTCTTCCGGAGGAGTGGGGTTGATGTAGAAACCCGTTCCCCACTCAAAGCCCGCGGTCTTGGCCAGTTTGGGGATGATCTCCAGGTGCCAGTGGTAGAAGTCATGGGTATTTTCCTGGACCGGAGAGCTGTGCACGATCAGGTTGTAAGCGGGATTATCGAGCACCTGCACGGCCTTGTTCAGGATGGTGCGCAGCATGCGCGCCAGGTTCTCATACAGTGTGGAAGGCGAGTTCTCAAAGGCCGATTCGTGGCGCTTGGGCAGGATCCAGGTTTCGAAAGGAAAGCGCGGAGCATAGGGGCAAAGCGTGACAAAGTCCTGATTTTCCGCGGCCACGCGCACCTGCGCCTCGGTTTCCTGGCGGATGATGTCGCAAAAGATGCAGCGTTCTTTGTTGGCGAAGTACCGCTTGGCGCCCTCCAGCTCTTCCACCACCTGCTTGGGCAGAATGGGCAGAGCGATGATCTGCGAATGCGGGTGCTCCAGCGATGCGCCGGCCGCTTCGCCATGGTTCTTGAATACCAGGATGTATTTGAACCGCCGGTCTTGCTTCAGGTCCAGGATGCGGTCGCGGAAAGCCCACAGCATGTCTTCCACGCG
>CAZFRV010000341.1:0-6460 GCA_964521445.1 uncultured Acidobacteriaceae bacterium
CGCGTTTTCAATGCTGCGGTCGACGTGGCTCTCGGCGGCGAAGTTGACGACCAGATCACATCCGCGCATAACGTCATAGATGGCGGCATCGCAAATGTCGAGGCGCAGGAAGTTGAACCTGCGGTGCGCGAATGCAGTGTCCAGGTTTTTCAGGTTACCGGCATAGGTGAGCTTGTCCACCACCAGCACCTCATCATGGGGATGCTGTTCAAGAATGTAGTGGACAAAATTGGAACCGATGAAACCTGCGCCGCCCGCGATCAATATCCGCATTACGCCGCCTCCGCACGCGCCGCCTGTTCCGATCGTTCAAGCGCCTGCGTCCTTACCAGGGCGGCTGCCTGCCACAGGGACTCGAAGGAACCGGCGTCAGTCCACCACCCTTGGAGCTCTTCGTAGGTCAGTTGGCCTTCGCGCAGGTAGGAATTGTTGATGTCGGTCACCTCGTACTCCCCGCGGGCCGAGCGCTTCAAGCTGCGGACGCGGCTGAATACGGTCCAGTCGTAGAAGTAAATGCCGATGACCGCAAACGGCGAGGCCGGGTGCTGTGGCTTCTCATCGATTCGGACAATCTGCCCGTTCTCGATCGTGGGAACGCCGAAGCGCTCGGGATCAGGCACTTTCTTGAGCAGGATTCTGGCGCCGTGTTCCTGCCGCTCGAAAGCTTCCTTGGCGCTGCGAATGTTTCCTCCGATGATGTTGTCGCCAAGAACCACACAAATTTTCTCGCCGCGGGCGAAATACTCGGCCAGACGCAAAGCATCCGCGATGCCATCTGAGCCTTCCTGGTAGGCGAAGTTCAGTTGATGTAGCCCAAAGTCGTGACCGTTCTTCAACAGCTTGAGGAAGTCTCCCGCGCTGTTTCCGCCGGTCACGATCAAGATATCGCGAATGCCGGCCTCCACGAGGATCTGCACGGGGTAGTAAATCATCGGTTTGTCATACACCGGCAGCAGATGTTTATTGGTGACCCGCGTCAGCGGGTGCAACCGTGAACCAGTTCCGCCCGCTAGGATGATCCCTTTCATACTTGTTCTCCAGAAGACAAGCAGCCAAGCCCTGTGGGCCGGCGCCATTGTTTAGCTAGAATCGCGACGGCAGAGCAACGCACGACAACGTCAGACATGCTCGATGTCATAGCCCTCAACCATGACGGCCATCGATTGCTGGATCAGTTCAATTGAGATAATCAGTCTGCGTTCACCGCTGCGTCCGGCCAGCACGCCTTCCACACCGTCCAGCGCGCCGCCACGTATGCGGACCTTGTCGCCTACTTTGATGAAGCCGCACGACGAAACCGGGAGATCCTTTGCCAGCACCGCCTGGACGCCTTCGATCTGCGCGTCCGGAATCGGCACTGGACCATGATTGAATCCGACGAACCGGAACACCCCCGCAGTCTGCAACACCGCCATCCGCGGCGCCACGGTCAAGTCTGTGTGGACGAAGATATAGCAGGGAAACAGCGGGACTTCTATCACCTGGCGGCGGTCGCTCCAGCGACGAACTTCGCGCGCGGCAGGCAGGAATGTCTTCATGCCTCTTTGTAGCAGCTCCGCGGTAACCTTCTTCTCGTGCTTGGCGCGGGTATGGACCGCGTACCAGCGGGGAATCTTGACCTGTTCAATCGATGCAACAGGTTCCATGTTTTGCGGTCCGCTCATAGCTTCGCCCTCTGAGTCCCATCGACCCTTGCCCAAACATTCCGGCGACAACTGAAGAGGTCTAGATCAAGCCAAGCCTGTGTTCTCACGGCGGGTAACCGGGCGTCAGAATAAGTTACTGCTTATCTAGCAGAGCTACTTTCGGTAGGAGTTGCTCCCCCGGGCTACTGTTTGACTTGTCCGCGTCATCAGTTGACAGAACACCACTGTGCAAATGTGGTTCCAAACAAGTTTGGATCTACCACTCACGAATCAGTGGCTTTAGCATGAATTGAAGGCATCGTCCAGAGCTTGGCCGACATGCTGCGCAAGGAATTTCACACCTTGCACCGCGATCTTCTTCTTCGGCGCATGGCGGACGACCAGCGCAGTCGTAAGTTCAGCGGGCGGACCGGGAATCCACCCCCGACGCCAAACCACGCGTTTTCCCCGTCAGACGTTGGCCGCCGACTGCCGGCCTGCCAAGAATTCCAGGATTGCCCCTTGGGCTGCCTCCGGCTGGTCGGTCGTGAAAATGTGGCTTGCGCCAGCGAGCATCACCAACTTCGCCCCCGGAATCGTTTCCGCAATCAGCTTCCCGTTGCCCGCGGGGACCAAGCGGTCAGATTCGCCATGAATCACCAAAGTCGGGGAGGTGATATTGGAAAGACGGCTATAGGATTCCCAGGCCAGGATTCCCTGCAGTTGCGCCGTGTACGCGGCGGGGTGCGGAAACCAGGGCCGGCGCACGACCATATCTTCTTCGATCCGCTCAGGCGGTGTGGACGGATGGTAGATAAACGGCTGGGCGGCTCGCGCCGCCTCCTCGCGAGTCATGTTGCCGCGGTTCATGAGCATCTGCGTCGCGTCTGCTTCGGCTCGCACCGCGCGCGGCCCGCCTGGGGCGGTGCACCCCAGGATCAGCGATCGCACTCGATGGGGATACTGGAGCGCAAACTCCTGGGCGATCATACCGCCCATGGAGATCCCAAACACGTGCGCGCTTCCGACCTTCGCAGCATCGAGCACGGCGGCGGCATCGGACGCCATGAGAGCGATGGGATACGGGCCGGCCGGCATCTCGCTCCGACCTACCCCACGGTTATCCAGAACGATGGTCCGGTACTTTTTCGCCAGCACGGGCCGTGTCCGATACCAGGCGTGCGCCGGGTACCCCAGCCCCATGATGAGCAACAGCGGTTCGCCCTGCCCCTCCTCGTCCCAATAAATCTTCGTACCCTCGTTTACCACGAATGCCATGAAAAGCTCCTCGGTTTCCGAATCCGGTTCATTCGAGATACCGGCCGGTTGAACTCCCCTGATCTGGCCGGTTGCGTCAAAAAAGCCGCTGGGCACGATCCCATCAGCGTTTCCCTGTGTCCTTGGTCTGAGGCGTCTTCGCCGCCTGTTTCCCCGAATCTTCACTCGATCTCGCGCCCGTATCCGCCGGGCCGACATCGGCATACTCGGGCAGATTCACACCCTGCAGGTACTTATCGAACCAGCCGACGATATGCTCCAACCGTTCTACGCGGTGCCACGGCTGCCCGGAACGGGAGAGCTCGTGCGACTCGCCGGGGAAACGCACCATGATCACCGGACGCCTCAGGTACTTGAGCGCGCGGTACATTTCTTCCCCGCCGGCGCCGGGAGGCGTGCGATAGTCGGCCTCGCCGAGTATCAGCATCAACGGCGTGTGCACGTTCTTGATGTAGGTAATCGGCGAGCGGTTTACATAATCCTGCGGGTCTTCAAACGGCGGGGCCTTGAACCACGAAGCCTGGTAGAGGGTAAAATCGGCGGAATACCACCAGTCGGCCCAACTGGCGATGTCGCGCTGCGAAACCGCTGCGGCAAAACGGTCGGTGTGACCGATCACCCAGTTCGTGAGCAAGCCGCCGCCGCTGCCTCCGGTCACGCCCAATCGCTTGGGATCGACGTAGCCGCGCTTCAGCACTTCATCCACGCCGGCCATGAGGTCTTTGAAGTCGTCGCCGGGATAGTGATACTGGATGATGTTGCCGAACTCCTGTCCGTACGACGTGCTGCCGCGCGGGTTGGGATAGAGCACCACGTAACCCTTGGCCGCCATCCACTGGATTTCATGATCAAAGACCCAGCCGTAGGCGGCGTGCGGCCCGCCATGAATATTAAGGATGAGCGGATACTTCTTTGCCGGGTCGAAATCCGGCGGCTTCTGTATCCAGCCTTCCACCTTCTTGCCGTCGAAGCTCGTGTACCAGAGTTCTTCCGGCGCGGTCAGGTTGAGCTGGGAGAAGAGCTTCTCGTTGATCTGCGTGATCTGCTTTTGCGTGCCTGATCGGTCGATCAGGAACAGGTCGCCGATGTTGGTCGGCGTGGAAATCACGGCCACGAACTTCGATCCGTCCTCCGTCGCCCGATACGTCTCCACCGCCTGGTTGCCGCGGGTGATCTCCGTAGGCTTGCCCGTGGTGGCGTCAAACTGCACCAGGTTGGCCTTCCCTTCCCGCGCCGTCACCGTGATCAGGCCCTTGCCGTCCGGAGTCCAGATCACGCGGCTCCCGCCGCCGGCGCGCGGCGTGCCCTGATCGCCGCCCACACCGCTGCATACATCGTAGTCGTAGGAAGTCGTGAGGTTGCGTGGTTTGGCGCCGGCCGCCATCTCCACTACCCAGAGATCGGGCTCGGTATAGGACTGCACCGGCTCGTTGACCGAAGCGCAGAAAGCCAGGAGCTTGCCATCGGGGCTGAGCGAGGCGGCGCGCGGCGCCATGTTGATGGTCAGGACCTTTTCCGGCGCTCCTCCCGTTGCGGCCACGGAATAGACGTCGGCGTGCGGCAGTTCATACGAAGGATCGTCCGCCTGCGACGTCAGGAAGTAGATGCGGTCGGAATTGTTCGACCACATGATGCCGTCTTGCGAGTACTTGCCGCTGGTGAGCTGCTTCGGGGTGGCCGTGTCTTCCGAACTCTGCGGCGCAGCTACCACCCAGATGTGCTGGGGATGCTTGGGATCAAGATATCCGCCGCCGTTGATGCGGTAAACCGAGCGCGTGATGACGCGAACGTCGCTCTCGCGCTCAGCATCGGCGGAGGCGCCTGGCGTTCCCGCGGCTTCTTGCTTGTCACCAGATTTGTCTTCTGTTGTCTTGTCCCCCGGCTTCTTCGCTTCCCGCTTATGCGCCTTGGCCAGGTCTTCGGGAGAGGTATCGCTGGAGAAGGCAATCAGCTTGCTGTCCGGCGACCACACCGGGCCGCCCGCGCCGCGGGGCAGATCGGTAAACTTCCACGATTCGCCGCCGCTCATCGGCAGCATATAAAGCTGAGGTCCAGGGGGACGTCCGGGTCCGCCGGCTGCCGCGCCGCCCGGCGCACCGCTCGGCTCCGGCGTGCGTACAAAGACCAGCCACTTGCCGTCGGGCGACCAGCGTGGCGAAGAATCGTGTTTGCCGTCGGTCATACGCCGCGCCGGTTCGTCGCCGCGCGTGGAGGCGCTCCAGATGGAAGTGTCATATCCATCTTTCTTCTCGCTGACCGAGACTTTCACGAACGCCACGCGCGTTCCGTCGGGCGAGATCTGCGGATCGCCAATCCAGTTGAACTGGAAGATGTCTTTCTCGGTGATCGACCGCTTTTGCGCCGTAGCAGGAACGGCCGCAGCCAGAACCACGACTATCGCAAGACAACGCAGCACACGATTCATTTTGGCTCCTCAGGAAGTGCGAAACGCATTCTACCCCAATCGGGGGAAAACCCACCACGGAGACACCGAGAAGAAGGCAGCACTCCGTCTCCAGTTTCCCCGGATTGTTCCGCTATTCCGTCAATTCCTCTTCGTCAAACTTCACGCGGCTCACGTTGCTGGCAGCGGTCTGGATCAGGTAGGCGAGCCGGCCGGCCTTGTGGGGGTCCAACTCGTCATCAATCAACCACTGCGCCAGCTTCATGATGGCCAACTGCACGCCGTTAGCGTCTTCCAGCGAAGGCAGGCCCAGCGTTTTAGGTTTGCTCTCTGCCATGCGCGCGTGGATGTAACAAAGCTCGCCTCCGTGCATCCGCGGGGAGCCACAGCGGCGGCCGTTCGTCTTCACGTGCCCGCAACGTTCCGCCTGGTGGGCCTTTTCGAGGTTCTCCCGGAGCCGTCGATAAAGGTGCTGGCTGACCGTCTCCACGAAGCCGGCATCGCGCCGCGCCTGGTAGTTTCGTTCCAGGTACTCCTCGTAGGCGGTGTAGGCTTGATAGAGCCGTTCGCAAAGCTGGCCGGCCGTGCCCTCCTGCCAGCGCAACCGGGAAGACTCGATGGCGAAGTCCTCCAGCTTGCGATCGTATTCGGCGCGCTCCTCCGGAGTCATGTAGTCGTCTTCAAACTGTGGCATGATGCAACCTTTCTTCCCATTTTGTGGAATCCTGCTTCCACTCTGATTACTGATTGGTAAACCTTAGCCAGGCCGCCCCCTGTCCGGGGTATCACAATAAACAAAGACTTTAGGCGAAACATCACAGGTGATATCACAATGGGCTTGTCCGCATGGGCATGAACCAAGCCCGCTCGTCCGCCCGGCAACGAGTCCAACAATTCTACTACAATATCGTCTGTAACAGATATACAATATTGTATATCGGGTACAGGCGTTCACCGCTGCAGGAAAATCTCCGCAGAAGAAATAGCCATGCACCGACACGGATCTCAAGAAAACCGGGGGTGGAGCAGGCCTTTAGGCCTGCGGCAAAGCAATTTAGCCGAGTGGCTTTAGCCACTGAGGTCAGCCTGGTCGGGGAAGAAGCAACCACACCACAGCGGCTAGAGCCGGTATTTTACTAGCACTCTACGCAGG
>CAZFRV010000342.1:0-8049 GCA_964521445.1 uncultured Acidobacteriaceae bacterium
AGCGTGACGGTTACATTCCTTCGCACCTCGGGCGCAAAGCCCTGGCTTTGTGCTGTCAGGCTGTAGACGGCCGGAGGAAGTCCCCGGAAGCGATATTGGCCGCTTGCGTCAGTCTCAGTTTTGTGTTGGATTCCTTTGGCCGTTTCAGTCGCCACGACCGGCGCTTTCACAACTACGGCTCCGGATGGATCAAGGACCGTTCCCGAGATATCGCCCGTAGTGCCAACGTCCTGGCCGCGGGCCACACAAGTTGCCAGACACAAGCATAAGAGCGTGCTTGTCACCAAACACTTACACCGCATAATCTTCTCCTTCAACTAAACAAAAACTTTCTGGGCTCTCGTCAATGGCTCGCGTGCCGGAGGATCCTTGATGTACTCAATCGGAAGGTGTGGGGGTGACACTTAAGCGTTGAGGCGGATTGTGACCAGCCTGAGCCGGGAACTGCTTGCCGCCAGTATGGCCTTGCGCTTGCTGGGGAATCCAGTTCCCTTGGTAACATGGCGATCCCGACTAGTAAGCAGTCGCCGCCGTCTGTGCTCAAAGTGCGGGGCCTTGCGTGATCCGCGCTGGATCCTGATGGCTTATCCCTTTCGTGCCTGCCCGGCTGAGGCGGGGATTAAAAACAGCCGTTGTGATCGGGCGCGTCTCCTGCTACAGTTGCAAGCAGAACTCCCCCTGAATTTTTGAGAATCTTGCCTCCAAGGAGAGGATGAACCATGTCTCGGTTTCTGCGTTCGATATCGACCCTGTCTTTGATCGTAGTGCTGTTGACAATCGCCGGCGTTGCGCAATCGGCGCCGCAAAGAAAGCGCGTGGCAGTGCTGGATTTTGATTACGGAACCGTGCGCTCGAATGTGGCCGCAATCTGGGGCACGGACCAGGACGTAGGCAAGGGTATTGCCGATATGCTGGTGCAAAAGCTGGTGGAAGACGGCAAATACCGCGTGATCGAGCGCAAGGCGCTAGACAAGATCCTGGCCGAGCAGAACTTCTCCAACAGCGATCGCGCTGATCCGGCCACAGCGGCAAGGATCGGCAAGGTGCTGGGCGTAGATGCCATCATTATCGGCTCGATCACCCAGTTCGGCCGCGACGACAAGAGCACCACAGTCGGCGGCGCCGGCTATGGCCTGGGCCGGTTTGGCTTGGGCGGCGTACAGAAACGCGATGCCAAGGCCGTCTGCAACATCACTGCCCGAATGGTTGACACCAGCACCGCGGAGATTCTGGCCGCGGTTACGGGTAACGGTCAATCGAAGCGCAGCGGCGCTTCTCTGGTGGGTGCGGGTGGCGGCGGCGGCAGCGGCGGCGCGGGCGCCTTCGACATGAGCAGCAAGAATTTCGGGGCCACGATCCTGGGTGAAGCCGTATCCGCGGCCGTGACCTCCACCGGCGACCAACTGGACCAGAAGGCTGACGCCTTGCCGACGAACAAGGCGGAGGTCTCGGGCCTGGTAGCCGATGTGAGCGGCAACACTCTGATCCTGAACGTGGGCCGCAACGCCGGCGTGCAGGTCGGCGACACGCTGGACATCAGCCGCGCCGTGCGCACGGTGAAAGATCCGGCGACCGGCAAAGTGATCAAGACCGTAACCGACAAGGTCGGCACGGCTACGGTCACGGATGTGGATGCCTCTTCGTCCACGGCGACCTTCACCGGCAGCGGTACGGCGAAAGTGGGCGACGTGGCCAAGACGCCGGGTCAATAGATACCGCGTTTTTAGCCGGTGCTAAGAACCTAGGGGCGGCGATGACTCGCCGCCCCTTTTGTTTTTCTCCAGTTTGTTTTCGCTACTTGCCGGCAAGTTTCTGCAACAGTGCTGTGCCGCCGGGCACTCCCAGTCCGGTGCAGGCGTCCCAACCCGGGCCGGCGGAGTAGGCCCCGTTGTTTCCGGTGACGATGTCGCGCAGCACGTTGCTCGAGAACTTTGTATAGAGGACATCGTTCAGAAACCCGCAACGCGCGTTGAGGCCCTGGTTAAGCCGGGCAATCAGCGCGGCCCACATAGGAGCGGCGGCGCTGGTTCCTCCGATGGGCTCCAGCGTTTGCCCGCTGACATGCATGATCACCACGCCGGTTTCAGGATCGGCCACAGCGGCTACGTCGGGTACGCCACGACCGATCTTGTGGCCTGAGTTGGCGGAAGGCGGTACGGTTACGCTGTCCTGATATGCCGGCTTCGAAAACACGGCGCTGACGCCGCCGCCTCCGGCGCCTTCTTGTTTCACTTCTTCATTCCATACCACTTCGCTTTGGATAGTGGAATTGGAGCCATTGGTGGCGGTCAATTTGGTGCCGCCGACCCCCAGCACGAACGGACTGGAAGCGGGAAAATCGCAGCGCGAGGTCGTAGCGTCGGGCTCGTCGGCCGATCCATCGTCGCCCGATGCCACGCAGATGGTGATGCCTTTCGCTGCCGCGGCCTGGAAAGCGGTATTGACCTGCTTGAGGCCCATGGTGTGCCAGGCGCTGTTGGGACCATTTTCCGGGTTGCCGTAGCTGATGGAGATTACGGAGATGTTGTTGTTGTCGGTGATGGCTTGATGGATCGCGTCCACCCAGCCCTGCGTCGTGAACTCGGTGAAGTACATGAAAATGTTCGCGCCGGGCGCAACTGCGCCCACCACACACATATCCAGCATCACCTCGCCGGTGGCGTCGCCGTTTTGTGCGGAGGCCTTGGAGTCGGGTCCGGGATCGTTGCCGGGGCCGCTCACCACCACATCGGTGATGGAAGGCGTCTTCCCGCCCAGTACCTGCTCGAAGTAGGTCTTCAAGGAACTGAGACTATAGCCGCCACGCGGGTCCGGACCCTGACCGTTGAACGCGAAGACGGCAACATTCTGGCCGCTTCCGTCGGTGTTAGCCGGATAGTCGTAGAGCGCGGACACTTGAGGAGGAAAGAATGTGCCCGGCCATTGATTCGATAAGTCAGCCAGGGCCGTCTTCCCGGTCTTTCCTTTCTGCGCTTTCAGGGCTTGCGCGGTGGCCGGCCGAAAATTACCGCGACGCATCCGCGGACGGCCTACGGGGCGATTATCAAGGCCATATACGCCTTCCACAATGCCGCCCAGATCAGCCGGCACGTGGACCTCGCCTTCGCGCCCGCGATAGCGGCCGGTCTTGGGCTGCTCGTAGTCGTTGAGTTGTATGCCGAAAGCTTTGTTGATGTTGGCGACCGTGCCTTTTACCAGAACGCGTCGATTGCGGGCGTTGCTGTCCACCACGGCAAGCTTGTTGGCTTTGGCCCATTTGACAACTTTGTCCACGTCCGCCTGGTCGGCGCCGAACACCGCATTGAATTGTTCATCGTTGAGATACTTGCGCTGGCCGGGGAGCTGAGAATTCAACTGCTCCAGGGAAGGAATGCTCTTGCCGCCTCCCACTGGATTCTGCCGGACGTAAATGCTGACTTCGATCGACCGCTTCGGGTCGCTTTTTCCCAGGAGCTTGGCCTTGGGGTTGGGTGGGCGGTTGCTGCCGGGAATGGAGATCATCTGTATCTTGGGGCTCATAGACTTTCCTTTCATTGCTGAGCACATATGTCAGCTGCGGGCGATGGCCCGCGCTTATGTAATCGTACTTGTGCCGGCCGGACGAACACCAGTGTGGCCGGCACACGTATCCAGAAAGAACGCATGGGCCGCGCGGACACCTGCGAAGATCGGAGAGTAAGCTTCGGGCCGCGTCGCGGCGCATGAAATTTCTGTAAAAACCTATCAACAGGAGCGGAGCCGCCGGGTGATCATCGGTCCGGAGAAAAATCGGCTCAGCACTACTCTCAAGGAGTGGCGTTGAACGGGAGTTTGTTACACTCTGCAATCACTTTCTTGTGCAGGAATCAGGCAGGACTGCGGTCCGTCATTTGGCTTTCGAACGTTTCTGATTGTTGGCGACGTTTTTGGCGGCGCGCTGGGCCAGGGCAAAGTCCACCACGCGCTGCATTTCCAGGACCGGCGCAGGCTTGCCGCTCCAGGTCTCGAACTGGCGGACGCCCTGCTGCACGAACATCTCCGATCCTAAAATGACGTGCATGCCTTTGGCTCGAGCCAGCCGGACCATTTTGGTTTCTGCGGGCGTGTACACCATGTCGAAGAAGTAACGGGCTTTAAATTCCGCTTCGGAGATCGGCAGGGGATCGCGATTACCGTCCATGCCCACCGGCGTGGCGTTGATGATCACGTCAAACTCCATCTTCTTGAGCATGGTGCGATTGATGGCTTTGGCCCGCGCCTGTTTAGCCAGGGTATGCGCGGGGGCAGGCGTGCGATTCAGAATGTAAACTTCTGCTCCGCGCTCTTTCAGGCCAAAGACAGCGGCCCGCGCCGAGCCTCCTGCTCCCAACACCAGGACCTTGAGTCCAGGGAGGCGCATGCGCGTTTCCAGCGGACGCACCACGCCGGCAACGTCGGTGTTGAAGCCGTAAAGTTTGCCGTCCTGGGCGCGGACCACGGTATTGCAGGCGCCGATCTTGGCGGTCAGGGGATCGGTCTTGTCCAGATGCTTCAAGAGCTGCTCTTTGTACGGCATGGTGACGCTGAGGCCGTTGATCGGGATATCGTTGACGCAGGCCAGCAGATCATCGAGCGTCTTGGCGTGAAGCGCCAGGTAAACGGCGTTGACGTTCTCGCGCCGGAAGGCGGCATTCAGCATGGCGGGCGAGAGCGAATGCGCTACCGGATCGCCGGCCACGCCATAGACCCGCGTGGCTGCGTCCACCTGGTCAATGCGATAAGTCTCGCGCAACGTCCGCGCGGCGATCTGGCCGGGGGCGGTCTCTTCGCCAGGACTGGCCGCGGCAAACGTGAACTGGCTGCCGGCGCGCACGCCCAGCACGCGGCTGATGATGCCCTGTTCGCCCATGCAAATTCCCACCAGCGAATGAGCGTGGCTGTGGCGTTCCAGGAACTTCATCATGACTACGTTGTCATAAAGCGAATTGGCCGTGCCCACCACCTTGAAGAAGTCGGCGGGATATTGTTGCATCTTGGCAAAGGTTTCCTCGAGCTTCTTGGTGCCACGAAAGTCGTGGAAGGACAGGATCAGGTTGGCGGAGCGGCGCAGACGGGCAAAGTCGGCTGGCTTCAGGTGCGCGGCCGACTCCAGTTCCAGGTCCAGAAGGTGGCAGCCGGTGTTGGCGGCCTTGGCCAGCACATCAACCTCGGCCGCGATCGATCCCCGGAACTTGCCGCCGTTCACCGCCCGCCGGCAGGTCGCAATGATCAGCGCCTCGGGGTGGTATTCCACGAAAGTCTTGAGCTTGGGGAGCGCCAGGCTGGGCTTCGAGAGATAGTCCAACCTGAACTCAATAAAGGAGTTCTCGCGCACTACGGCATCGGCTTTTTGAAACAGCTCTTGCGCGTCAGTGGCCCACACCGGCACACACATCCGGGGCAGCCGGGCGGGCAGGAACCTGGGGGCCGGACTGGTGTGGGCTCCATTCATGATTACTTAACGAACAAGGCTGGCATCATACGCGAGCAAAACTTACACACGCAAGGACTGAATGCAGCAGTGAATGCACTTCTGTAATCAGCGTATCTTCTTAGTAAATAAGAGTTTAGTTGAAGTCGGACAACAACCTTTGTTATGTTCCACCGGGCCGTGGTGCGTGCGAAACTCTATAACCGGCTATTTTCCCTCGGGTAGGGGAGGATGTATGCGATCAAAAAGTTTGGTATTAGCGTTAATCTTTGCGGCGATCAGCGTGGGAACACAAACGTCATCCGGGCAGGCTGTTCAAGTCCTGGGTCGTGGGCCCGCGACCGGCAACAAGCCAACGGCTTCCGACATGTACTGCTCGGGCTTCATCACCACGAACCACGTTCCCACCGATCACTACGTGGCTGCGGGCTGGTACAGTCCTGACCAGACGCGTTTTGCCGCCGGGATTGACTACATTTACATTCACGGCCGCGACATCAAGGTCGGCGACCGGTACGAGATCGTGCGCCACGTGACCGACCCCGACCATTACGAGTTCTACCCCGGGGAAAGAGCTGCCATCCGCAACGCCGGAGAGCCCTACTTCGAAATGGGCTACGCCAAGGTGATCGACGTGCAAAGGAGCACCGGCATAGCTGTGCCGGAGCTGGCTTGCGCTGATTTCGTAATAGGTGACGTGGCCATCCCCTTCGAGGAGCGGACTGCACCGACCTTCCGCGTGGTCCCGGTGGAACGGTTTGCGCCGCCTAACGGCAAGACGCAGGGCCGCATCATCATGGCCAACGAATTTGATTCAGTGCTGGGTACCAAGTACATCGCTTATATCGACCTGGGCGCGGACAAGGGCATCAAGGTCGGCGACTACCTGCGCGCCACCCGCACTTACAGTTACACCTACCACGACCATGATATGGGCATGTCCCGCTACGCCAGCGCCAACGAGGATACGCAGAAAGATCCGCAAAAATTGCCCATAGGCGACCTCTCCACGCTGCCCCGGATGACGCTGGGCAACATGATCGTGCTGCAGGTGAACAAGAAAAGCTCCACCGTGATGATCACGTCGTCTCTGCAGGACATCCATGTGGGCGACGGAGTCGAGCTTCTGGACGTCAGCAGCGCACCGGAAGTGCAACCATTGCTTCCCGCCTCGGCCGCGGCCAACACAGCCAACCCGGCGGGAACCACCATACCGTTGAACGCGCCGGATACCACGGCCGGCAACGCACCGCAGATCTCGTGTACGGCTTCGCCCGCCAGCGTGCGCGTTGGTGAGAGCGCCACTATCACCTGCCAGGCATCCAGCCGCGATAACCGGCCTATCAGCATCACCTTCGTCACCAACGGCGGCAAACTTTCCTCGAGCCACAACCAGGCAACGCTCGATACTGCGGACTCCGGCCCCGGGCCCATCGCCGTCCGCGCGACTGCGTATGACGATCGCCAGCTCTCCGCCGCCGCCACCACCACCGTCAACGTGGAAGCCCCGATCGCACCGGTTGGTCCGCCCACCGCGCAAAAGATGACTCAGCTCGATTTCAAACCCAACAGCGCCTACGTGGACAACCGCTCCAAGGCCATCCTGGATGACGTGGCCCTGAAACTTCAGCAAGATCCGTCCAGCACCGCGGTACTCTACGGCGCGGCCGATGCCGGCGAGGCCCCGCGCCTCGGCGGTCAGCGCGCGGAGAATGCCAAGATTTACTTGACGAAGTCCAAGGGTATCGACCCGCAGCGCCTGCAGACCAAACCTGGAACAACGCCCGGTCGTACCGTGGATGTGTGGACCGTGCCTCCGGGAGCGACTGCGCCGCAGTAACCGCTGATCGAACCTGTCATAGAAGCAGGGAAGCGGCTTTTGATTACGCCGCCGCGCGTTCCACAAAGCTGAGGATGGCGCTCAGCACAGCCTCGTCGCCGGCGGCGGTATTGAGCATGGCGTGATACACGGGGCGGTTCGGCCAGGCGGCGTTGAAATATTGCCGGATGAAGGCGGCGCGCTCGCGGTCTACTGTATCCACCAACTCCACCGCGTCTTTCTCCTTGTTTCCCTGGGCCAGGAGACGCCGTACCTTGTCCTCCTTGGGCGCATAGAGAAAGAAACGCAACGTGTCCTGGCGGTTCTGAAGAAAGTGCTGTGACCCGCGGCCCACGATCACGCAGTTGCCCTGGTCAGCGGCCCGGCGCACCACGCGCTCGGAAATGCGCAGGATGCTGTCAGCGTCCAGAAGCTGCAGCGGGTCATCCACGTTGACGCGGCCCTCGTAACTCCCGCGGGCAAACGACTTGAGCAAGCGGTAGTAGAGGGGATCGCGACGCTCCTCGCGCTGCTCTACCGCCGACTGATCGCACTGGGCCAGGCGAGCGATCTCGCAGGTGAGTTCCTGGTCCCACAACTTCCAGCCCAGGCGAGCGGCCAGCTTCTGCGCGATCTCCGCCGCTCCACAGCCATACTCCCGCTCGATAGTGATGATCCTGATCATGGCGCGCCTTGATATCCGGCCTTGCACATCTTAGATGCGGGGTCATGTGGAGGGCAATGGCCTTCCCGAGGCGTTTCTCTGAGCTAGCCCGGTTTGTGGGTTGCTGTAGCCCGTGTC
>CAZFRV010000343.1:0-14915 GCA_964521445.1 uncultured Acidobacteriaceae bacterium
GCCCGGAGCGGCGGCTCCGGCGGTCGGCTGCTGGGACGGCTGTCCGATGGCCTCCATCATCAGTTGCAGATCAAAGGCTTCTTTGCGGACGCGCTGGTTGTAGTAAATGAGAGCGGTAGCGATGGTGGAAACCGGACCAGCCAGAGTGCGAGCAAGGAACTCGCCCACATACTGCAACGCCATGAACGGTATCAGGACTGACGGGTCTTTCTTGGTGATGAAGATTGCGACGCCCACGAAGTAAGGAATGGATAGAACCAGGCCCAGGAGCCAGGCCATGAACGCGACCAGAATGATGACTAGAATGACCTGCCAGACCGCTCCCTTGGTGAGTTGCCAGCTGCGGCTGATGCTGTCGATGACTCCCCGCCTTTCCAGCACGCATGCGGGCACGGCGAAGGAAAATTTAGCGGTTAGAACGAGCCCAAAAATGAGCGAGGCCACAAAGAACACTGCGCCAATGAAAATGCCCAAGACCAACGCCGGGGAAAAGTTCTGCGAGGAAAAACCGCGGAAGCCGCCCACGCCTAGAAAGATGGGAACGAACAGGCACGCCGCGCCCACGGCCACAACCAAAAAAACCAGGAACCCCACGATTATCACAATGCCCAGGATGTTTCCGAAGTAAGGCAGGATCAGCCGGTAAGACTCAGCGATGGTTGTGCCGTGCCCAAGGTGAAGGCGGGAGACCGCATACACCGAAGCCCCGGATGCAAACGCGTATCCCAGCAAGGCCAGTACAAGAAGGACAAAAAAGCCCAGGCCGGCCAATGCAAGGCGGGTCATTGTGCCCGCCGGGTCCCCCCCAGCAGCTCTTCCTGAAAAAGGGCTGGTGGCGAACAGGAACAGTAGACGCGCGAGCATGATCAGTCCCGGGCCAAGAGCGCTGATCCCCGCGAACAGCAGAAAGTTGCTCTTGTACAAACTGAACGTCCGGTCCAGTATCTGGGACGTGCTCATGGGGCGCAAAGCTAGTTCCGATGGCATAGGTGTTCTTCGAGTAAAGTTCGCATAGTACCACAGGGGCACGACAAGCCAGTTGCTGCTTATGCGGAGCCGCTTGACGCTGAAGCTTGAGCCAGGCTTGTTTGTCCCATGCCTTCCATCATCAATTGCAGATCAAAGGCTTCTTTGCGTACTCTTTCATCATAGTAAATAAGAGCCACAGCCATGGTAGCTACGGGACCTGCCAGCGCCTTACCTACAAAACTGCCGAAGTAGCTCCAGAAGATAAAAGACGTGCTGATGTGGGCTCCGCCCTTCATGGAAAAGATGTTGCTGCCGATGTAGCCCGGAACCTGCAGCACCGAGGCCAGGGCAAAGCCCATGACCGCCGTGAGCAGGTACACGGCAATGATTCGTCCCAAGCTTCCTTGGGTGAGAAACTTGCTTCGCGCGATGGCGTTCTTTGTGGTCAGTTTTTCCAGGACTCCGGCAGGGATCGCCAGGGAATAACGGGCATAGGCGTAAATCCCCCATACTAACCCGCCCACCCACGCGGCAGAGCTAAGGAGGAATCCCACTCCAACCAGCAAAGCCGGACCCAGTTGCTGATCTCCACCGTTGCGCGCCAAGGCGGGCGCAAGCAGCAATAGACCGAAAATCATGAAGTAGGAGAGGACCAAGAGCCAAAAAGCGCGAAAGAAGACCGATACCAGGATTTTGACAATTGCCCAGAACATCGGTCGGATGGTCGCGTAGGACTCCCGGATCGTCGTAGCCCGTCCCAGATGCACCATGGAGACAGCATGCATCGTAGCTCCCGTCGCAAAGGACTGGCCTATCGCATAAAAAATGCCGCTGAGGATCAGACCGACCAGGCCCTGCACTACGATTCTCTGAAAAGCGGCCATATCGAACACGCCCGGTTGGGGCATCACCGGCACGCCGAAGATAGCCAACTGGATGAAGCCGGCGACCAAGGTCAAAGCCGGAGCCACCACGGCGATGCCCGCGAACAGCACAAAATTGTTGCGGTAAAGTTGAAATGTCCGGTCCAGCACCTGAGAGGTGCTCATGGGACGCAGGGCTGTATCCATAAGGTCAGGTCTTCAATTGCAAGCGATTGCTCGGATCGTATCACAGATCGACCCTATCCAGCGCTGGCTGCCCCACAGCCGGTTTCGAATTGGTTTCCCCGTGCGTAACCATCTGGTAGCATGAGCAGCTTACTCAAAGGTGAACCATGAAAAACGCGTCTGTTGCCGCCGTCCTGGTGTTGTTGCCTTCATTCTGTGCCGCGCAGGAAACTAAGAGTGCGCAAGGTCCCGCACCGGTCCACTACGTGCGCTGCGGCGCCCTGTTCCAACCGGAGAGCGGACAGATGCAGCGCCACGTGGTGATCGCCATCCAGGGCGAGCGCATCAAGGAAGTTCAGGAAAATGGCGCTCCTCCCGCGGGCGCCCAGGTCATCGACCTTTCCGACCATACGTGCCTGCCGGGGCTGATTGACACGCACACCCACACGCTGCTGCAGGGCGACATCACGGCAGCCGACTATGACGAGCAGTTGCTGAAGCAGTCGGTCGCGTATCGCGCGATCCTCGGTACGCGCTCCGTGCGGCGCGCGCTCGAATATGGGTTCACCACCATCCGCGACCTGGAGACCGAAGGCGCCGGCTATGCCGACGTTGACTTGAAGAAGGCCATCAACAACGGGATCATTCCCGGCCCGCGGATGAAGGTGGCCACGCGGGCCCTGGACGTGACCGGCGCGTATCCGCTGCAAGGCTATTCCTGGGAGATCGAGGTGCCGCACGGCGTCCAGGTGGTGGACGGGCCGGACAACGCACGCAAGGCGGTGCGGGAGGAGATCAGTTTCGGCGCCGACTGGATCAAGGTCTATTCCGACCGCAGCTACTTCGTCCGCGCGGACGGCGTACTCGATGACATCCCGACTTTTACCCTGGACGAGCTGCGCGCCATCGTGGACGAAGCCCATCGCCAGCACCATAAGGTTGCATCGCACGCCATGGCTCTGAATGGCGTCCACAACTCGGTGGAAGCCGGCGTAGATTCAGTGGAGCACGGAAACTACATCGCCGACGCTGACCTGCAAACCATGGCTCAGAAGGGCATCTTCTATGTGCCCACCATCTACGTGGGGGAATATGTAGCCCAAGGCAGGGCAGCGGCCGGAGCCAAAGTCTGGCTGGACATGATTCGCATCCATGCGGAAACTTTCCGGCGGGCTTTGAAAGCAGGTGTGAAAATCGCCTTCGGCACAGATATCGGCGGCTTCGACTGGGGCATTACGCCGGCCAAGGAATTTCCTTACATGGTGCAATACGGCATGACTCCGGCTGAGGCCATCCGATCGGCAACCAGCAATGCCGCGGAACTGCTCGGCATGCAGAACGAGGTAGGCAGCATCGCTCCGGGAAAATATGCCGACCTGGTGGCGGTGAAAGGCGATCCCCTCGCCCATATCACTGTTCTGCAGGAAATCGATTTCGTGATGAAGGGCGGAGAAGTCTTCAAGTCCGCGGGGCGCTAGACTACCTGGTAGAGATCATCCACGTCGGAGCCACCGTCTGACCAAACGGTGAGTTGGTCACCATGGTCAACGTGCCGTCAGACTTGATGTTGAACCCGGCAATGTCTCTTGTTCCCTGGTCGGCAACAAAGAGAAAGGCATTCGTGGGGTCCACCACCAGGAACGAGGGTTGCGTGGCGTTGACTACACCGCTGCCGGCCGTGGCGAAAGGCGATCCCGTCACCTGGGTGGGAACTCCGGCGCTGACTTTGTACGCAGACACGTTATTCGATCCTGCGTTCGCCACGTACAGAAAGGTTCCGGTTGAGTCGATAGCGGCCATGACCGGCTGCGTACCCGCGGTAAAAGGCGATCCCGCCACCGGCGTAAGCGCGCCGGAGCTCTGAATGCTGAAGCTGGCCACCTGGTTGTTGCCATGGTCCGTGGCGTACAGGAACTTGCCCTGGGGATCAATTACCATCCCGCGAATGTCAGCGCCTGCCGTAAGAGGCGAGCCAACCGGAGATGGCGTGCCATTGGAGCCGATCGAGAATACCGAAATCGTTCCCGAACTGGAAGAGACATACAGAAATTCCGAACTGGGTGACGCGGCCATAAACTCGGGGTTGGCCGGTGCGGCGAAAGGAGATCCGCCCACTTGCGTCAGCAGGCCCCGGTTGGGATCGATGCTGAAGACGGAAATAGAAGGAGCCACCACGGGGCTGGCCGAGCCTTGATTCAGAACGAACACAAATTGGCCTCCGGAATCGACGGCCACCCCCATGGGGTTAAAGTTGCAAGTCGCCGGGACGGGGCAAACGGGCGTCGGCAAAATCGCGGTGCCAACCGGAGTAAGATCGCCGGAGGTATGGTTGACGGTGAACCCGCTTACCGTGTTCGAAATCGAATTGGCTACGTAAAGGAAGCCCCGCGACGGGGTCAGGGCAAGAGATTGGGGAATTGGATTGGTCGCGAATGCGGAAATGGGAAGCGCTTCGATCTGGCCAATGGTGGTCGTCTGGAAACCGTTGATGTTGTTGGATCCCACTCCGATCGTGTAGAGCAACGCCTGGGGGCTGCCAATGGTTTGGATGGTGCCGCTTCCGCCGCAACCTGCAACGCATATGACCAAAAGCACAGCCGTGGTACGTATAAGTGCCTTCATTGGCTTTCCATGCCTCATCTCTTAGAAGGTATTAGAACATGCTCGGAAAAAGGGGGTGGACCTTCACCTCCATCTTCCCTTGAGACATTCTCAATAGTGTCTAACCAGTCTAGCTGGTTTTCCGGGTTTCTAGCCAGCGGGGCCCCCATGAAAAGCCGGTGGTTTCCCTGAAAAACGGCCCTAGGCCCTTACAATAGGGGGCGTGGCCGACTCCGTCTCCATCCGGCAAATCGCGGATACGTCCGCAGAACCTGCGGTTCGCGGCTTTCTCCACATTCCCAGCCAGGCCAACGGGGACGGGCTGGCGCTCACTCATGGCGCCGGGGCCAATTGCCAGTCGAAGCTACTGACGAGCTTGGCTTATGCATTCGTCGCCGCCGGATTCCATGTTCTAAGGTGCGACTTGCCCTTCCGCCAGCATCGCCCGCAAGGACCGCCATTTCCCGGCAGCGCCGCTACAGATCGCGACGGACTTCGCCGGGCCGTCCGTGTCTTGCAGGAAACCGTTCCGGGGCGCATTTACCTTGGCGGCCATTCCTATGGTGGCCGGCAGGCGAGCATGCTGGCGGCTGAAGACCAGCAGTTGGCTGCCGGGCTACTCCTGCTCTCTTACCCGCTGCACCCTCCGCGCAAACCTCAAGACTTGCGGACCGCCCACTTTCCCAAGCTGGCTACGCCCTTGCTTTTTGTCCATGGGTCGCGCGATCCGTTCGGTTCCACCGAAGAACTGAGCTCCGCGTTGAAACTCATTCCTGGACGTAACCGGCTTCTGGAGATTCCCGGCACCGGGCACGAACTATTGCCGCGGAAAGCGAGCGACGTGCCGGCGCAAGTCGTGCACGCCTTTCTAGAATTCTTCGCCTGAAGGGGCCATCACGCCGCAGTGGTCATGGCGGCCAAAGGTACGCGAACGTCGAGCCGCGTCCCCCGGGATGGCTGCGATTCCACGTTGATCGAGCCGCCGACCAGACGCAGCCGTTCTCGCATACTCACGAAGCCCAGGCCGGGCTTGAGCTTGAACTGGGCCGGATCGAACCCAAGCCCGGAATCGCTGATGCACAGTCGAATTCCTTCGCGCGATCCGGTGATCTCCACCCGGCAGCTGAGCGCGCCGCTGTGCTTGGCGATGTTCTGCAAGCCTTCCTGCACCACGCGAAACAAGCACAGGGCAACTTCAGCGGAAATGCGGAAGGACATGCCGGAATGGCTAAACTCAGCCTCAATCCCATATTGCCGCGAGAATTCATGGCACAGTCCCTGCACGGCCGAAACCAGCCCCAGCACCTCCAAGTGCGAAGAATGGAGCTGATGGGCGGTCAGGTTCATGGCTCGAGAGAGCTCTTTGAGCTTTTCGCTGAGCTCACGCAAGAAAACTTCGACTTGCGGAGGATTCTCCGGCTTGGACAAGTGCTGGGCCAGCTCCATGGAAAGCACGACCAATCTCTGGCCAAAATCGTCGTGCAGCTCGCGGGCCACGCGCTTGCGCTCCTCTTCCTGGGCATGGATGAGGCGGCCGCTCAGCTCCTCCATCTCCTGCTGCGAGAGTTTGAGATCGGAGATGTCAACGCAGGAACCGATATACCCGCAGAAACTCCTGTCCGGAGAGTACCGCGGAACACCGCAATCCAGAATCCAGCGGTATTCGCCGTCATACCGTCGTAAACGGTATTCCATCTTGAACTCCCGCCGGGCGTCGAAAGCCTGCGCATAGCCGCTGCAACAGCGGTCCAGGTCGTCCGGATGAACTCCTTCGGTCCAGCCGTTGCCGAGCTCCTGTTCCAGGGTGCGCCCGGTAAAATCGAGCCATGCTTTATTGAAGTAAGTGCAGAGCTTGTCGGTTCCGGACATCCACAGCAGAATGGGCGCGTTGTCCGCCGCCAGGGTGAATCTCGCTTCACTTTCACGGGCCGCGTCTTCGGCTCGTTTGCGCAGGACCGCCTGATAGAAGATGTCCCCTAGAATCCGAAGCTGGCTAACCAGCTCCTGCGGCCAACCATGCTGACTGCTGGTGGTAGCCAGCACCAGCAAGCCCAAGACCTCAGCTTCTGTCTTGAGAGGAATGACGGCAAAAGATTTAATGCCCTTGCGAGTGACCTCTCGTTCCCCGGCGCCTTCGCCAGGCAATTGCTCCATTTGTTCCACCAGCAAAGCATCACCGCTGCGCAGCCGCCTCATCCAATCGGGGAATTGTTTTTCAGTGAGAACGGGAAAGAAAAGGCCGGCTTTTTCCTGGACCGCATAGTGCAGCGCGGTAAATTCCATGCCCGGCCGGAAACGATCATACAAAGTGATTCGATCCACGTTCAGGAATCCTCGCACACGCTCCAGACTTGCCTCAATCTCCGCCGGGATCTGATCGGCAGGCAGGTTGATAAAGCGCGCCGAAATCTCCGAGATCAAGGTCTCGAACTCCAGGCGCCTCTGGACGTCTCTCTCCGCAGCCGCGCGTCTGCGCCGCTGCGCGAGCAGGGCTGCGATGAGCAGAGCTTGCAGCAGCACCACGGCGATCGTGCCCAGGATGTACCAATGGTCCCGCTGCCAGATTCCGGGCTCGCCAAACAGGATCACGGCATTCTTGGGGAGACGGCTCTCCGGGATGTGCCAGCGTTGCATTTCCCGCCAATCGACGGTGATTTCATTAGGAGGACCCGGTCGCACCGGTAAACCACTGACGTCGGCGCCCTGGAGCACCTGCAATGCCAGCTTCGCCGCTTCTCTGGCGTTCTTTTCGACGCTGTAAATGCTGCCGCCCACGATGCCGCGGCCGATGTCACCCTGGACGAACGCATACACCGGGGCGTTGGCAGACACGCTGACAAGAGAACAAACCTGCGCCGGTACATAAGAATGACCGGCCGCGTCCTTCAGCATGGTAAGGAAGAAAACTGCACTGTGATCGGGAAGCTGGGAGACGCGAGTCAAAATCTCCTCAAGTGTAAGGTCAGAGAGGTAGACAACGTTGAGCCGCCCGGCAACTCCCTGCAACTGGGGCCGGAGGGCCCGCATCGCGAAGCCTTCGTACGGTGAATTGCCCGAGACAACGAACAGGTGACGCGTGTCCGGTTGTAAACGCAATGCCAGATCGACGGTGCCGGCGACATCCACATGTCCGATCACGCCGGTGATGTTCTTCGGCAGGTTGCCTTTGGGAAGCTCGAAATCACCCAGGCTGAAGAAAACCACCGGGACCCCAGGAAAGATCGTCGCCCCCTGGTTGAGCATCAAGCTAAAGGGCGCGGCCCCGACGGTAATAATCAAGTCGAGCTTCTCCGCCGCATACTTGCGATGAAGGGCTTCCGCCACGTCTGGAATACTTTGTCCCAGCCGCCACTGATCAACGTATTCTTGAAAGAGCTGCACCTCAACGCTGTTGTCGCTGCCAAGAATTTCCTGAATCTGAGCGTTGACCAGTGTGTTCGACGCCCAGTTTTCCCATCCTTCGTGCAGTACCAGGATGTTCTTGACCGGCTTCTCTTGGGCCGAACACGAGGGCAAAGCGCTGAACAGCCAGGCAACGGCAAGCACCGCCATTACGGCCTTCAACATTGCCACACCTGTTCCCCTGCCTTGCAGGTGTTTACTGATGCTGATACTCGAGTCGATTTTTACCTCCAAGATCGTGGGAAGAGCGAGTTCGTTGAAGTGACTCAGCAGATGCGCCTGATCCGGCGCTTGCGCCGGCCTGGCCAACACCGCGACTTTCAACGCTCCCAAAATGAGAGATCTGTGGTCTGAACGACCGTACCGGCAAGACCGGCCTTACACCCTGGGTACCGAAAGGTACTTAGTCAGGATTCTAACATTGGAACCGGCTGCGCCCGAATCCGATCGGCAGCAATATGACCAAGATTTGAATTTGTTCATTTTGCTTCAACAACGGCCAGTCATTCTCCTGGTCCTACATGAATGTCCCGTAACGATCTACTTGATGGACCCGATTCCCCTCTTGACGCTGACCCACTAAAGTAGCCCACCATGAGCAGGTCTGCCAGCCAGCAGAGTCAACGTTTGTCTTCATTTGTCGTTGGAGGCTCCGAGGAGGAGAGCACGCTACCCCGAGGGCCGCGCCGTCTACGCAAAGGAAACAGGCCCGGGCCAAGAGGCCGTTCCCGTCCCGGTGTAGGCCGAGAGAGCCCGTTCGGTGTGCTGCATGTGGACGCGTCGGGCGTGGTGCTGGAGCACCGTCCGGCGGAAGTCGGCGAGCCCCACGCGCCAACCCGGCCCATCGTAGGCCACCAGATCAGGTCTGTTGCTCCATGGGCCGGCGAACCAGCCTTTCTGGCTGCGCTGAAATCAGCGATCCACAGCAGCAAGGTAAGCTTCCATTTTGACTTCAAAACGTCGGCAACTTCCATTGAGCGAGTCATTCACGTCAATATCCTTGCCGCGGGAGACAAGACTGCCTGGATCTTCGTTTCTGACAAGACCCTGGCCATGATTTCCTCCTGAGATGGAGCGAACGCCTCAGCTGATCGAGGGCACGCCACGGGACGCCCTGCGTGCAAACTCCCGATTTTGAGCTCGTTGCCTTTCCGTTCCAAAATGGAACAGTTGGATTGCAAGGTGGAACCACAATTCCGCTTGCTATTTCCCGGGTGGTATAATCCCGCCAAAGGCCCAGGATTCCTGAGGAGCCGGCGAGCAGAAATTGCAAGATCTCGGCTTTGCAGGAGAACTAAAAGTCGCGAAAAGAGTTCGAGTCGTTTCATGTGCCGCTCGTTTTTCTTTCGCGACGACCAAACGTCGAATTAAGCTGCGCCACAAATTGTCCTGTACAGGCACGGGTCATGGACCGCCCTGCGAACGGGAGCGATTCTCCACATGGCAACCTCCATCGGCGGAAGCTCGAAAGTAAAGCTTGCGGAAGACGAAGCGTCTCGCTTGAGCGCGGCCGGTTCAAACGCGGGCGGCGGGGAGCCTCTCTGGATCTACGCAACGACGGTCCTGCTTTTGACGGCTGCAGCCATCGCGTTGTTCGAGCTGAGCAGACCGATCATGTTCCCCGGGCCGCCCCACTGGCCGTCACGCGCCATCCGGCTGTTGGTGGCCAGCCTGGCAGCTGGCTTGGGCGGGTATTTGGTTCTACGCCGGCAAAGGCTCGTGGAACATCGCGCCCACGAGCAAATGCTGGCAAGGTACAGGAGCGAAGAATCCTTCAGCGACGTCCGCCAGCAGTTGGCCCAGAAGCTCCGCGAGGAACGGGAAGTACGCGAAGCCCAGCAACTGCTGCAGGCGGCCGTTGATGCGTTGTCCGCACACGTCGCCATTCTTGACGATCAAGGAAACATCATCGCAGTGAACCAGGCCTGGCGGCGTTTTGCCGAGGAGAACGGTTTTGCCGGAACCAACTATGGCGTCGGCTCGCGGTATCTCGACTTCGGCAACTCCGCCGAACAAGACGCCGGTGTTGCCAGGCGAGGGATTGGCGAGGTTTTACAGGGCCAGAGCGAGGGGTTTCGTCTCCTTTATCCTTGCACCTGCGTCAACGGCCAGCGCTGGTTTCAACTGCGCGTAAGCCAATTCACGGAACGCGGGGTCCGGCGACTGCTGGTTTCCCACGAAGACGTGACGGAAGTGAAGATGGCGCAAGACGCCCGGCGTGATATCGATAATCGCATTCTGCAGTCGCGCGAAGAGGAGCGTCGAAGGATTGCCCGCGAGCTCCATGACAGCACTGTGCAGAAGATATTCGCCGTCAATCTCAATCTGATGGGAATCAAGACAACGCTGGGCAACGCCGAGAAAAAAATCCACGATCTGCTTGCGGAAACCGTCGCGCTGGGCCGGGAGTGCATGCAGGAACTGCGCACCATCTCTTACCTGCTGCGCCCGCCGCTTCCCGCAGGGCACGATTTCTTGCCGGCCCTCCATTCTTATATCGACGGGTTCTGCAAGCGGAGCGGGATTCGCGTGAACCTGGTGCTTCCCGCCCACGCCAGCCGCATGCCTGCCAAGATCGAAAACGCCCTCTTCCGGGTGGTACAAGAAACCCTCAGCAACATTCACCGGCATTCGCAGAGCGCCACCGCCACCGTCGCTCTCCGGACGGACGATGTCAGCGTGGTTCTGGAAGTCAAGGACAAGGGAAAAGGAATGCCGGCAACGCCGGAGAAGAGGCTGTATCAGACAACCGGCGGAGGCTTGGCGGGAATCGAAGAGCGTGTCCATGAGCTCGGCGGCAGCTTGGAGATCAAGCCCGCGAACCCGGGGACAATTGTGACGGCCACCATCCCCCTGGCGGAACTGAATGTACAACGCGGTATGTTGGCATAAGGAGCGTCTGTGATTCGCATACTACTGGCTGACGATCACGATGTTGTCCGGCGCGGGCTGAGCGCATTGCTGGCCAACCGTCCCGATTGGCAGGTGGTCGGAGAAGCGCAGAATGGGCGCGAAGCAGTTTCGCTGGCTGTCAAACTCAAACCCCAGGTCGCCGTCCTGGACCTGAGCATGCCGGAACTCAACGGCCTGGAGGCCACGCGACAGATCAGAAAGGAGGTCCCGGAAACCGAAGTCCTCGTGTTCTCCATGTACGAGAGCGAACAGTTTGTCCGCGATTTGCTCGCCGCCGGCGCCAGGGGCTATGTGCTCAAGTCCGACGTGACCACGCAATTGCTGATCGCTGTGGAAACCGTGGCGCGGCACAAGCCGTTCTTTACTTCGGAAGTAGCTGAACGAGTGCTGGAAGGTTTCCTGAAATTGGGAGAGCTCTCCGCGGGCGACGGCTCAACCACCGGCATCCTGACGCCCCGCGAGCGTGAGATTGTTCAGCTCCTCGCGGAAGCCCGCAGCAACAAGGAAGTGTCCACCATTCTCGGCATCAGCGTGAAGACCGTAGAGACCCACCGCGCATCCATCATGCGCAAACTCGGAATCAGCTCCATCGTCGATCTGGTCCACTACGCCATCCGCAATAATCTGGTCTCTCCCTGAACTTCATGCGGCTGCTCCGGCCGGCGCGATTCTGACGAAACCCGAATTTCCGTTCTCGGCAGATGCTTTCTGCTGTATATTGGCCGGGTTTTCTGTACAAGAGGTGCAGATGCCCAGAATTGTCCGCTGTGGATTGATCCAGGCCAGCAACCCGCTGAGCCCCTCGCAGCCGCTCGAAAAGGTCAAAAAGGCCATGATCGAAAAGCACCTGAAGCTCATCGACCAGGCCGCGAAGAAGAAGGTGCAGGTGCTGTGTCTGCAGGAACTCTTCTACGGTCCGTACTTTTGCGCCGAACAGAACACGCGCTGGTACGAACTGACCGAGCCGGTCCCGGATGGACCTACCGTCAGGCTGATGCAGAAGATTGCCGCCAAGCACCGCATGGTGATCGTTGTCCCGGTCTATGAGAAGGAGATGGCCGGGCTCTACTACAACACCGCCGCGGTCATCGACGCCGATGGGAAATACCTGGGCAAGTATCGCAAGCACCACATCCCGCAGGTGGCCCCCGGTTTCTGGGAGAAGTTCTACTTCACTCCCGGCGATACCGGCTACCCCGCTTTCCAAACCAGGTATGCCCGCATCGGCGTTTACATCTGCTATGACCGGCACTTTCCCGAAGGCGCGCGCGTGCTGGGCATGAACGGAGCGGAGATCGTATTCAATCCTTCCGCGACGGTTGCCGGTCTCTCCGAACACCTGTGGGAGCTGGAGCAGCCGGCGCATGCCGTGGCCAACGGATATTTTGTGGGCGCCATCAATCGCGTGGGCCGCGAGGCCCCGTGGAATATCGGCGAGTTCTATGGCAAGAGTTATTTCTGTACGCCGCGGGGCAAGATCATCGCCCAGGCCAGCCGCAACAAGGATGAAATCGTGGTCGCCGACCTGGACCTGGATATGATCGCCGAAGTACGCAATACCTGGCAGTTCTTCCGCGATAGACGGCCGGAAAGCTATGGACCGCTGGTCCAGCGGGCTGGAAAGGCAGAGGGAGCCTAGGAGAATCGCCGTGATCGCGCGTGATCGCAACGGGATCGCGCGTGATCGGAGCAGAACCCTTTTGCCGCAGGTCTACGCAGAAGTCGCACATCAGGTCAAAAGCTAAGAGCCAATAGCCAAAAGCCTTTCTTACAAACATGTCCACGACCCCATCACTCGCTTCGACCAACAAAGACATCAAGGCCAGTTCCCTCTACAACCCTGATCTCGCGCCGGTCGCGCCCGAGCGCCGAACCTGGACCACTTACAACTACGCAGCGCTATGGGTCTCGATGTCGGTGAACATCCTCACCTACATGCTGGCCGCCAGCCTGATCCAGGGCGGGATGAACTGGAAGCAGGCGGTGTTGACTGTGTTTCTTGGCAACACCATTGTGCTGGCGCCGATGCTGCTGAATTCGCATCCCGGCGCGCGCTATGGTGTGCCCTTTCCCGTGCTGGCGCGGGCCTCGTTCGGTGTGCTGGGCGCCAACGTCGCCGCGGTGCTGCGCGCCCTGGTGGCCTGCGGATGGTTCGGAATCCAGAGCTGGATCGGCGGTGAGGCCATCAACACCTTGCTGGGAACGGTGTGGCCATCGTGGCGCGGCAACCCCTATGGAACGGCGATCTGTTTCATGATCTTCTGGGCCATCAATCTGCTGGTGATCCTCCGGGGAATTGAATACATCCGCTTTCTGCAAGGTTTCAGCGCGCCTATTCTGCTGGGCGTCGGCGTGCTGCTGTTGATCTGGGCGTGGAAGAGCGCCGGCGGCTTTGGGCCCATGCTTTCGTCGCCGTCGCAGTTTCGCAGCACCGGCGACTTTCTGAAATTTCTGATTCCCGCGCTCAATGGGACCGTGGGCTTCTGGTCCACCGTCTCGCTGAACATTCCCGACTTCACCCGCTTCGCCAAAGACGAACGTGGCCAGGCCATAGGTCAAGCCGTTGCTCTGCCGCTCACCATGACGCTCTACTCGTTTGTCGGTGTGGCCGTGACTTCGGCGACAGTGGTCATTTACGGTACGGCGATCTGGGACCCGGTACAGTTGCTCAGCCGCTTCCATTCGCCGGTCGCCGTGATCATTTCTTTGCTGGCGATCTTGCTGGCGACCCTGAACGTCAATATCGGCGCCAATGTCGTCTCGCCGGCCAACGATTTCTCCAATCTCTGGCCGCGCAGGATATCGTTCAAGATCGGCGGCGTAATCACCTGCTTTATGGGCATCGCCATGATGCCGTGGAAGCTGCTCGCCAATCATAAGACCTTCATCTTCGGCTGGCTGGGCGGCTATGCCGCGGTTCTGGGGCCGGTGGCGGGGATCATGATCTGTGATTATTTCGTGATTCGCGGCAGGCATCTCGTGCCTGACGATCTTTATCTCCGCGGCGGAACGTACGAGTATTCCGGTGGTTTCAATTGGCGCGCACTGGCCGCGCTGGTTGTCGGCTCAGCCGTGGCTCTCATGGGATTGGTGATTCCGCCGGTTCGATTCTTGTATGACTACTCGTGGTTTGTGGGATTTGTGGTGGCGTTTGCGGTGTATTGGGTGTTGATGGCGCGGGAGAGCTCGCGAGTTCTCAGGACATGAAACCATTCAACCTCTGTCATCCTGAGCGAAGCGCCGCGACGATCCTTGCCCAACAGCGCTCCGTGGCGCGAAGTCGAAGGATCCCGAGAATGTTTCGAGTTTGAATATGGCGTCAAGGCGTTCTTACGACACAGCCTGGGGAGAATTCCCGGAAGCAATATCGCAAACGACAAATCCTCGGGATCCTTCGACTCGCCCTCATCCCGCAAGCGGGACTCGGACTCGCTCAGGATGACAGACTGAAGATTTCCCGTTGTCTGACCGAAGCGCCTTCTCTACACCAGCTCAAACTTCAACTCACCCAGTTTCTCCAAACTGCACGCGATCTTGTCCCCGGGCTTGAGCCACACTTGCTTGTCTTTGGGTTTGCCCTGGATCACGCCCTCCGGCGTACCCGTGAAAATGATGTCGCCCGGACGCAGCGTGATGTAGTTGGAGATGTAGCTGACCATCTGTTTGCTGTTGAAGATGAAGTCGCTGGTGTTCGAGGACTGGCGCGTCTCGCCGTTCACGCGGCATTCGAGCTTCAGGTTGTCCGGGTTGATCTGGTCGGCTGTGACCATGTAGGGGCCGAGCGGAGCAAACTGGTCCGGAGTCTTGCCGATCAGCCATTGTCCGCCGGTCTCCAGTTGCAGGTCGCGAGCCGTGAAGTCGTTGCCGGTGCAATAGCCGGCGACGTAGGAGAGCGCATCGGCCTCGCTGACATTGCGGGCTTCCTTGCCCATGATCATCACCAGCTCGCATTCGTAGTCGAATTTCTTGGCGACATCCACC
>CAZFRV010000344.1:0-11933 GCA_964521445.1 uncultured Acidobacteriaceae bacterium
CATTCCGGATGGCCAAAGTAGGCATGGGTAGCGCCGGAAGCCACGATCAGGAAATCGTAAGGCAAATCCAGGCCATCGATCCGGACCAGGCGCTTCTGGAGATCAAAACCGGCCACCTCGCCCAGCAGGACCTCCATGTTGGAGGCGCCACGCAACACCCTACGCACCGGCGAGGCGATCTCCGCCGGCGAAAGCACCGCTAGCGCCACCTGATATAACAGCGGCTGGAAGGTGTGGTGGTTCTTGCGGTCTACGACCGTTACCCGTACGGGGGCGTGCTCCAGCCTTTTGGCGGCGTTGATCCCGGCAAATCCGGCCCCGATGATCACCACACGAGGCCAATTACTACTCTGTGCCATCCGTAATATTGTAGCGCTAGCCAACCCGCCATACACTGCAGGGCAGCAGGGCTGAGGAGGCTCGGTCCGGAAGTGACGAAAGTAATCCCTTGGAACTCCAGATGTACACATAAGATACGCTCAGCAGGAAGCCTGATTGCGGCTCGAAGTGCGCCGTGATACGTTTCCGCCACTTTAGGCTTGTTCAGGATTGTGCCTGCCCGGCCTCAGCGAAGAGTTGACATGCATATTGACGATCTGCTTCGAATCGCGATGGAGCGCAAAGCTTCCGACCTCCACCTCAAAGTCGGCAACTATCCCCACGTGCGCGTGGACGGCGAACTGGTACCCCTGACCGATCAGCCGCGCATCTCCGCCGAAGACATGCTGAACATGGCGTTCAGCATGATGTCCAACCGGCAGAAACAGAAGTTCAAAGAATCGGCCGAACTGGATATGGCCTACGGCGTCGCCGGTCTGGGCCGCTTCCGTGTCAACGTCTTCCAGCAGCGCGGCAATGTGGGGCTGGTCTTGCGCGTGATTCCCACGAAGATTCGCGCCTTGGAAGAGCTCTACCTGCCCAAAGTGATTGAACATATCTGCGAAGAGCAGCGCGGGCTGTGCCTGGTCACGGGTGTAACCGGCTCCGGTAAATCGACCACCCTGGCGGCCATGCTGGACCGCATCAACTCCGGCCGTCCCGAACACATCATCACTATCGAGGATCCCATCGAATTTCTGCACCGCGACAAGAAAGGGTTCGTCAACCAGCGCGAAGTTGAAGTGGATACGCCGTCGTTTGGTTCGGCGCTTCGCGCCAGCCTGCGCCAGGACCCGGACGTGATCCTGGTGGGCGAAATGCGCGACCTGGAAACCATTTCTACCGCGCTGCACGCCGCCGAAACCGGCCACCTTGTTTTCTCGACCTTGCACACTCTGGACGCCGTAGAAACCATCAACCGTATCATCGCCGTCTTCCCTCCGCCGGAACAGAAACAAGTACGCATGCAGCTCGGGGCCACGCTACGCGCCGTCATCAGCCAGCGACTGGTGCGCCGCGCCGATGGCGCCGGCCGCGTTCCCGCTTGCGAAGTTCTCATTTCTACCGCCTTCGTGCGCGAATGCATCATGACCCCGGAAAAGACCCGGCTGATCCATGAGGCCATCGCCGCCGGCACCTCGCAATACGGCATGCAGACATTCGACCAGTCACTCTACGATCTTTTTTCGCAAGGTCTGGTCAGCTACGAGACGGCGCTTGAGAATGCCAGCAATCCCGACGACTTCAAACTCAAAGTCCAGGGTATTCACTCAACCGCCGACGCCGCCCGCGAACAAATGGAGCAAGCCAGCTTCAGCACCGGAAGAGGCTGATGAAACGTCTGGCGCTTGCCCTGTTTGTTTTCACCGGCACAGCTCTTTGCTCGGCGAAGCAAATGGACTTCGACTGTGGAGAACTTGCGCCCGGGGCGAGCCAGTCATACGTGCAAAATTTTTCCGTCCGGAACAAGTTTGTTGCCCAGATCACCGTCAACATTGAGGCCAGCAACATCGGGACTCTGGAAGTTCCCAAGTGCCGCGTCAAATGGAGCGTGAGCGGAATCTCCGCAGGCCGCTCCCGGTTGCTTCTTACTCGTTCCGATGAACCTGAGCACAATCTCAACGGCGTCGCGCTCCAAGGGACCTCGCCCGACGGATCGAAATTGCTGTTGGATTTCTTTTCCAGTGCCGGTGATCGCACCAGCCATCGTCCTGTCGTCTACGATTTCTTGAGCGGCCAGTGGCAAATTCATGACGTTGGCGATTCCGTGACCCGCAACTGGCCTGCCTGCCACTACTTCACGATGCTGAGCGGCGTCACCGACCAGGGCGACGTTGTGCTCTATGTCCCCAAGAGCATTCCCATAGACGCGGGCTGTCCCGATCAGGGAGAATGGCTGCTGAACATGAAGACGGGCGGGGTCGCTCGTCTGGAAGCCCATGCGCCGCCCCAAACGCAACCTTCTCGATGAGAACTCTCTTTACGACTACGCCATCGGCGCCCTCGGCCGCAAAATGCGCACAGTTGCGGAACTGAAGCGGCTCTTGCGCAATCGCTGTCCTGAGGAAGCTGTCATCGGCCAAGTGATCGCTCGACTCAAAGACCAGAAGTACTTGAGCGACTCCAACTACGCCGCAGCCTACGCGGCCTTCCGGCGTGACAACCAGAAGTTCGGCCGGCGCCGCGTGGTCACGGACCTGAAGGTTAAAGGTGTCCACGCCGATGTCATCGAGAAAGCCGTCGACGAAGCCTACTCTGGCGTTGATGAGCTAAGCCTGGCGCGGGCCTTTCTTCGCCGCAAGCGTCTGAAGAAACCCGCGACGAACCGCGACGCGGCCCGCATCTTCCGCGCGCTTGTCCGCGCCGGGTTTGCGGTTTCCGCCTCTATCAAGGTGTTGAAAGCCTGGGAAGTCGATGACGAAGTCCTGACCGCTTTGCAAGAAGAGGCGGAGTCGTAAGGATCAGTGCTGCCGACGCCGCAAGTCCTACTTCCCCGGGAAAAACGCCGCCACCACCCAAAACTTGGCAAAGCCGTTCGTATCTTGCCGGAAGCATACGCCGATGTTCATGCGGCGCAGGGTGAAGTCGGCCGCAGCCTGGTCCATCGGGGGAGGCAGATCGCCAGGCAGGGTGGCAGTAAAGACTGTGGCGCGAGTGGCGCCGGACAACCCTTGCAAGATACCCCCAGGGTCTAGTTTCCCGGAGCACGCCTCCTGGTCCAACCGCGCGTCGGAGCGGGAATCGATGGGCCCGCTGCGGTGCGCCTTACGGAGACGATTGAAAGCGGCCACGAGCTCATCGCGAAATTGCTGTTCAGAATAGATCGGCAGCAGCCGCGCAAAATCCTCGGTGACATACAGGCTCTTGTTGCGCTGTACCACCGCAACCCCTCCTGCGTTGTAATCGGGGTTCATGATGTTGGCGCGATGCCCGGGTGAGTTCATCAGGGCGAGGTGCGCTTCTTCCACGGTGTTGGCTACGGCCACGTTCTCAGCCACCGCGTTGAAGCGGGCTCCGGTGGCTCCAACCCTCTGGTCGAGCTCAGGTTCCCCGGCAAAGCGATGAGCCAACTCACCGTGGTCTGCCAGCTGCCTCGCGTGCGCGAGCGCCGCCTGCGCCACTTTGCCATCCCACTGCAGCGCTTGCAGCCCGGCGTTCCCCCTCTCCATGTTGATCAGTTTGAATATCTGCTGCTCCGGCGAGAGGACTGGCACGGACGGAGCCTGCGCAGCACCCATCAGAGCCAGCGTCTGGACAGCGATCGTGATCCCGAGTCGTTTCATTCCTACTCAGGATTTTAATCTACGCAGGGTCCTGCCCAGTGCTGACTTAAGTAATCATCCAACAGCGGCCTGGGACTTCAGCCATGGAGTCGCCGGAGCACCGAGGCAACGGCAAGTCCTCCGCCGATAGCCACCGCAAAGAAGGGCCACATTGTGGGTACTCCAAGGAGCACAATGACCGTGCTAGCGATTACGAAAAGCAGGCCACCCACGTGGATTCTGTGCATGGCGATGCCCGGATGGCCAAGATTACTTTTCATTGCCCACTTCCTACGCCATCCTGTAGTCCACTCGCCTGAGATCTTTTCTCGCAAGTGAAGGATCGTGGCTACCACCAGGCCGCCGGTCAGCGCAATGGCAATGAAGAGCCGGAACCAAGGCTCACGTCCGGTCACAGTCGCAAAGATCCAGGCGCCAACACATGACGCCGCACATGCCAGGCTGATCACAAGCCCGCGGCCGCTGATCTTGCGCATGGCGATGACGGGACGCCAAAGGTTGACTTTCATAGCCCAACCTCCTAACTCATCCTGCCACTCTGATATAGACACCAACTCCTGAAGAACGTCTTATGCTCCCCGCCGCGTCTTCAGGTCGGTGAGAATGCGGTTGATCTCGTCTTCCTTCTCCAGTTGCGCAAAGCGGTCTTCGACGCTGGCCGACGACTCTTCCAACATCTCCGTCTTGGCCCGGCCGATCGCCTCCTCACGCATGACTTTATGTTTCATGCGATCAAAGGTGCTGGCATGGTCGCGGCTGTCGACACCGTTGCGGGCGTCCGCGGCCTTGTCCAGAGTCCGGGCGCGCCGATGCTGCGCCATCAGCATCTCGCTTTTGGAAAGCGCCTCTTCCAGCTTCTGTTGCAGCTTGTGGAGCGCGGTCTTGAGCGTCTCCACCTGCAGCCTCTGGTCGGCTACCTGCTGCCCAAAACTTTCCGTTAGTTGCCGGTAGTGCAGCGAACGCTCGATGGCGGCGCGGGCCAGGTCGTCCTGCTTCTTTTCGACCGCCATCTCTGCCTTGCGGTTCCAGTCCGCGATCTTCTCTTCGTTCTCTTTCTGCTTCTTCTCCAGCAGGTGCTGGTCGGCGATGGCGATGGCCACTTGCGTCTTGACTTGAAGCAACTGGTTCTCCATGTCCAGGATCACCTGCTTGATCATCTTTTCCGGATGTTCCGCTTTGTCAATCAAATCGTTCAGATTGGCCCGAATCAACGTTGATACTCTTTCAAGTAGTGCCATAATTCCTCCAGATTCACCTTTTTTCGCGATCCTTTTGTGCGACGCCGATCTGCCTCAGCGCCGGTAATAATCCAGCATCAGTTTCCCCATGAACACAGCGATGGAAGCAAACAGCGCGATCAGAGACACAAACATCCCCAGCGGCTGAAACGATATTCCTTCCGCGTTGAAGTTGATGGTCTGCCAGAAGGCGCACACCAACACGGAGCTCACCAAGATCAGAATGAGCGCGATCCAACCGGCGGCGCTGCCCACGCGAAGGAGCACGAATGTGGCCAGCGCCGCCTGGCCCAGCACAGCGATCAGCACGATGGCCGCGAGGGCGCTCTTGCTGCTCCAGCCGTTAGGCTGCAGGGCCATGCCGAAATGGACGGCCACCCGGTCGGGAAGCTGGCCCCACGCCGTCAGCAGCTTCACCAGCAGGGCGGCGGCCAGCGTCCAAATCACCGGAATAGCCAATCTTGCGTTCATGATTTCAACTCCTGCCTGATTCCCGTGTTCTGTATCAGGCTGCGACGGGCAACGACGGATCCCACGACCACGCCGATCGCCAGCCCAGCTCCCAGCCAGAAGATCCAGCTTCCCGAGAGCAATCCAGCCATCGCGCCGACGATCACGCCCAGAATCAAACCCGCCAAAGAGATCTTCTTCATGACTTTCTCCGCATCCAGCCGTCAACCGGCCAGGCGAGCCCGGCCGGTTGATTCGGCTTCACTTGCCCACTGTCTTGGCCTTGCCCGCGGCCGGTGCATCGTCGTCGCCAGAGGGCTTGGGCGACTTGTCCCCGATCAGCCGCACTTTGGAGATCAGATCGGTAATGCTCATGCCGGAAAGCGATTCAAACAGCGCCGGCACCTGCGCGGCAATCTGCGCCATGTCGCCGGTGATCTTGCTGGCCCCCGCCGACGTTCCGTTGCCCGTGGACACGATGGTGATCTTGTCCACGTTGGAGAGCGGCTGGGCCATGGCCCGGACCACCTCCGGCAGGCTGGTGATCAGCTTGTCCACCACCGCGGCCTGGTTGTATTCCTGGTAGGCCTCGGCCTTGATGTTCATGGCCTTGGCTTCCGCCTCGCCTTTCTTGAAGATGATGTCGGCTTCGGCTTCACCCTGCAGGCGGATGGAGTTGGCCTTGCCCTCCGCTTCCGCGATCAGGCGTTGCTTCTCGGCGTCGGCGAGGTTCAGAATGCGCTGTTTCTCGATTTCCGCCTGCTTGAGCACGGTGGCGATCAGCTCGTTCTGATGGCGCGCGATTTCAGCTTCCTGAACCTTGGTCTGCTGTTCCTTTTCGATCAGCTGGACCTTGACCTGTTCCGCCATGACCTGCTGCTGCTGAATGTTGGTCTGGATTTCATACGCCTTGTCCGCCTGCGCTTGCTGCTTCTTGACCAGCTCGGCATAGGTCGCGCGCTTCACCTCCAGATCGCGCTGCGCTTCCGACTGTTTGGCCAGGGAGAGCGTCTCGGCGAGCACGCGCTCCTGGTCGGCTTGGGCCTTGGCGATGGCTGAAGCCCGCGTGGCTTCCGCGCGCTTGATGGCCGTATCGCGTTCGGCCTCGGCGGAGGCGACGTCGGCGTCACGCTTGATGCGGGCCACATCGGGACGGCCCATGTTGGCGATGTACTCGTTCTTGTCGCGAACTTCTTTGATGGTGAAGGAGATAACCTCCAGGCCCATCTTGCTCATGTCGTCCGCGCAGGTGGAGCGCATGCGGTCAGCCACCATCTCCGGCTCCTTCACGATCTGCTCGACCGTCAATTGACCGATGATGCCGCGCAGGTGGCCTTCCATCACCAGACGGATCAAGCCTTCGCGCTCGTCCGGCGTCTTGGTGAGGAACTGTTCCGCCGCCGTCTTAATCGACACCGGATCAGACTTCACTTTGATCTGGGCCACGGCTTCCACAGTCACCGCTACGCCCTGGTTGGTATAGAGATCCTGTTGTGGCGCCACATCGAAGGACATCAATTCCAACGAGAGCAACCGGTACATTTCAATCATGGGCAGAATCACCGTGCCCCGTCCGATCACGATACGCGTGCCGCGAAAGCCATAGACCACCAGTGCTTCATGTGGTCCGGCCTTGCGGAATAGCCGGGCAAACATGCCAAACGCCAGCATGACGCCAACCAGACCGAGGCCGACAATGACCCAGAATGCTGCATTTCCCCCTTCCAACATATGCTCCTCCTCGAGAATTGCTATTTGGATGTGTTTTCCTGCCGCGAACTCATGGTTGAGTTCTCAATCTCGTCCCAGCGCTGCACGTAAGCCACGCCGCGTTCATAGCGGGTGACTAAAACCTCTTCGCCCTTGGCGATCGGATCGCCTTTGTCGCTGCGCGCGGCGCAGGTCTTGCGCACGCCTTCTTGCGCAAAAATAATTTCGCCCGTACCCGCCGTACGGATCGAGATGCTGACCCGGCCCAGCACGCCCACCATCTCGTAGTCCAATGGGTTCAGATCCCGTTCGTTGGCCATCAATACCTTTGCCACAAACCAGAACACAATCGATGCTCCCGCCAAGCCCGATAGAGTAGCCAGCGCCAGGCCGGCAAAGATCCAGATATGGCGCAAATGCACCAGCAGATAACCTGCCCCGCCAAACCATGTGAGAAATGCCGCCAGCGTCATGGGGTTGAAGAACGGAAAATGCGCGCCCGACCCATGTCCCGGCCCGTGGGCGCCGCTTCCATGTCCGGTCGCGTGACCGGCTCCGTGCCCCATCGTGGGGATGTGCACGTGTCCCGGCAGGTGAAAATGAAAATGCAGACTCCCGCTCAGGAACGAAAGCACAGTAAAACTGAAACCCACGACGAAACAGACCAGATAGATAAGTTCCCAATTCATGCTAAGCCTCGCTTATCTCCGGCACGCTCTTCCCTGCCTGGGGACGCAACACGTTCAACAATCTCTCCGCCAGTTGCGGAGTTTCTAAAATCGCATCCATCAGGGCCAGGCAACGTCGCGACTGCTCGTGCTTGGCCAAGTTCAGCAGAGCCCGGCTCACCAGGGGATCCGCCCGGAATCGCTCCGCTCCCTGGATCAACCAAAGATCCAGTTTGTCTTCCTCGTTGCTCACGTCCGACAGCAGCTCGGTGTGGAAGCCGAGAGGATCGTCCACCAGGTATCCCGGATGGACTTTGAAAAACTTTGACAACAGCAGCCGCGTCTTGTTGGTCAGGTGCGGCCGCGCTCCGTTTTCAATCTGCGACAGGTAGGACTGGCTGATCTTGTCTTTCAGCTCCCGGGCTATGGCGCGGACTACTTCTTGCTGAGTCATGTCCCGCCCCAGACCGCGAAGATTGCCTTCCACCAGCCGCAGATACCGCAATTTCTCGCCTAACGTCATATTGCAAATCGCAATAATGTTATTCCAATTTGCAATACCTGTCAAGAGAAATCGGCGGCTCCGTGGCGAAAATCTGATTAACTTATAAGTGATTGATAATATGATACTTATTTATTTCCTATTGCCACCGGAATCCGTTCCACGTCGATGATTTCCAGGGTGTTGGAAGTGAAGTTGGACAGGAAGGCCGTCCGGCCATCGGCTGAGATGGCAAATTTGCGGGGAAAGCCGTGAGCCGGAAGCTTGCCGAAAACCGCCTTCTTTCCTTCGCCAACGCGCGCCGTGTCGATCACGGTAATGTCCTGGTGATCGCCTGGCCGGGACGCACAACGATTCGAGTTCCCCACCCGATGCGGTAGGCGCAAAAAATCCTCCGGAACTCGTCCGGAGGATTTTGTTGCGTCGGATTGGATAAGCTATTTTTGCCTGCGGCCGTTGTGTTTCTTGTTGTAGATCTGCCGGGATACATTGTTCTGCTGGTGATTGATGTGGGCCTTTTCGCCCGGAGTCAGCTTGCCGCCGTTGGCGGCGCGGTCGTTGCGCTCCTCGCGATTGAGCCGGGCTTCTTTATGCTCGAGATTGGAAGCCTCGCCGGCGGTCAGGGATCCGCTTTTGACGCCCTGGCCAATGCGCTCCTGCTGCAGGCGGTCGCGGGTATTCACTTCATTGTTGGTCTTGGGCTGCACTGCGGCGTTGTGCTTGTCCTTGTAGATCTCATTGCTAAGGCGGTTCTGCTGGCGGTTCAGAGTGGTCTTGTCGGCGGCAGTGAGCTTGCCGTCGTCAGCCGCGCGCATGTTGTGCTCTTCTTTGTTCAGGTTCTTTTCCTGGTTTTCGAGATGTCCGGATTCGCCCGCAGTCAACGAGCCGTTCTCCATGCCGTTGCCGATGCGCTGCTGCTGGTTGTCTTTGCGCTGTTCGATGCTCTGCCCGGTCACAGGCGTGCTCGTGCTGGTCGACGTGGAGCCGGTGGTCTGCGCCAAAACCGCCGCAGTTGAGAATGCCATCATGGCCAGAATGTCTAGGTACATCCGTTTCATAATTTTGCTCCTCCAGAGTGGGAGCTGATCGCGCTTCTCTCTCATAAGCGTCAGCTCCGGTCACCGGGCATAAACAGAAACAGAGCTGGAAAGTTGCGCTAGTCCGATCCGGAAGGTACAGGCACCTTTGGACATTTCTCTGGGACCGCGAAACTCTTGCGGTGAAGTTGGGTTACGTCTCATCGCAGCGCCTTATTCGGCGGTTTTCAGAGACCGTACGAAGCTGACCAGTTGCCAGAGCTGCTGGTCGGGAAGCTTGGACCATGAGGGCATGCCGCGGCGCACGTTGCCGTTGTAGAGCAACCAGTGCACGGCGCCTTCGCTAGCTTGCGACTGGATGCGCGCGGTCCGCAACGACGGCCGCTTCCCTTTGCCCTCGGCGTTATCGCCATGACACTGGGCGCAGTGATCATCAAAAAGCAACCGTCCTGCCTGGATTGCTTCCGGTTGCTCCCGGAATGGATTGGCCTTTTGCTGGTCACGAACCGGGACTTCGCTCATCCAATCAGCACCGGCCGCAGCCAGTAAAACGCCGGCAGACATGAGCGAAAACATCAATACCATCAGTTTGCGCCTCATTGCGCCCCTCCGTGCCCGTGCAGAAATCCCATCTTTTCGAAGATCTGGCTGATCTCATAGGAGACGCTGAAACGATAGATGCGAGGCACGCTGAAATCATTCAGGCCGAACTGCGGCGAGAAGCTTAAGGTCCAACCGGACGGCGCGCTCCAGTTGATCACCGGTCCCAGATATTGGGAAGTATCATGCAGCCCCAGCGTGTAGCGATCGCCCAGGCCGCCGTATATCTCCGCTCCGGCGGCGAACTTCTCCGCGCAGAACGCACACTTTTTTGCGCTCGCGGCCAGCCGGAGGGGACGGCTGGCGCCAATGGCATAGCCGAACTCCCAGGGACTATTGTTGAGGTTCTTCTCGAAAATGAGGTTTTCGCTCAAGTTCCAGCCCTTGAAATTGCTGCTCAGGATCAGCTTCAACTCCAGTTCCCGCTGCTTGTCCTGGCGCGCGACGGCGTTGCTACCGGCAAAGTCGGGAACACCGTCATGGCCCACCACTTCCAACAAGCTCTTGCTGGCCCCGTTGAGGTTTTCAAACTCCACATAGAGCACAGGATTGATCCAATGCTCCCGGGCCAGGGGGCGAAAGCGGTTTTCCCAGCGAAACCCCGTGAAGATCGTGCTGTCCTGGGCCACGGTGACACCATCCAGATAAAACTCCGTTGTCCACCAGGCTTTGGCGCCGTATTCCAACTCCATGGCCGTGCCCCAAAAACGGTTCCCGTCCGGAGGCTTGCCGATGGCGCTCTTGGTCTCGATCTCCAGGTCGCCCGGCTCCTCCATATCGGTTGAGTACGTGACGAAATAGGGTCGCTCCTGGGCGAAGCAATTGGGACTCGCCGCCAAGAGCGCGAACACCAGCAGCGCCAGGAGACGAAACCTGTCTTCTGTTGCTACTAAGTTGCATCTCAGTTTCATATCAGCCTTCCCATCTCTGGGTAAAAAACTGGGCTCCAGCAGGTGACGCCGATTTTTGTTGCAACTTGATTGCATCTAGACAAACGCTCTGACTCTAGTTCCGGTCTACAACCCTGGCTTTCTGCTAGTCTGTTGCAGGGTGATCGCGTGAGCTCTCAGCGTTCGGTTATGTTATATGCAACTGAATTGCATCTCAGGAAATCGAATATCATTGTATCCCGATGGCCAAAACCTCTGTCAATATGCCGGCCAAAGATTCTGTTGCAAATTGGTTGCAACTAGATGCAACATGTTATGTGTAGGTAACGACGAAAGGACTGCCTCATGCCTCTACCGCAGACGGAAACACCGGGATTCCTGCAATCGCAGCTCATGGACCGTGGCATACGGCTTACCCGCCAGCGTCGCGCCATTCTGAGTATCATCGAAACCGCCAAACAGCATCTCGATGCCGGCCAGATCCTGCGCAAAGCACGCCGCATCGATCCCGAGATCGACCGCGTCACCGTGTACCGGACCATCGGTCTGTTGAAACGCCAGGGCCTCATTGACGAGCTCGATCTGATGCACGTTCAAGGTGAACGCCATTTCTACGAGCGCCGCACCGGCCGCGATCACATGCATATGACCTGCCTGCGTTGCGGGAAGGTGACCGAGTTCGAAAGCCAGTTATTTGAGAAGTTGAAGAGCACGGTCGCCAAGGAGTGCAGCTTCAGCATCGCCGTGGCCCGCCTGGAGATCGGAGGGTACTGCAAGAGTTGCAGGACCTAGGTGCTGTCGCTTGCCCTCCACACCGCTCGTGTGTGGTCTTCGCCTCGAACGCCGGCTGCACCTGAAGCAGGCCGCTCGGCACGGCAACTCGGCCTCGCGGCTATTCTTGAGGGCGACTTGTAACAGCTTTGCTCAGTGTCCCATGTTTGCCGGCCCGCCCCCGCCCGCAGGCTTCTTCGGCTTCTTCATGATGAGGATAAGCGGCAAGGCCAAAATGAACATGATCGCCAGCAGGAAGAACGCATCGAGGTAGGCAAGCATGGCAGCTTGCCGCTCGACCATGCCGAAGGCCAAGGCATACGCCCGCTGGCCGGCGGTGGCAGCGTCCACGCCAGAAGCGATCAACCCTGTCTTGATGGAGTTCATCATGGCCGTCGCCGCAGG
>CAZFRV010000345.1:0-5426 GCA_964521445.1 uncultured Acidobacteriaceae bacterium
CCCAACTTTTTGCAGCGGTCGTTCTTTCCCGACGAAAGCCGAAGCCAAATCGCCGACACCTTGTCTTGGATCCATGGAAAGCACACGTTCAAGTACGGGTTTGATTTCAGCCACGTAAATGACAATTCACAGAACCTTTTCAACGGGTTTGGCAGCTACAGCTATAGCAGCCTGCTGAATTATTTTTCTGACCTCAACAAGCCCAATACGTGCACAGGGAAGCCCTGCTATTCGAGCTACAGCCAGGGCCTGGGTCTTGCCGGACTTGAGTTCACTAGCAATGACATTGCGTTCTTTGTCGCCGACGACTGGAAAATCCTGCCCCGCTTGAGCTTGTCGCTGGGCATGCGTTGGGAGTACGAGATGATGCCCCAGCCCTTCACCGGCCTGATCAATCCAGCGGTGCCGCAGACAGCGCAAATGCCGAACGACATGAACAACTTTGGTCCCCGTGTCGGTTTTGCCTGGGACGCCTTCGGCAACGGCAAGACGGTGTTGCGCGGCGGCTACGGGATCTACTACGGCCGTGTCATCAACTCCACCATCTTCAACGCTCTCATCGACACGGGGATGCCCGGCAGCCAAGTATCATTTTCTTTCACTCCTACTTCGGTGGGCGCGCCCGTCTTTCCCCAGATCCTGACGGGCACCTTCGGTGGGGCCATCAAGCCCAACATCGTGTTCTTTGGTAAGAACTTCCAGAACCCGCAGATCCACCAGTTCGACCTGACCCTGGAACGGGAAGTGGGATGGGGCACCGTGATTTCTGCCAGTTACTTGGGCAGCCTGGGACGCGAACTCCCCGACTTTGTCGATACCAACGTTCCCCTTAACGCCATCAAGACCATCACCTACCAGGTTACGAATGGTGGTCCTCTGAAGAGCAGCACCTACAGCACGCAGCTGTTTACTGGCGCGCGTCCCAACGCTAACTTCGGCTCGATGTCGGACATTTTCAGCGGCATCAACAGCAGCTACCACGCCCTGGCGATTCAGGCCAACCATCGCATGAGCCGTCACATCCAGTTCCAGGCCAGCTACACCTGGTCGCATGCGATTGACGACGGCCAGAACCAGACCACCTTCACGGGAACGAACTTCCTGCTCTTCCCGAACACCATCGCGCCCGAGAAGGGGAACTCCATCTACGACATACCCAACCGCTTCGTGGCCAACGCGATCATGACCTCGCCCTGGAAGATGCACGGCTGGGCCGGCTGGTTTGCGAACGACTGGGGACTCTCTCCCATCATTCAGCTCCAGAATGGCTTGCCGTACACGCTTTCAGTTTCCGGCAATGCGCCGGGCGGGGCCATTAGTGGCATCAACGGTTCCGGCGGGACCAACCGCATTGATGTTCTGGGAAACAATTCTTTCCGCATGCCTTCCCAGTGGGAGCAGGATTTGCGTATTTCCAAAACCTTCACCTTCCAGGAAAGATATAAGCTGGAGTTGATGACCGACTTTTTCAACGTTCCCAACAAACAGAACGTGATGAGCGTGAACAATTCTGGATACAACATTGTGACTACGGGCTCGGTGCTCACGCCAGCCGGCAATATCGCTTGCGGGAATGGCGTTGGCGTGAATCCGCTGCCTTGTTTGAACTTCAATGTGAACAGCGCTGCCGGAGCTAACTTTGCTCCGCTGTTTGGAACCGTGACCGGCACCAACAACAGCAACTTCTTGTGGACCCCCAGGCAGATCCAATTGGGCGCTCGCTTCCAGTTCTAACCGCCTGGCAACTTGTTTCACGGCGCGGCAGCTTCGGCTGCCGCGCTTTTCTTAGAGAACCAAGGGACACCATTGAAAAAACTCATCGCGCTTGTGGCTCTGCTCGCTTTTCTTCCTGCGCAACTCCCGGCCTGGGGCGTCAAGGGTCATGCCATCGTCGCCGATATCGCGAGTTCGCGGCTGACGCCCACGACGCGCAAGAATCTCGACCTGATCCTGGGCAACAACAGCCTGGCCTCGATCGCGAGTTGGCCCGACTACGTCCGCGCTGACCGGCCGGAATCCTACGGATGGCACTTTGTAGATATACCGCGGAGCGCCGAAGGCTTCTCGGAAGAGCGCGATTGTTACCGTCCCCAGGACAAGGGCCCCGCGGCGCTGACCGACCACCACAACTGCGTGGTGGACCGGATTGAAATGTTCCGCCAGATTTTGGGCGACGAGAACGCCGCCGAGCGCGACCGCCTGATCGCCCTCATGTTCCTGGTCCACTTCGTCGGCGACATTCACCAGCCGCTTCACGCCGTGGACGACGCCCGCGGCGGCAACGACATCCCCGTCACCGTCTTCGGCTCGGACCAATGCGGCAACTATCCCTGCAATCTGCACGGAGTGTGGGACTACAGCCTGATGGAACATACCGGCTACAGCGAGGAAGAATACGTCCGGCATTTACAAGAGCTGATCCGCGAGGAGCATCTCGACCAGAAGGCCGGCGGCAGCCCCGCCGATTGGGCCAACGAATCGCATCGGGAAGCGATCCAGGCCTGGGTCAACAAGGGCGTGTCGATTGATGAGGCCTACTACCAGGCAAATATCCGGATTGTGGATGAAAGACTGGCGCTGGCCGGACTGCGGCTGGCGGCAATGCTCAATGACACTCTGGGCAAGATTCCCGCGAAGCAGTAAAAGAAGATGATCTCGGAAGCACGGAACGAATTGAGACAGCGATGAAAACCAACAGACTACTTCCCATTCTCCATGTAGCCTTGGCGGCGTGCTTGTCTTCGCTGCTTATCGCGGGAGCACAGCAGCAGAACACGGCCTCCCCGGCCGCAGAGAGCCTGCCGACGGGCATGAGCATCACGCCTACGGCGGCCCAGGGAACGATTTTTCAGCCGCTGAATCCTGATCTGCCCGACCGTCCCGAGTTCACCGTGGACCACCCCATCACGACCGCGCTCAGCCCTGACGGTCACACGCTGCTCATCGTGACCAGCGGCTTCAATCGCAACCTGGACGCAAAAGGACATGCGATCCCCACGCAGTCCGGCGAGTACGTCTTTGTTTATGACGTGCGCCAGCGGGTCCCGGTCAAGCTCCAGGTCTTGAAGGTGCCCAACACGTACGCCGGCTTGGCCTGGGCGCCTGATGGCAAGCGCTTCTATGTCTCCGGCGGTAACAATGACAACGTGCACGTCTTCGAGCAAGCCGACGGCCGATGGGCCGGGTCCGCGGGGCCCATTTCGCTGGACCATAAGAAAGGCCTGGGCGTCCCCTTCATGCATGATGGCGAACGCACTGCCATCAGCCCCGCGGCTGCCGGGCTGGCTGTGAACAGCTCCGGCACGCGGCTGCTGGTAGCCAACTACCAAAACGATTCAGTCTCGCTAATTGATACTGCTGCGAGGAAAAAGATCGCAGATCTGGATCTGCGCCCCGGGGAGCATGATCCGGCCAAGAAGGGCGTTGCAGGGGGAGAGTATCCCTACTGGGTGGCTTTCAAAGGTGACGACAAAGCCTACGTGTCCAGCCTGCGCGATCGCGAGATTGTGGTGCTGGACACGCATGACGCGACCGCTGCCATTATTGGCCGCATTAAGGTGCACGGCCAGCCCGGCAAGATGGTCCTCAACCACGCCCAGAGCTTGCTCTTCGCCGTAGCCGACAACAGTGATTCCCTGGTGATCGTGGATACCGCCAAAGACCGGGTACTGGCCGAGATCAAGACCACCGCGCCGGCGGCGATCTTCCCCAATCACGCCGGCTTCAAAGGCAGCATTCCCACTGGCGTGGCGCTCTCGCCGGACGAAAAAACGGTCTATGTGACCAACGCCGGCACGAATTCCGTGGCCGTCATCCATCTGGATCGCGATCCCGATGACAGCCGCGTCGTCGGGCTGATTCCCACCGGCTGGTATCCCAACGCGGTAAGCGTCAGTGCGGAGGGAACCCTGCTCTACGTAGTCAACGGCAAGAGCAACGCCGGCCCCAATCCTCAAGGATGCCGTAACACTTTCTCGATCGCTCGCGGCGACCGCCCTTGTTCGACCGCCGAACAGTACATCCTGCAATTGGAAAAAGGCGGCTTTGCTGTGATCCCGCTGCCGTCGGCGAGCGAGTTGCAGGCGTTGACCGCGCAAGTCGCCGCCAACAATCACTTCCTGCCTGTCGCCGATGAGAGCAGCAAGGAAATCGTTTCCTTTTTGCGCAACCACATCAAGCACGTGATCTATATCGTCAAGGAGAATCGCACCTACGACCAGGTTTTAGGCGACCTGGAGAAAGGCAACGGCGATCCCAGGCTGAATCTCTTTCCCGATGCGATGACGCCTAACCATCATGACCTGGCGCGACGGTTCGTAACCCTCGACAATTTCTATGACAGCGGCGAGGTCAGTGGCAACGGCTGGAACTGGAGCACGGCAGCGCGCGCTACCGACGTGACCGAGCGGACCATCCCCATGAACTACGCCCAGCGCGGGATGACCTATGACGTGGAGGGCGTGAACCGCGGCATCAACGTGGGTGGTGGCTCGGCCGCGGCCAGGACCACGGCCAAGCTGGACGATCGTCAAAACCAGTTGCCCGGCACCGCCGACGTCGCCGCGCCCGATGGCCCCGAAGACGAGACCGGCGCCGGCTATCTATGGGATTCCGCCCGGCGCGCGAAGGTGAGCCTCCGTAATTACGGCTTCTACATCGATCTCGGCCATTACAGCAACTCTCCGGACACAGGTCCCGCCGTTCCTCGGTTACACGATCCTGCGGCCAGCCACACGCGCGTTGCCTTCCCTACCAAGGCTGCGCTCCAAGACGTTACCGACCCCTACTTCCGCAGCTTCGACCAGAGCTTCCCCGACTATTGGCGCTACAAGGAGTGGGAGCGCGAATTCGATAACTACGTTAAACATGACAACCTGCCCAGCCTGGAGCTGCTGCGCCTGAACCACGATCATTTCGGAAACTTCAAAGAAGCCATTGACGGCGTGAACACCGTAGAGACCGAGATGGCCGACGATGACTACGCCCTGGGACTGGTGGCGGAGAAAGTAGCCCGCAGCAAATATGGCAAAGACACGCTGATCTTCGTAATCGAAGACGACGCCCAGGATGGTCCGGACCACGTGGACGCACATCGCAGCATCGCTTACGTTTTTGGTCCTTACGTGAAGCAGGGCGCGGTGGTCTCGGCGCGGTACAACACTGTCTCCATGTTGCGTACCATCGAAGAGGTCCTGGGTATGCAGCCGTTGGGGCTGTACGACGCGCTGCAACCGCCCATGACCGAGGTCTTCTCCACCGAGCAAGCGGCATGGACCTACTCCGCACATGTGCCCGCGATCCTTCGCACGACGCAGCTCCCTCTTCCGCCGCCTACACCGGATGAGCAAAGGAAGTCATTCCAGGCCGGACACGATGCTGCTTATTGGGCCGGGAAAACTCAAGGCTACGACTTCTCCGCCGAAGAC
>CAZFRV010000346.1:0-9953 GCA_964521445.1 uncultured Acidobacteriaceae bacterium
ACAGCGGTGACATAGTCGAGATTCTTACTCAGCCCGGGCACCGGCCCAGCCGCGACTGGCTCGCGATCGTCAAATCATCGCGCGCCCGCAATAAGATCAAGCACTGGCTGAATGTCCACCAGCGTGAGCGCGCCATCGAAATCGGGCGCAAGCTGATAGAGAAGGAAGCCCGCAAGTACCGGGTCTCGCTGAGGGAAATTCGAGACGAAGCCCTGCACAAGATCGCTTCCGACTACGGTTTGGGCAAGCCGGATGATCTCCTGGCTGGGATTGGTTACGGAAAATACTCAGCCCGTCAGGTCTTGGGTCGTCTGGTACCCGCCGGTACCGAACCTATTGGGGAAGGTGACGAGGCAAAGCCGGGTACCCTGGCCAGCGTGGTACGCCGGGTGTTCGGCGGCGACAGCAATGCTATTTCGGTCAAGGGGCATGGTGACCTGCTGGTCTACCGCGCCCGCTGTTGTAACCCCATCCGCGGCGAAGCCATTGTCGGTTACGTGACTCGCGGCAAGGGCGTGGCTGTACATGCGGTGAGCTGTCCCAACGTGAACAACCTGATGTATGAAGCCGATCGCCGCATCGCCGTAGAGTGGGCCAGGTCGGCGAAAGCTGCCACGCCCAACGGTAAGGCCACCTATCCCGTCAAACTCACGGTGTTCTGTGACGACCGCGCCGGCATGCTCAAACAACTGACTGCCGTCATCAGCGACCAGGACACCAACATCCGCAACATCGAAGCACGCACCGCTGACAGCCAAGCCACCATTGATATCGTGATCGACATTGAAGACGTGAAACATCTGGAGCGCGTCATGAGCGGAATGAGGAAGATTCCCGGAATTCACGACGTGCAGCGGCTGAATAAAATCTAGTTTTTCTCTTATCCCGAAGCGCCAGCGAGGGATCCCTATCGTCTTCATAAACATCGATCTTCGGGAGACAACTCGGCAACTATTGGCTTTGAGTCTGGCTATAGGGATTCCTCGCTGCGCTCGGAATGTGTTACAAAAGCGGTCATGAACACTTTCACCCGTGAAGTCATCTCCACGCCCAATGCGCCCAAAGCCATCGGGCCATACTCGCAGGCCATCAAGGCCAACGGATTCGTCTTCATCTCCGGACAGGTGGCCTTTAATCCGGCCACCGGCAACATCATCGGCGGCGGGATCGACGAGCAGACCGAGCAGGTACTCAAGAACCTCTCCGCCATTCTTGCGGCTGCAGGCAGCAGTTGGGAGAAGGTGGTCAAGACCACGGTGTACCTGAAGAACATGACCGAGTTCGCCCAGATGAACCAGGTCTATGAAAAATTCTGCAAAGGAGCGCCGCCGGCGCGATCTACGGTGGAAGTAGCTCGCCTGCCGAGGGACGTGTCGGTGGAGATCGATGTGATTGCGCTGAGTTAGGTCTCGCTGTAGCTTAGATTTTGCTCCCCGACGAGCATGAAGGGAGACTCTATGCTGCGGAACTATCGAGCTGTTCTTGTTAGCTTCTTGCTGCTAGCCTCATTGGCGGCTTTCGCCCAGACTGAAGCTGGGGTTGTGGTAAACGGAGTGTTTTCCAATCAGCAAACCCCATCGCAATTACTTGTCCCGTCAGCGGGTGCAGTCCTAGCAATCCGAACGCCAACACTGGCGTCTCTTTCGAGGGATTCCTGGCCCACCGGCTCGCCAATTCGTCGGTCTCGGTTGAGCTCCCTGTCCTGGTGATTCCAAACCGGGGCACCAATCTTCCTGGCGTGTCATTCTCGACTGTGGCAGTAACGCCGGGGTTGCGACTGAATTCTATTCCAGGGCGGTCGGTCTCGCCCTTCCTGTCGGTGGGCGGCGGATTTGCTCATTTCAGCGGAGGCCTACCCTCGACCACGCGTGAGCGGTGGTTTTCGGTGGCGGAGTCGATTTCAAAATACCGCTGCCGCATCTGGCGGTGCGAATGCAACTGAGAGATCTGATTACCCCGGGGGGCCGTCGAGCGCCCTACAGAATCTCCTTGCCGGCGGTGGCGTGGTGATTAAGTTCTAAGCTTCCCAAAACGGGAAAACTTTCCGCATGGAGATCTCTAAAAAAAGTTAGTGGGTCTGCGAAAACCCTGCAAGGGAGCGCGCGCGGCTCGTTCTACCGGGGAAGTGGTTCGCCTGCCGACGGACGACTCTATGGATATTTGACGTCATCGTGCTGGCGTAGTTTGTTGAGTTATATGCCATTCATTTCAAACACAGGGAGCTTACCATGCTGAAAAGAATACTGGTTTGGTCCGCCCTCCTTCTACTTGCAGCTTCGTGCTTCGCCCAAAAGAACGAAGTGGATATGGTCTTGGGTAATATCTGGTCGTCCAGTGCCAACAATACTATCTCCGTACCCGGGTTCTCTTCTCCGGTGACAATCAGCTCGGGTCGAGACTCGAACTTAACCTATGGAATTGGTTTTGCTCGGCAATTAACAAGCTTCGGACCAGCTTCTTTCAGCCTGGAGCTTACAGCGGCGGGCTTCCCAGCTCATCTCAGCACCGATTTTGCATCCGTCTTCATCGTTCCGGCCGCCAAGTTCAGTTTCCTGCCCCGAGGCACGGTCTCGCCCTTTTTCAGCACGGGAGTGGGATATGTCCACCTCGCCAGGGGCGGATTTTCCGCAACCAATGCCGTGGCCTATCAATTTGGCGGTGGCGCCGATGTGAAAACGCCGATGCGATTTTTAAAGCTACGCGCGGAAGCTCGTGATTTTCTTGCCTCGCAGTCGGGCTTTGGCAATTTCAAGGCCTTCCCCAGTGTGACTCCGACGGGGAGTTCGTTCAGAAACCACTTCCTGCTCGGCGGTGGGGTCGTGTTCCGCTTCTGACGGTCGACAACGCGCGGCGGGCTAAAGAAACAAGGCCTCCCACTGTGGAGGCCTCTTCAATTCCTTTCGACTCGGCGCCGTTACGACGCCTTCTTCACCTTGCCCGACTTCAGGCAGTTGGTGCACACGCGCACCCGCTTGCTGGCGCCGTTCACGATGGCGTGGACCGGGCGCAGGTTGACGTTCCAGCGCCGCCGGGTCACGTTGTGGGCGTGGCTGATCTTGTTTCCAAATAGCGGCCCTTTGCCGCAGACATCGCAAACTCGTGCCATTTCAGGTAGCTCCCAGATTTCGACTCAGAAGGGCTTCGAGAAGCTTTCAGAGCGTGTGATTAAAGGTTGATTTTACAGGAAGTTACATCGATTGGCAAACCGAACGCGCTCCGTTGCTAAACTGTTGCGATGGCAATTGAAGCCCTGCTTTTCGACGTTTTTGGAACCGTGGTTGACTGGCGCAGCAGTTTAGTCCGCCGGTTCAGCAGCTTCGGGCGAGCCAACCGCCTGCAGGCCGATTGGGCCACGCTCGCCGATGACTGGCGCGCCGAGTACGAACCGGCCATGCAGGCGGTGCGTTCTGGAGAACGGCCTTGGACCAACCTGGAACATCTGCATCGCGAGTCGTTGGACAAGCTGCTCTCCCGCCACGGCCTGAGCGCGCTCAACAATCTCCAGCGGCAAGAGCTGGTCATGGGCTGGCACTTCCTCGATCCCTGGCCCGACTCGGTGGCGGGGCTCACGCGGCTCAAGCGCAAGTACATCGTCGGCACGCTCTCGAACGGCGGCGTTCGCCTGCTCACTGACCTGGCCAGGCACGCCGGGCTGCCCTGGGACGTACTCTTGTCGTCGGACCTGTTCCGCCATTACAAGCCTGACCCCGGTGTTTACCTGGGCGCCGCGGAGTTGCTCGATACATCGCCAGCGAACATCATGCTGGTAGCCGCCCACAACTACGATCTGGCGGCGGCGCGCGGACACAGCTTCAAGACCGCCTTCGTCGCCCGGCCCACCGAGTACGGTCCGCGACAGTCCCGCGACTTTAAAGCTGATGCCGATTGGGATTTCGTCGCTAAGGATTTTGAGGAGCTGGCAGGGATGTTGGGTGCGTAGAACCTTACCGCGGATTGACGCGAATGCGCGCAGATCAACGCCTGCGGCCGCAACCGCCCAACCTTATATACTGAAAACAAATGCCCCCTGTGAACCCAAAATCAGTCAAGGTGAACATCACCACCGGAACCGGTGTGGACATCGAGTGGGACGACGGCCACCGCACCCACTACGCGTTTCAGTGGCTGCGGGATGCCTGTCCTTGTGCGACCTGCACGGAAGATCGCAACGGCCACAATCGCAAAGCCGGCGAACCGGTGCCAGCGGCGCCTTCTGTTCTGCCCATGTACAAGGCGCCGGTGAAGCCTACGGAGGTCAAACCTGTAGGGCGCTATGCGCTTAACTTCCACTGGAATGACGGCCACTCCAGCGGCATTTACTCGTGGGATTATCTGCGTGAGATGTGCCAATGCGAGGAGTGCAAGAAGCTGGCGGCGAAGTGACTCTTCTCGACCAACTCAATCCCCGGCAGCGCGAGGCGGTGGAAGCCATTGATGGACCGGTGTTGATCCTGGCCGGCGCGGGCAGCGGCAAGACCAGGGTGATCACCTACCGCATCGTCCACCTGATTGAGGACCTGGGAGCAGCCCCGGATTCCATTCTGGCCGTGACCTTCACCAACAAGGCGGCCGCGGAGATGGCGGAGCGGGTGGACCATCTGTTGGGTGGGCGCTCGCTGCGTAAGCCGCTGATCTCGACCTTCCATTCGTTTTGCGTGCGCGTGCTGCGGCGGGACATCGAAGCCTTGCGCATCGGCGACACCGGATACAAGAAAGATTTCGCCATCTACGACGAATCCGATCAGCAGTCGGTGGTGAAAGGCGTGATGCGCCGCCTGGGCATCGATGACAAACAACTCAAGCCCTCGGCCGTCCTCTCGCGCATCTCCTGGGCCAAGAACCACATGCTCGATCCGCAGGAGATGTATCTGCAATCGTCCGATCCCTTCACGGAAAAAGCCGCACACATCTTTGAAGCCTACCGCCAGGAGTTGCGCAAAGCCAACGCGCTCGATTTCGACGATCTGCTGCTGGAGGCGGTGCGGCTGCTGAAGTCATCCGCCGAGGTCCGCGAGCGCTATCAGCGGCGCTTCGAGTACCTGCTCATCGACGAATACCAGGACACCAACCGTCCCCAGTATGAACTGATCAAGCTGCTGGCCGGATCGCGCCACAACGTGTGCGTGGTGGGAGATGAGGATCAGTCGATTTACTCTTGGCGCGGCGCCGATATCCGCAACATCCTGGAATTCGAGCAGGATTTTCCCGAGGCCCGCGTGATTCGTTTGGAACAGAACTATCGCTCCACGCAGTTCATTCTGCAGGCCGCCTCGGCAGTGGTGGCGAACAACGTCAAGCGCAAGGGCAAGACCTTGTGGACGGCACGCGAAGGCGGCGCTCGCATCGGCTACTACGAGGCGCCGGACGGCGAGAACGAATCGCTATTTGTCGCCGACTCGATTTCCCGGTATCTCAAGAAAGCCGCGGAAGACGGCGTGGACCAGGCGCGCGTGGCCGTGCTGTATCGCACCAACTCGCAGTCGCGTTTGATGGAAGAGGCCATGCGCCGCTACCAGCTTCCTTACCAAGTGGTGGGCGGATTCTCGTTCTACGAGCGTGCCGAGATCAAGGACATGATCAGCTACCTGAAGCTGATCAACAATCCCCAGGATTCAGTCGCGCTCCTGCGCGTGATCAACACGCCGTCGCGCGGCATCGGCAAGAATACCGTGGAGACCATAGAGCGATTGTCGCTGGAGACGGGGATTTCTTTGTGGTCGGGCATCACAGAGGTCTTGGAAAGAAAGCTTTTGCCGGCCAGGGCTTGCGCCGCCCTTATCGGGTTCAAGCAGCTTATCGATGACGCGCGGGCAATGCTGGCGGGGACATTCGTGGAGCACGTGGGCGAACAAACCTACCACGGAGACACGGAGGCACGGAGGGAAGAAAAGGAAGAGAAAGAGTGTGGAGCACATCCGCCCTCGGCTGTGCCGGAAGAAAACATCGCCTTCGATTTCGGCGAAAACGCCGACGAGCCCACAGAGATCGGAGCCGACCAGCCGGTGGAAGGCTTCCGCGTTCCCGGCGGGCCAGCGACTGTTCCGGAGATCCTCAAGTTTCTGATCGACCGCACCGGTTACATCAAGCAACTCGAAGAGGAAGCTACGCCGGATTCATTCTCCCGCATCGAGAACCTGCGCGAACTGGTGAACGCGGCCATGGATTCGCGGGATCGCGGTGAGACCCTGGCGGAATTCCTGGACCACGCCGCGCTGGTCAGCGACGTGGACACCTACGATCCCCGCGGACGCGTCACGCTGATGACCCTGCATTCGGCCAAGGGGCTGGAGTTCAACCTGGTCTTCCTCATCGGCATGGAGGAGGGACTGTTCCCGCACTCGCGAACCTTCAACGATCCTGATCAGATGGAGGAAGAGCGCCGTCTGTGCTACGTGGGTATGACCCGGGCCATGGACCACTTGGTGCTGAGCCAGGCGCGCTTTCGCCGCCGCTACGGAACCGATATGCCCGATGCCAGCATGCCTTCGCGGTTCTTGGAAGAAGTGCCGCCGCAACTGCTCGACGATTTGGGCTCGCCCCGTTCGAACCGCGCGGCCGTGCATGCGGAGTCCGACGACGTCGGCGTTGGGGCCCACTATAGCTACGAAGACGAAGACCAAAGCGCTGCTGCTCGCTACAGGACAGCGGAAAAGAAGCAGCGTAGTACCGGATACTCGGGAACCAAGTACAATTCCATTGACAACATCGCGGAGTTTTTTGCTTCACGGGGCAAAAAGTTCCCCGTCGCGAAGATTGCGGCAGCAGCGGACAAAGGTACCACCGGCAAGTCCGCGTTCCGTCCCGGCCAGCGCGTGCGCCATCCCAAATACGGCGAGGGCGTGGTCTACCGGAGGGAGGGCGACGGAGAAAGCGCCAAGCTTACGGTACAATTTCCACGGTTCGGGTTGAAGAAGCTGGTGGAGAAATACGCTCAGTTGGAGCGAGCGTAGACCAGAAATAATTCCAAGATAAGGAATCTAATGGCAAACACCAAAGCACTGAGCAGAGAAGAACGCAAGAAAGTCAAACGGGCGGCGCGCAAGAAACAGGCGCCCAAGAAGCCTCGCACGTATGCGCGCGGGTCAAAGAAGCCCAAGATGAAGAAGATGGTTCGCGGCCAGGCTAAGCGGTAATCCGGCGAGACTCCGGCCGTAGAGACACCGTTTCTGCGGCCGGGCGCCGGGCTATCCTACATGGAACGCAAGGAGGCCCTCTGGCCAGCCAACTTTTTGCCAAGAAGTCCATCGACAAACTGATCTCTGACTCGGAGCAGCCGGAACACCAGCTGAAGAAGTCCCTGGGCCCGTGGTCGCTCACGGCACTGGGGATTGGAGCGATTATCGGATCAGGGATATTCGCCCTGACCGGTACCGCAGCGGCCGGCGAGCAGGGGGATCCTTCGTTTTACAAGGCACAAGTCCTGGATCTCTTCCTGCACCTCATACGTCATGGCAGCATCTCCGGCGTGATGATGTATGGACGTCCGCCGGCCGGCCCGGCGATCGCCATTTCCTTCCTGCTGGTTGCGGTTGCCTGCGCCTTTGCCGGATTGTGCTATGCGGAACTCGCTTCCATGATCCCCATCGCCGGGAGTGCCTACACCTACAGCTATGCCACCTTAGGGGAGTTATTTGCCTGGGTCATCGGCTGGGACCTGATTCTCGAATATGCCGTGAGCAACGTCGCGGTGGCGGTGAGCTTCGGGGGATACTTTAAGGCCCAGCTAGCCTCGTTCGGTCTAACGATTCCAGACAAGTGGTCGACCCCTGTCTGGACCCCGGAAGGATGGAGCCATTCCTATTTCAACTTTCCGGCCTTTTTTATCGTCTTCATCCTGACGGTTCTTTTGGTCCGTGGCGTCCGCGAATCGGCCAAGACGAACAATGTCATGGTGCTCATTAAGATCGGCGCCATCTTCCTTTTTCTCGTCGTCGGCGGCATGCTGGTGCGACCCGCGAATTGGCATCCTTTTGCGCCCAGCGGCTTTCCGGGAGTGATGGCCGGCGGAGCAATCATTTTCTTTACCTATATTGGCTTTGATTCCGTTTCCACGGCCGCGGAGGAGGCTCGCAACCCGCAAAAGGACATTCCTTTCGGGATCATTGCCTCCCTGATCGTCTGTACGGTCCTTTATATTGGCGTTGCTATCGTGCTGCTCGGCATGATGCCTTACAGCACGTTCGCCGCGGCGGGGGAAGCCAGCGATGCGCCTGTCATCTATGCCCTCAAGCAACTCGGCGCAAACCGGGTATTTCAGGCCATGATTGTGATTGGCGCGTTGATGGGTATGATCTCTTCGCTATTGGTTTTTCAATATGGCCAGACACGCATCTGGTTTGCCATGTCGCGTGACCGCCTATTGCCGCAGTTCTTTTCCGCGCTGCATTCCAAGTTCAAGACTCCTCATTGGTCCACCTGGATTGCCGGGCTGGTGGTCGGCTTGCCCGCTGGAGTGGTGGATATCGGCGAGGCAGCCGATCTTTCCAACATCGGCACCTTGTTCGCTTTTGTGCTGGTTTCGCTGGGTGTGATTTTTCTGCGCAAGAGCCAGCCGGACCGCCCGCGGGCGTTCAAGGTTCCTTTCGTACCGCTTTTCCCGATCATCTCCGTGATCCTCTGCGTCGGGCTGATGGCAGGCCTGTTGGTGGTTACGTGGATCCGTTTCTTCGCCTGGCTGGCGTTGGGGCTGGTCATTTACTTTACTTACAGCCGTTCTCGCAGCGAATTCGCTCCCAAGAACCTCGCCGCCGGCAATCAAGGATGATCGGATGACCTCCAGGTCGTTCATCCAGTCGCTGCCCAAGGCGGAGTTGCATCTCCACCTGGAAGGAAGCGTTGAGCCGCTCACGCTGGCGGAGCTGAGCCGCCGCCACAACACGTCTCTGCCCACGGAAAACAATCGCTATGACATCACTGGAAGCGGCAACCAGCTCAGCGAGGAGCAGGTACGCCAGCTTTATGCCTATAAAGACTTTAACGGCTTTCTGCTGGCCTTCAAGTCGGTAACCGAACGTTTGCGCACGCCGGAAGATTACGAGTTGGTGACCTACCGTTTGGTGCAAAAGCTGCGCCAGCAGAACGTGGTCCATGCCGAGGTGTACGTGAGCGTGGGCGTAATCCTCTGGCGCGGACAGGACTTTGCGCCTCTGTTCGAAGGCATGGAGCGCGGGCGTGAGCGCGGACAGCGCGATTTCGGCGTTTCGCTGCTCTGGATCTTTGACGCCGTTCGCCATTTCGGCTCGGAGCCGGCCGCGGAAGTCTTCAAGTTGGCTGCAGGACTGCGTGATCGCAACGTGGTGGGCGTCGGCATCGGCGGCGACGAACGCCGCGGACCAGCCGAGTGGTTCCAGGAGCTCTTCAAGAAGGCCGACGCCCAGGGACTGCGCCTGACTGCCCACGCCGGCGAGACCGAAGGGCCCGAGTCGGTGTGGGGCGCTTTGAATATCGGCGCCGAGCGCATCGGGCACGGGCTGTCCATCGCCCGCGATCAGGAATTGCAAGAGGTGCTGGCCCGCAAACAGATTGCGGTGGAGGTCTGTGTTTCCAGCAATGTGCGCACCGGGCTTTGTTCTCAGGTGCGCGAGCATCCGCTCAAACAGTTCTTCGAGGGCGGCCTGATGGTCACGCTCAACACCGACGATCCGGCCATGTTTCAGACTTCGCTCTGCCGTGAATACGAACTGGCGGAGCAAGAACTCGGCTTTTCCCGGGACCATCTGCGGGAACTGGCGCGTAATTCCTTCGAAGCTTCATTTTTGCCGGCGGAGAAAAAGCTGCGTTACCTCCATCAGATCGATTCGCTGGTATGACCCGTCACATCGGAATCGTCGGTTGCAGCGCGGAGGGGGCGGCGCTCTGTTACCGCACCATTTGCCTGGAGGCCGAACCGCTGATGGGCAAGCACGCCCATCCGGAAGTCACAATGCACACCATCGCCCTTGCCGACTACATGG
>CAZFRV010000347.1:0-12314 GCA_964521445.1 uncultured Acidobacteriaceae bacterium
AGTCTACTCGGGCGTGGGAGCCGACATTGTTATGGAATCAATTACACTCATCGATGGCTGCAATGACGGGATGCCCCGTCTGCCAACTCCCCATTTTCGCCCTTGTGTTGTTCCGTTTTCGGCCTGAATGCTTGTAGAGACTTCCCACCAACAGACACACTTCCCCCGTCCGATTCGCGCAAGAAATGCAACAGGCGCTAGAGGTGCAGGCCGTTTGGCGGGATCGCTCGCGCCGCTACCGAGCGTCAACGATAACGATAAATGACTTCTTACGATATCATACAATGATTGGCCGCGTCAGGCGGCGGAACCGCAGCACCCTTCTCGGCTCACGCGACACAGCAGCGGAGCAGCTCCTTCACCCCACTCCGCCTCACCAAAGGCTCGGCTCGGGGGTTCAGGATGATGTCTCGTTGTATTGGCGTTTCCTAACGACCCTTGCTTTCTCTGCAGAGGGACAGGTGTTACCGATCCCGCTCCACAGCATTCGCGACCCGCAGCACCGTTCCTTCGTCGAAATGCTTTCCCAGGATCTGGAGGCCGATGGGCAGGCCCGACTGGGTCATGCCGCATGGGACACTGACCCCCGGGACACCGGCCAGATCGCCAGTGACCGTATAGATGTCAGCAAGGTACATGGCCAGGGGATCATCGGTCTTTTCGCCGATCTTGAAGGCTGCAGTCGGCGCGGTGGGGGTGAGGATGGCGTCCACTTGTTGGAACGCGGTTTCGAAGTCGCGCGCCAGAAGCGTGCGGACTCTCTGCGCTTTCAGGTAGTAGGCGTCGTAGTAGCCGGCGCTGAGCGCATAGGTACCCAGCATGATGCGGCGTTTGACTTCGTCGCCGAACCCCTCGTCGCGGCTGCGGCGGTACATCTCCGCCAGGGTGCTCGCTTGCGGCGAGCGATAACCGTAGCGCACGCCGTCATAGCGCGCCAGATTCGCCGAGGCCTCCGCAGTGGCGATCACGTAGTATGCGGGGACCGCGTACGGCGTGTGCGGCAGCGAAATGGGGACGATTTCCGCGCCCTGGGCGCCGAGCCGCGCGATGGCTGCTTCCACCGCGTTGCGCACTTCGGAGTCTAAGCCTTCTCCGAAATATTCTTTGGGCACGCCCAGCTTCAGCCCTCGCACCGGCTTCGCGAGTTCATCTTCATAGTTGGGCACAGGGACGTCAACGGAGGTTGAATCCATGGGGTCGCGTCCAGCAATCACGCGCAACATGATCGCAGCATCGCGCACCGTGCGAGTGAGCGGGCCGACGTGGTCCAGCGATGAAGCAAAAGCGATGAGCCCATAACGCGAGACCCGCCCGTAGGTAGGCATCAGTCCCACCACACCGCAGAACGACGCCGGCTGACGGATAGAGCCGCCGGTGTCGGAGCCTAGCGTGGCTACCGCCATCCCCGCTGCCACGGCCGCTGCCGAGCCGCCACTGGACCCACCGGGCACGCGCGACTTGTCACGCGGATTGTGTACCGGTCCATACGCAGAGTTTTCGTTGGACGAGCCCATGGCGAACTCATCACAATTGAGCTTGCCTAGCACGATGGCCCCGGCCGCTTCCAGGCGCGCCACGGCCGTCGAGTCATAGGGCGGAATAAAGGTTCCCAGGATCTTGGAGCCGGCGGTGGTGCGCACGCCTTGGGTCACCATCACGTCCTTGATACCCACAGGCACGCCTGCCAGCGGCGGCAAGACGCCGTCGTTTTCTGCGACCTCGTCAATACGCCGAGCCTTCGAAAAAGCGCGCTCCTCGCATAGAGTCAGCCAGGCGTGTATGTCCCGATCTTCAGCTTTGATCTTCCGGTAGAGATTCTCCACCAGGCCCGTGGCGGTGATTCGCCGCTCCGCAATCGCGGCGCGCGTGGAGGCGATGGTGAGGGCTCCAAGATCCATGCATTTTTTTCGTAGAAACAGACAAGCTGTTAGTACTTAGTAATTAGTACTTAGCAGCTAAAGCAGGGGGTCGGCGGCATCGCGCTTTTTGCTAAGTACTAAATACTAATTTACTGTTTTTCTATCACCTTCGGCACTTTGAAAAACTTTCCGTCGGACTCAGGAGCGTTCTGGAGGGCGGCTTCATGCGCCAGGCACGGACGCAAAGCATCCTCGCGGGTCACGTCCGTCGTCTGCAGAATTGTTTGCGCCATGGGCGGGATGTTCGCGGTATCCAGTTCGTTCAACCGGTCAATGTAATCGAGAATCGAGTTCAGGTCGCGAGCCATGCGTTCGCGTTCCTGGACGGTGAGATCCAGGTTAGCCAGATCGGCAACGTGAGTAACGTCTTTGTCGGTGATTCTCATTGGAAGACTTCAGCAATTAGCAATTGGTAAATAGCAATTAGCAAAACACCAAGCCGCTTTGGCTAATTGCCAATTGCTATTTGCCAATTGCGGTTTTGAATCTCACTTCCCTCACCACCGGCCCCAGCAATTCCGCGAAACCGGACAAATATCGCGGTGTAAAACTCTTCAATTGAGCACGCCAAGTTGCATCCGGAACCTCCACGGTCAGGCTGCCTTCGGCAAAAACGGCTGCTCGCGTCCGCGAGGCCACTTCTTTCCCGCAGACCAGCGGCCAAGCGAGTACCGCGGCTTCTTCCGCCGGTCGTGATCGCAGCAGGTCTCCGGCAATATTGCGTAACCCGGTTCTCACGGGTTCCATGGGGCGTCTCCGAAACAAAGAGTGATTCTAGCATTAGGTTCCCGACAGGCAGTCAACCTACACCACGAACGGTACCAGTGCCTTCACACGCCGCTTGTAATCCAAGTAAACGCTCCCGAACTGCTGGGTCATGAAAGATTCCTCCATCCGCAGTTTGAAAGTCCAGCCCAGGGTTGCCAGGGGAAGGGCCAAGAGAGAGCGCAGCTCGCCGTGGACGATCGCGGTCCCCAGGATCGCCAGCAAAAAGCCGGAATAGATAGGATGACGCACGATAGCGTAAGGGCCGTTTTGAATGAGTTCGTGTTCTTCCTTGATAGTGACGCGCCCGCTCCAGTTGCGTCCGATCCACAAGCGCGCCCAGATGGCGAAGGCGATGCCGGTGGCGGTGAGCGCCAGTCCGATCCATGCTGAAGTCAGAGAATCCGGCGTAAAACGCCAGCGAAGCCAAGACGGCCATCGGAAGCGGCCAAAGAGCAAGAGGAAGGCCGCGATCTCCGGCGTGATCTGCAACAATCGCGAGACAGGCGATTGCGTCCGAGCGCTGCGCTTGGCGGTGAGTGCCCCCGCGAACCAGAAAATCCCCAGGGCCAGCCACAGATAACCGGCGCAGTCGCGCAGAATGTCTTGCATGAAACTAATGTACGCGGATTCGCAGGCTCGGGTTCGGAGAAAGCTATGCGAGGGAGCAACGGCGGGCGACTGGACTGATCGCCGGTTGTGCTTTAAATCCAATGACTTAGCCGCCCTAAAGCAGGTTCCGTTTAATGCGGGAGAGCACCGCTGAACCGCCATTTACAGCCGTTTAGGGAATCCTTCTTAATCCTGGTGCGCTCATGACCTTACCATGTACTAGATTTGTTAAATCCCTTTAGCTTCTGAACGATAGCTGCGGTACGCGCCGCTGACGGCGCAGGAGAGAAGGCAACGCACCATGCATAAGCCTGTAAAGTACGCAGAAAAGGTTTTGACCTACGCCGCTCGCGGCGCCTGGGCCGTTTTTGATCGCGTCAACCGCATCAAGCCCGCGCCTGCATTCACGCCCAAGTGGTCGGACAAGCCGCTCCTGAAGTCGTGGGAGAAGACCAAGCCGCCGCTCGGCTGGCCTCGCTCCACGGACTCGCTGTGTCCCAAGTGCGTGCCGGAAATCCGCCAGCAGATCGTGGACGGCAAACTGCCCCACGAGATCCTGCTCAACGAAAAAGTGGGCGAGATCAAGGCCACCATCGTCGAGCGCGATGGCAAGATTCTCATGGTGAAAGATTGCCCGGTTCATGGTCATTTTGAAGACGTGATGGCCATCGACACCCAGTTCTTCAAGCATCTGGAAGACGTTTTCCCGGGCCGCGACATCCGCGCCCACAATGACGAGAAGCTGCACCACCACGGCACCAGCACGGTAAAGCACGGCCGCGGTTCGGTGCTGACTATCGATCTCACCAACCGCTGCAACATGATGTGCGATCCCTGCTTCATGGACGCCAACCAGGTCGGCTTTGTGCATGAGCTTACCTGGGAAGAAATCAAGCAGATGCTGGATAACGCCATATCCATCAAGCCGCGGCGGCAGATGTCAGTTCAGTTCTCCGGCGGCGAGCCAACGCTCTCGCCCTATTTCCTGGACGCTGTGCGTTACTCCCGCCAGGTTGGTTACAACTCGGTGCAGGCTGCGACCAACGGGATTGAGTTTGCCAAATCGCCCGAGTTTGCCCGCCAGGCCGCTGAAGCAGGGTTGCGCTACGCCTACCTGCAGTTCGACGGTATCGGCAACGCCGCTAACGCGCATCGCCAGGTTGGCAACCTGTTTGACGTGAAGCTGCGCGCCATCCATAACCTGCACGAAGCAGGCGTGGAGATCGTTCCCGTCACCACCATCGTCAACGGCATCAACAACGAGCAGGTGGGACGCATCATCCAGTTCGCGCTGGACAATCCGAAGACCATCAGCTTCTTGAGCTTCCAGCCGGTGTCCTTCACCGGCCGCGATGAAGAGATCACCGACGATCGCCGCAAGGCCCAGCGCTACACCCTGAGCCACCTGGCCCACGACGTGAAGAGCCAGACCGGCCTGGGCGAGCCCGCCCGTGATTGGTTCCCGATTTCCTTCATGTCCACCTTCTCCGATTGGGCCGATCTGATCCACGGCCCCAGCGCCGAGTGGGGACAGCTGAGCTGTGGCTGCCATCCCAACTGCGGCGTAGGCATGGCGGTGATGATCGACAAGCAGACCAAAGAAGCCGTCCCGGTCACGGCGTTCCTGAACGGCGACCACATCGCCCAGGACGTGGCCCGCATCAATGATGCCGGCCGCGGACGCTTCCTTTCCGTCTTCGGCATGGCCTTGGCCCTGGCGAAGAATTACGATCCCTTCAAAGCCCCGAAACATTTCAAGCTGATGGATCTGCTGAAGAAGTTTGACAAGACCTTTGGCGCTACCAAGAAGGCAGACAAGAAATACGGCGAAGTCTCCGGCGAGCGCACCATTGAAGACATCAAGAAGCGCCGCACCGACCGCTGGAATTTCCTGTTCATCGCCGGCATGTGGTTCCAGGATCTCTACAACTACGACTTCCGCCGCACCGAGCAATGCATCATTCCTTACGCCACCCAGGAAGGCGAGATCAGCTTCTGCGCCTACAACACCGGCGTGGGCTGGCGCAACATCATCGAGAAGATGCACATGACCTCGACGCTTACCAAGTGGTACGAAGAGCACGGACGGCATGAGATCTTCGCCGGCGGCAAGGCCGTGGGGCTGGCCGAAGGCGCGCACAAACTGCGCCTGAACGAAGAACATGTCCACGCCGAGCGCAACCACACGCTGGACGACCTGGGCATCGCCAAGACTGCTCGTGAAGAGAAGCTCCGCGCCCGCGATGAGAAGCTGAAGAAGTCCGCGGAAGACGCGCGCATGGAAGCTCTCTACCGCGAACACATTCTCAAAGAGCCCAAGCCGCAAGGCGGGTTCGTGCCTCTGGCCTCCATCGCTCCAGCCAACGGCAACGGCAAGCCCGCGCCGGTGCCGGAGAAAGAAGAAGTCTTCGGAGATTAGGACCGAGAATTAACCACACAGGACACGAAGAGGCACAAAGGCTGGTATGCTTTGTGCCTCTTTGATTTTGTCCTTGCCGCAAAAAGGTGAGACTTCATGCCGGATTATGCAAAGGCTGGGAAACCGGATTTGATTTCTTCGTGCTCCTTCGTGTCCTTCGTGGTTATGGCTGTTGCGCTGCTCGGCTGCACGATCGGGGGCCAGTCCAAACATCCCACATGGAAGAACGCCACTGGCGCCGAGCAGTATGAGCGGCTGATGTGGCAGGCCATCCGCGATAAAGACTGGAAAGAGGTGGAGTACCGCCTGGCGCCGGTGTTTGCCGGAGTCAATGCGAATGGCCAGCTTCTTGACCGTGGCGGCTGGGTTGACTATTGGAAGACTACGCCGGTCAAAGATTTCTCTCTGGGCGAAGTGCTGGTCCAGCCGAACACGTCGAACATGACGGTGACCTACATCCTGCATTTGAACGGCGCGCCGGGTGCGGGCTTGCGGGTGGTTTCCGTCTGGCAGCAGGTCAAGGGCGGGTGGATTCTAACCACTACCACGCACACGCCGATCCAGGGACCCTGAGTGCGCGGGCCACGCGCTGTCTGAGATACAATCCTCCGCCATGGACCCCAGGCGAGCGCTCCCGGGCAAGCTGAACGTCAACAGGTTTCGCCGCCAACTGCTCGCTTGGTTTGACGGCGAGAAACGCATCCTTCCCTGGCGCGGCGAAAGCGATCCTTACCGCATATTGGTTTCTGAAATCATGCTGCAGCAGACGCGCGTGGCTGTGGTGGAAGATCGCTACAGAAAGTTTCTTCGCCAGTTTCCCACGGCCAAGCGGCTGGCTGGCGCCCGCGAACAGACGGTGCTGGCCGCGTGGAGCGGCCTAGGCTACTATCGCCGGGCGCGATCGCTTCACGCCGCGGCAAAGCTCATTCGCCGCCACGGCGCTTTCCCGTCGTCAGCGACTGCGCTCCAGGATTTGCCAGGCGTGGGACGCTACACCGCCAACGCCGTCGCCAGCATTGCCTACGGAGAACCCGTAGCGGTGGTGGACGGCAACGTCAAGCGGGTTTTGCAGCGGCTTACCGGTGGCGAGTTGCTGAACGAGGAATGCTGGGCGAGCGCCGGGCGATTGCTTGATCGAAAGCGTCCCGGCGACTTCAATCAATCCATGATGGAATTGGGAGCGCTGGTCTGTTTGCCTGGCAAGCCTTTGTGCGCGAAGTGTCCTGTCGAAAAACTGTGCGTGTCGCGCGGCCCAGAACCCAGGCGCAGGCAAATTTCGCGCCTGAAAGCAGTTCTCAACTACGGGCTGGCCAACAGAAATGGCAGTATCTTGCTCCAGCAGCGTCCGCAATCGAGTTCGCTTATGCCCGGGATGTGGGAACTACCTCCGCTCAAGACCGCACCCGCGAGGAAATCACCAATCCTAAAGTTGCGCCACTCCATCACCACCACGGATTACTCCGTTCTTGTTTTCGCCGGCGCGGGACTCACGCGCCGACACGGCCGCTGGGTTCCGTTGCGCGCGGCGGAGCGGCTGCCCTTGACCGGACTGGCGCGGAAGATTCTCCGCCAGATCACACCTGTCTGATTCATTCGCAACGCAATGCCACCATCGGATTTACGCGAGAAGCGCGTCGTGCCGGCACCGAGCATGCGAGAAGCGCCACGCCCGCCAGCAGAATTCCCACGCAGGCGAAAGTCAAAGGATCAGTTGCGCTCACGTCAAAAAGCAGCGTTGCCATGAGCCGTGTGAGCGCCAAAGCGGCGGCTACGCCCACTGCTATGCCAAGGAAGATAAGCTTGGCCCCGTCTTCCAAAACCAGGCGCATTACATCCAGACGCTGCGCGCCCAGGGCCATGCGAATGCCGATTTCCTGTGTCCGGCCACCGACCACATACGAAACAACCCCGTAGATCCCGACACCGGCCAGCAGCAGGGCGAGAAGGGCGAACCCTCCGAGCAGAAGCATCGCATACCTGCGGGCGGCGAGAGTTTGTGCGATCGTATCCTCCATGCTCAAAGCGCCGTAAGCCACCTGCTCGGCATTCTGCTGGCGCAGCACGTTGCGAATGGAGCTGAAAAGCGCCGTGGGATCCCCTTGGGAGCGCACCATGATCCCGGTGCCGCTGGGCGTCAAAGACATTTCGTCGTCGGGCAGCTGCATGAAGGGACGATACATTTGTGCCTGGAGCATCTGGCTATCCGTGTCCAGCGCCCATTGCTTCACGTGTTTCACCACGCCCACAATTTCAACCGGCGCATTGCTATCGCTCGGGCCGACTTGATCCAGATAAATCCTCTTTCCGATGGGGTCCTGGTTGGGAAAGAATTTTTCGGCGAACGCCTCATCAATGACCACAACGCGCGGAGAGTGCTCATCATCGCGAGCCTCTAAGAAACGCCCGCGCAGGAGAGGAGTCTTCATGACTCCGAGGTAGTCGGGCCCAACCACGTAGTTGAGCGCCCAGTTCATGTCGTTGTGGTTCGCCGGCTTGGGCTGGCCTTCGATCCAGAACAGCCATTCGTCGTCCGACTGCAGGGGAAGCGCGCCCCAGGATGGCGCCACCGCCTGGACTCCGGGCACGGACGAGATGTCGGCATTGAGTTTGCGAAACGCCGAGCGAATGGTCTCCAGCGGCGCCTGGTTCATGGACGGCGGAAGGGAAATGCTGAACGTAAGAACGTTGTGCGAATCGAAACCGGGATTGACGCTCCACAGCCGGCTGATACTGCGAATCATCAGGCCGGCGCCGGCCAGCAACACACGCGCCATGGCGATCTCGACCACGACAAAGGCGCTCTGCGTGCGGTGACGCGCGCGGCTTGCACTTTGTCCGCCGCCGTCCCTGGCGCGGGTCAATACGTCCGGGCGGGCGATCTTGAGCGCCGGGGCCAGTCCGAAGACGATGCCCGAAACGATGGAAACCAGCGTGGTGAAGATCAAGACGTGGGCGTCAAGCCTGATCTCGGTCGCACGCGGCAAGGCATCGGGCAGAGTGCGCACCAGCACTCCCTGTGTCCATGCTGCCAGGGCAAGCCCGAGGCCGCCGCCACCCAAGGCAAGCAGGGTGCTCTCGGTGAGCAACTGGCGCACGAGACGGCTCTTGCTCGCCCCCAGTGCGATGCGGACGGCAAATTCGCGGGTCCGGGCAGTCGAGCGGGCCAGCAGCAGGTTGGCGACATTCACGCACGCGATCAGAAGCACAAAGCCGACTGCAGCCAGCAGCACCATGAGCAACGGCTGAACTCTGCCGACAACCTGCTCGCGCAATGGCACCAGGCTGGCCCCGATCCCCTTGTCGTCCTCCGGGTAGGCAACGGCCAGGTTGCTCGTGAGGCGGTCCATGTCGGCACGCGCCTCCACCACGCTCACGCCCGGCTTGAGCCGCCCGATTCCGTGAATGCCCAGTCCGGCGACGCGTTGCTGCAGCAGCGGATTGTTCCATTGGCCAATGGGCACGAATACCTGGTTGAGGCCCAAGCCTTGATCGAGGCCGATGTTGGCCGGGATCACTCCGATGATGGTGTAGTTTCTGCCGTCGAGCGTAATGGACCGGCCCAGAACGTCGGGCGACGCGCCGTACTTGCGCTGCCACAGGCCGGCGTGGATCAATGCCACCGGAGCCGCGCCGATGGCATCTTCGCCCGGCTGCAGAGAGCGGCCGATCACAGGCTTGACCCCGAGCATGTCAAAAAGATCAGAGGAGATGAGAAGTCCGTTGACCTGCTCAGACTCGCCCGCTCCGGTGAGGATGAACCCATAGCCGCGTAAGATCGCCATCGCGGAAAAGGAATGGTTCTCCCGCCTCCAATCGATAAAGTTGGGATAGGAGATGGACCCATTCTTGAAATTTGGCTTGCTCTCATGCAGGGCCACGAGCTGTTCCGGGTGAGGATACGGAAGCGGGTTCAACAAGACGCCGTTGACGACAGAAAAAATAGCCGTGTTTGCTCCAATACCCAGCGCAAGCGTCAGGACTGCCACGGTGGTAAAGGCGGGGCTGCGGTGCATCATGCGCAGGCCATAGCGAATGTCTTGAAGAAGAGTTTCGACGATGTGCACGCGGCGGGATTCGCGGCACTCCTCCTTCACGCCCTCCACGCCGCCGAACTCGAGGTGAGCGCGACGGCGGGCCTCTTCCGGCGCCACACCGAGTGCCAGGAGTTCTGCAGTCCGCTGCTCCAGGTGGAAGCGCAGCTCGGAGTCGAGCTGTTGTTCGGTTCTCTTTTTGCGAAACAAACGCTGCATCCAGTACATGAGCAATCTCCGCTCTTCACTCGTAGCGCAGGGCCACATTGGGATCCACGCGGGTCGCCCGCCGCGCCGGAATGTAACAGGCCGCCAGGGCCACCAGGCAAAGCAGCACGCCCACGCTGACAAAAGTCAGCGGATCGGTGGGTTTCACGCCGAAGAGCAGGCTGGCCAGCAGACGTGTTAAGGCAAGTGCGATCACCAGTCCCGCAGCCGCGCCAACCACGGCCAATTTCACTCCCTGGCCGAGCACCATGCGGAGGACGTCAGCCGGGCGGGCTCCCAGCGCCATGCGTATGCCGATCTCGCGCACGCGGCGCCTCACCGCGTAGGCCAGCACGCTGTAGATGCCGATGGCGGCGAGAAACAACGCCACTCCCGCAAAAGCCGCAAGCATCAGCATATTGAATCGCTGCTGGGAAAGAGTCTCGCCCACGAACTGTGCCAGCGCTGTAGCGTTGTCGACTGGCTGGCCCGCGTCCACCTCATGAACCGCGCGTGTCAGCGTGGGAATGGTGCCCGCGGATTCTGACGCCGCGCGAACCACCAGGGTCATGCCGAACGATCTCCATTCGCCCAGCGCTGGCACAGAAAGCTGGTTCATCGGGGAGTAGAGCGTGGCGTCCGCGGTGGCGTCGTCGAGACCGTTCTGCCTCACATCGCCAACCACTCCCACGATCTCACGGGTCTTGGCGGGGAAGAACGTGAGCACCAATCGCTTTCCGACTGGATTCTCATTGGGCCAGAAGCGTGTGGCCATGCCTTGGCTGATCAAGACCACGCCGGCTGCATCCGCGTTGTCGCTCTCCGTAAAGTCCCGTCCGCGCAGCAACGGAATATGCATCGCGCGAAGGTAACCCGTGCTGATGGAGCGAACGTCGACCTCCGGCTGGTCTGACATCGACAATGCCGGCCGGCCCTCGATCGCGATCGGCTGGTGCGAGCCGCCGCTCATCGGTAACGAATCGATCACCGCCGAGGATTCAACACCGGGCAAAGCGCGGACGCGAGTGAGGACCTCGTTGAAGAACGCCCCTTGTTGCTGCGGGTTGGGGAAGCGCGTTTGCCCCACGGGCAAGTCCATGACTGTGATCTGATTCACGTCGAAGCCGGGATCAATGTGGTGCAGGCATGACAGGCTGCGGATCATCAGCCCGGCGCCTACCAGCAGCACCATGGCCATAGCTACTTCCGCTCCTGCGAGAATATCGCGGACGCGATTGCCGCCCCGGTCCACGCCAGCGCGGTCGGATGCCTGCTTCAGCGTCTCATTGATGTCGGTCTTGATCAGCCGCCACGCCGGTAGCAGCCCGGCGAGAACGCCGGTGCAGATCGAAATGCAGAAAGTAAAGGCGAGCACGCTGCCGTCGATACCGATTCCGTCTGCTCGCGGCAGTTTTTGCGCCAGGAAGCGCACGATCAGATTGGTGCTCAGTGACGCCAGCAAGACCCCGGCTACACCTCCCGCAAGCGCCAGCATCGTGGCCTCGACCAGGCCCTGCTGCAACATGCGGCGGGTGGTGGCTCCGAGCGCGGAACGTATGGCGGCTTCCTTGCGCCGTGCGAGCGATCTGGCCAGAATCAGGTTGGCTACGTTGGCGCAGGCGATGAGCAGCACAAAAGCTACCGCGCCCAGGAGAATGAGCAAGGCAGGCCGAACGTCGCCGACCATGTCCTCGCGTAGCGGAATCACAATCGCGCCCCATCCTGCGTCATCTTCAGGATATTGCCGGGCCAGGCGGCTGGAGATCGCGTCCATCTCCGCTTGCGCTCGCTGCGCCGAAACTGCCTTCTTCATGCGCGCGATCACGCCGAAGTGATGCTCGCCGCGAACTGCCTTTTCCTTGTCGGTCCAGGTGAGCGGCGTCCACATTTTCACGCCGTAACCGGGATAGGTCATCTCCGGACCCATTACGCCGATCACGCGGTAGCTCTCGCTGTCCAAGGTCATGCTCTGCCCGATGGCGCCTTTATCCGAACCGAAGTGCGTTTGCCAGAACGAATAGGTGAGCACCGCCACGTTGCTTTTGCCGCGTTCGTCCTCGTCCGGCGCGATTGTCCGGCCTAGGATGGGCCGTGCCCCGAGGACGGCGAAAAAGTTCGGCGAAGCCGGGATCGAGGTAACCGATTCAGGATCGCCGTGGCCGGTGAGCGTAAAGCTGGTTCCGGTGTAGATGGCCATGTCCTCGAACGAGCTGTTCTGCGCGCGCCAGTCCAGGTAGTTCGCCGCTGAAACGCCGAAAGTCTTCATGCCGGGAAAGCTCTTGGCCGGCGGGACATGCCAGACTTGCGCCAGCCGGCCCGAATCCGGAAAAGGAAGTGGGCGCAGGAGCACCGCGTTGACTA
>CAZFRV010000348.1:0-16725 GCA_964521445.1 uncultured Acidobacteriaceae bacterium
CTCCAGTTCAGCCAGCGACCTTGACCGAGTGAGAAGTGTCCCCAGGCTACAAAGATCGCGGCAAACGCGCGCAGGGCGTTGACGATGTCAATGCGGTCATGGGAGGTGGGGAGCATGTGTCCTGCATGTTAAATGGCCGCCAGCTCCTTGCAAAATGCGCATGACTTCTTCTCACACCGGCCCGTGACGCGGATCACCGACCTTCATTCCTCCGCTCTGCCATCCTTAGTTTCTGCTGCCAGGAACCACCGATGTCGACGCTGCTTGGAGACTTTAGCTACGCCTTGCGGGCTCTCCGCAAAGCCCCTTGGTTTTCCGCGATCGCCATCCTCTCGCTGACGCTGGGGATTGGCCTGAATTCCGCGGTCTTCAGCTTGGTTGAAGCCAACTACCTGCGCTCATGGCCGGCGCGCAACCCACGGCAGTTGGCCAGTGTCGTGGCCCGCACGCCACAAGGCGAAGACCCTAACTTCTCCTACCCCGAATACCGTGACCTCAACCAACAAGCGGCCGCGTTCTCCGGAGTGTTGGCCTATTCCCGCCAGGCACGATTCCTCAAATTGGGCGCCGACGCCCGGCTGATCCTGGTGGACGTAGTTTCTCCCAACTACTTCTCCGTGCTTGGCTTGGACCCGGCGACAGGCAAAATGTTCTCCCGTGCGCAGCGCGCAGAAAACGGGCCCAGCGTGGTCCTGAGTTATGAACTCTGGCAGCGCGAGTTCGGGCGCGACCGCTCGCTGGTGGGGAAAAGCGTTGTGCTTAGTGGAAAGCCGTACACCGTGATCGGTGTGGCCCCGCCGGGCTTCCGTGGGCTCGAACGCATGGTCCCGACCGACGCCTGGCTGCCGGCCCACGAGGAAGTCCCCAGTGCAGAGCTTGAGGCAAGAAATTCCGGAGACTATGAGCTCATCGCGCGGCTACGTCCGGAAACAACCGTGGCCCGCGCGCAAACGGAAGTCGAGATCATCAGCCACAGGCTGGCGGAAAACTTTCCGGCTACCAACAAGGGCCGCACCTTCGCCCTGGTGACGGAAGCCGATCGCCTGCGCGAGGCCATCAGGCCTGCTTTGTTCCTGATGACCGCGGTCGGTCTGGTGCTGCTGGTGGCCTGCGCCAACGTAGCCGGGCTGGTGCTGGCGCGTTCGGAAGCTCGCCGCCAGGAAATCGCCATCCGCACCGCGCTCGGCGGCACACCCGGCCGGCTGCTGCGCCTGCTGCTCTCGGAAGGCCTTTTGCTGGCCTTTACCGGCGCGGCTCTAGGTCTGCTGCTCACCCGCTGGCTGATTCAAGTCCAGCCGGTGTTCATGCCTCCGGCCATCATTGCTCTGCGGATCGACATGCGCGTGGACAGTTCGGTCCTGTTCTTTACGGGAACGATTTCGGTGGCGGCGACCCTTATCTTCGCACTGGCGCCGGCGCTGGGTGCGGCCCGGCCGGATCTGGTGACCGCGCTCAAAGGGGAAGGAAAAGGCGCTCGCAGACGGCATATCTCCCTGAGCAACGTTCTCGTCGTGGGCGAGATTGCGATGGCCATGGTGTTGCTCTCCGCCTCCGGGCTCCTGGTGCGCAGCCTGGTCAACAGCGCCAACATCCGGCCGGGATTCGACGCAGAAAGGAACCTGGTGTTCTTCAGCCTTTCGCCGGATCTGGCGGGTTACAGCCGGCAAAGGAGCACAGCATTGTTTCGGGAGCTGGTCGAGCGCGTGGAGGCCCTGCCGGGGGTGAAGCAGGCCAGCTTTGCCCGGCGCGCTCTGCTCAGCGGGTCCGGCGGGGGAATGGCATACAAAACGAAAATCCCCGGCATTGATCTGCCGTCCGGCCAGCAAAGCGTCAACATCAAGTTCAACGCGGTGGACATCAACTACTTCCACACCGTGGGCGCAGCCATCCTTGAGGGTCGCGGTTTTACGCCGGCCGACGCCAGACCCGAGTCAAAAGTGACTCTCATCGATCGAACCATGGCCCGACGTTATTGGCCGGACGCCGATCCGGTGGGCAAGCACCTGAACGTGGAAGGGGCGGACTTCGAGATCATCGGCGTGACCGAGCCGGTAAGGATCATGAGAATCCATGAGACGCCGGAGCCTTACATGTACTTTGCCTTTGCCCAGGCCCCGGACACCGATGGCACGCTGATCGTGGAGACCGCGGGCAATCCGCGCTCGGTCATCCCGTCCATTCGCGAGGCGGTGCACGCCAGAGACGCCAACCTGCCTATCCTGGAGGTATTTACCGCCACCCAGCTCATGCACACCGCCTTGTGGGAAGATCGTATGAGCGCCGGGCTGGTGGGGGCGCTGGGACTTGCCGGGATGTTTCTGGCTGCGGTTGGGCTGTACGGCGTGATTGCCTGGCTGGTCAGCCAGCGCACGCATGAGATGGGTGTGCGCATGGCGCTGGGCGCGCAACCCGGACAAGTGCGCCGCCTGGTTCTGGGCCACGCGCTCAAGCTGGCCGCGGTGGGGATGCTCATCGGCGTAGTCGCGGCGCTTGGGCTCACCCGGCTCATGGCTAGTTTCCTCTACGGCGTGAAAACCACCGATCCGCTGACCTTCGCCGCCGCCTGCTGCCTGATCTTCATGATCGCCCTGGCCGCCGGTTACAGCCCAGCGCGCCGCGCGTCGCGCGTGGACCCCATGGTGGCGCTGCGCTGTGAGTAGGGACGGACTTGCCGCCGGTGTATCCGTAGCGGCGCCCTACCCTGCAAGCTCGCTGAACCAAACCGCGCGTTGGGGATGGCGCTATATCTGGCTTGAAGAGCGCCTACCCTGTAATAATCGCCGCTGCTATGCCGTTCTACAGGTTTCAGCTTGAAGTAAGCTTGGCGCCAGAAGCCGTGGCCGCCAGGATTCGCGCCGTTACTCGCGAACGGCCCGAGTTCTTTTGGCAGCCAGCGACTTACAGGAACCCGGAAACCTCCAATTGGTTTGGGGCTCAGTGCGCGAAACGTCGTTCAAGCTGCGGCGAAACATTGAACCGGGCTACTACAACTCCTTTCTTCCCCGCATCCGCGGGAGAATCAGTCTCACAGGCGGAGGTTCTCGGCTGCAAGTGACCATGTTCGTGCATCCGCTGCTCGCCGTCCTCATGGCAGTCTGGCTGCTGATGGCGGGAAGTTGGGCGCTTTCCCCAATTGGCCAGGGTCCCGAAATATTGATCGCGTGGGGGATGGTTGCTTTTGGGCTGGTGGTGCCACCGGTCTTCTTCTTCCCCGAAGCCATCAAGGCTCGACGCCTTCTTGAAGAACTCGCCACCGCAGGAACCTGTGTGCCAGTCCAATAGTTTTGACGGCGATCGCCAGGGCACGAGCCTTTGGAATATCCATTGATGAAGCCTCTTAGATCTTGACCATGCTTCCGGGCTGATTCACGTATGGCAATTTGGTGGACATATATTCTTTCCTTCCATTAGCAGCTCAATACTCTCCCGCCCCGCTCTCACTCGCCAAATTCTCAAATCTCGTCGACCTCTTGATGAACGCCAGCTTCACGATCCCCGTAGGACCGTTGCGTTGTTTGGCGATGATCAACTCAGCCTTGCCTTCGAGGTCGGGATCGTCGGGTTTGTAGACTTCTTCGCGGAAGATGAAGGCCACTACGTCGGCGTCCTGCTCGATAGCGCCCGATTCGCGCAGATCGGCGAGTTGCGGACGGTTGTTGCCGGTGCGGTTCTCCGGGGCGCGGCTCAATTGCGAGAGCGCCACCACCGGACAGCGCAACTCCTTGGCCATGGCCTTCAGGCCGCGCGAGATCGCGGAAACTTCCTGGGTGCGGTTCTCGTAACGCCGTCCGGCCGCGCCCAGTGGCGCCGAGGCGACAAGCTGGAGGTAGTCGACGATGACCATGTCCAGGCGTCCCTGGGACTGTTGCAGGCGGCGGCACTTGGCGCGCATCTCGGAGAGCGAAATGCTCGGCGTGTCATCGAGGAAGATGGGCGCATCCACCAGCGCGGCCAAGCCGTCCACCAGCTTGCGGTAGTCGTCGCGGCCCAGGAAGCCGGTGCGCAGCTTGTGCGAATCCACCATCGACTGCGAGCAGAGCATGCGCAAGAGCAGCGACTCGCGCGACATTTCCAGCGAGAAGACGCCGACCACTTTCTTATCGCGCACGGCGGCGTTCTCGGCAATATTGATGGCGAAAGCCGTCTTGCCCATCGATGGTCGCGCGGCAATGATGATCAACTCAGACTTCTGCAGGCCGCTGGTCATCCCGTCAAAATCTTCGAAGTGGGTTTCGAGACCGGTAATGCGTTGGCCCTGCTCGTAGAGCTTGTCGATGGAGCCGAACGAGGACCGGACGATGTCGGGGATGGCCATGAAGCCCTGGCCAATGCGCTTTTCCGCCACCTGGAAGATGGCGGATTCGGCGGCGTCCACGATCTCTTCCGCCGGCGCCTCCTGCTCGTAGGCCCTCTGGATGGCGCTCGATGCGGCGTGGATCAGCCCGCGCAATAGCGCCTTGTCTTTGACGATTTTGACGTACTGTTCGATGTTCTTGACGCGGGGCAGCCCGTCGGTAAGCGAAGTGACGTAAGCCACGCCGCCGACCGACTCGATCTCCTTGTGCTGGCCCAGCTGCTCGGTGAGCGTGACGTAGTCAATGGCGCGGCCGGATTCGGCCAGCTCCATCATGCGCAGGTAGATGCGGCGATGGGAGTCGAGCGAAAAATCTTCGGCGCGCAGAAACTCCGCGGCCTGAGGGTAGGTCTGATTATCAAGCAGGATGGCGCCGAGCACGGCTCGCTCCGCGTCCGCACTGGCCGGCAAGCCGCGATCCAGACTGTAATCGGTGGTCGCCATCTCCCCTGGTTCTCGACTAGCGGTTGTCTTGTTGCATCTTGAATCCAGCTACAAAGGGCATTATATGGCGAAGACCAAGCGAAGCGCGGCAAATTCACCCAGCAAACACGGAACTTTCCCCCGGCGCCAAGGCACATTTGCCTCCAAATTGTGTTAATTTACTGAAACTCCGATTTAGGTATATCGCCAATTTTAAAAACCCGGCCTGTACCAGCCATACAGGCCGAGTTTGCGGGGTGAGATGTTCGCCGGCCGCGTGTTGCCGCGCGGCAAGTTTTCACGGATTCACGCGAGCCATTCTCACGCCATACCCGCCGCAGCGGGAGGGCATGGGACCGCAACCGCCGAAGCGGTGCAGCCCGTGCAGATTCAGCTCAAGCACAGACTCTTCAAGAGTGTGCCCCCGATCCTCTCCGGACCGGGCGATCCTCGCGTGCGAACATCGCACACTTGAGTGTCAGCACTATCAAGGAAGGGCTGAGGGGGATTCAATAGGTCAACGGGGATTTTCGGCGATTTCGGTGGAAAACTCTGTGGAGATCACGGAATTCTGTGGAAACTGGTGGAAAAAACCGGCAGAAACAGTCCTCGTTGTGCGCCAATGCGGCCTGAAGCGGATTTGGTGGAGCTATTTCTTCTTCGGCTGCCCTTTGGATTCTTCCACCTCCTGAGGCTGAGCCAGCCATTTGAACTCCACCTGCCGCGAACGGCTGGTGGTGGTGCCCTTGTCCGCGCTGGTGGCGAGTTCGGTCAGCGTGCCTCGTAGAACATAATAGCCATCTTCAGCCTTGGTCTTGCCCGGACCGCGATCGAACCGTCCTTTGAACTCAAACCAGACCCCATGGACCGGCTTGGTGGTAAAGGTCACATCGTGGCCCTGCACGGAGGCTTTGCTGAAAAACTGGTCCAGGAAGGCTCCGCGGTCGCTCTCCGAATCGCCCATGCGCGAAACGTAGCCCGTTATCTCATTCTCATCCCGCGTGAATTGCAGGAACTCGCCTTCGTTGGTGAAGGTGTACATCCCGGATATATCTTCCGCCGGTGCGGCGGGTTGGGCGCTATCTTGTTGAGGAGCTTTGGGTTGTGTCTTCTTTGTCTGGCCAGTTGCAGCCAGGCCCACAGCCAGCAAAAACACCAGAATTGTCTTCCAACTATGCATGAAGGCGGTCCTGACCGTTCCAGGGCTTTGACAGATATAATCCTTCTACTTCAGTGGGTAGGTCAAGCCAAATGCAGCCCAGCACGAAAACGCCAGCCCAACCGGTGAGAGCTCCCATCAGCAGCATCTCTCTGCTGATTGAGCCTGAGCCCTGGCTGCGCGTATTTCTGCGTAACCTGGGTGACCTGCTCCGGCCGGATCCTCCTAAGGTCTGGATGACGGCCACCCCGGGCGAGTACTGGGCGGACGCGCTGGTACACCGTCCTGTGGCCTGGACAAGGATGCTGCAGTCCTACCTGGCGCACGCGATCGCGCTGGCGTGCGTGTACGCCGGCAACCTGCTTTGGCTCAACCAGCCGCATGTGATTTCCGAAGATCCTCCGCAAACCAGCACCGTCCTGCGCTACCAGCTTTCCGAGTATCTGCCGGAGGTGCGGCCACGAGCCAGCCGGGCGGATGTGCCCGTGCGTGAACGCGCGCAAAAGGCGGACCCGGTAGTCGCGCGGCAACGAATCGTCTCGATCAACGTGGACCACGCCAGCACCAGGCAGACGGTCATCATCCAGCAGCCGGACCTAAAGCTCTTGCAGCACGATGTTCCGCTGCCCAACCTGGTGGCTTGGACACCGTTGCCCGTGGCTCCCATAGCCGCGCGGCGTCGAGCGCTGGACTTGCCTGCGCCCGAAGTAGCGGCGCCGGCGCAGCCGTCTATCGAGAGCAACGTGAGCCGACTGACGTTTCCGGCGCCGCAACCTCAAGTGATCGCCCCATCCAGCCCCATAGCGGCGAATCTTCAAGCCCAGCAGAGGTTGGCCACCGTTATGCCCGGGCCGATCGTGATTCAGCCAGCAGAGGACGTGGCACGGCGCGACCCCAACCGGTTACAGCTTCCCGCCCAGGCGCCGCCGCAAGTGGCAGGGCCGCCTTCTGTGGCCATTGCAAGAACTAATTTCGCAGTGCTCACGCCCGCGCAGCCTGAAGTTGTGCCGGCGCCGCAGGCCGCCACTCAGCACAGCTTGGCCGCAACGGGGATGCCCGGGCAGGGACAGGAACAAAGACCGGCTGTGGTGCCGCCCGCGCAGCCGATCGCCGGCGGTATGGACCGCGCACAGATCGAGGAGGCGGGCCGGTTGCTGGCGCTGAATGCGCATCCCTTGCCTCCAAATGGCGCCGTGAGCGTCCCGGAAGGCAACCGTAAGGGTGAGTTTGCCGCGGGGCCAGACGGACGTGCGGGGGCTTCGGGTACGCCCGAGGCCAGGGCCGGATCTCCTTCGCGCTCCGAGCACCCTGGAGCCGGCAACGGTCCTACAAATGTTGTCGTGGACGCGCCGCCAGCCAAGAAGGATGCCGTCGGCAACGCGGTGGGTGCCGCTTCCCGATTGCCGCCGGCGGTCGCGATGAAAGCAAACCCGGGGAGCGCCAGCGCGAACGTTCCCGCCGCTGACAGCATTGACAGCCAGATCTTTGGCAGCCGTCGCCGATATTCCATGCACCTCAACATGCCCAATGTGAATTCGGCCATGGGAAGCTGGACGGTGCGCTTTGCCGAACTGGATGCCGACCCGGCTGACCGAAGTGATCTCACCGCGCCTGAGGCTATCCGCAAAGTTGACCCAGCGTATCCGGCGAACCTGATGCGCGAGCAGATTGAAGGCGTGGTCGTGCTGCATGCCGTCATTCGCCGCGACGGCAGCGTGGGCGACGTGCGCATCCTCGAAGGCTTCTACCAGCAGCTCGATGAAAACGCCCGCATGGCCCTCGAGCAGTGGCGCTTCCGCCCTGGAACCAAGAATGGCCAACCGGTGGACGTGGAAGCAGTTATCCGCGTACCCTTCCGCGTTTCCAAGTTCGGATTCTGATCAGCTTAGGGCTTGATCTCCACCGTTGTCCCCAACGGGACCAGCGACCAGATCTCCTCGATTTCCGGGTTCGTCACCGCGACGCAGCCCAGGGTCCAGTCTGTCTGCCGGTGGAGCGCTCCCATCCAGGCAAAAGACTGCGGCAGCCCGTGGATCATGATCGCGCCGCCGGGATCCACCCCCAGCTTCCGGGCGCGCTCACGATCTGTCGCGTTGGGATAAGAAACGTGCAATGCCAGATGGAACTGGCTGTGCGGGTTGCGGGAGTCGATGGTGTAAAGGCCTTCAGGAGTTCTGTTGTCGCCTTGTTGGGTCTTGGCGCCTTGGGGTTCGTGACCCAACGCTACTTTGTAGGTCTTCAAGACCTCGCCGTTGCGCAACAGAGTCATGGTCCGTTGCGATTTCACAATCACGATCCGATCGGCTTGGGGCGGAAGCTTTTTGGGCGCACTTGAGAGAGGGATGCAGAAAGCTAATACGGCGCAAGCAACGGCAGAGACGCGAAGGTAAGTGCGGCGGCCAAGCATAGGCTGTTCCTATCAGTGTGGCTGAATTATATCGAACTCACACTGAGCTGCCTTGCGCCACTGCGGCGGTCTGCACGCTCTCAATGGCCTCGTAGATTCGCGGGTGGACGCAGACCTCGTAGTAGGGTTGATCGGTCATGGTCTTGAGGGAGAAGTTGCGAGGATCAACATGGGCGATCCGGCCCTGGCGCACGACAATGCGATGAAACGATCCCTGGCCCAGGGGCACGGAGCCGCCATACACGCGCACCGTGGTGTCACTCCAGATCATGGGCACCTGCAGATCGTAGGCTTGCAGCGAGATCTCCGTACGCAGCTTTTGAAACGCAGCCTCGTTGATGTGAATGCCGCCGATGTTGTAGCGCAGCAGGAATTCGCTGGGTTCGCCGCCGGTGGCGCTGTCCTCGACCGTCTTGAAGGAGAAAACGTTGAACAGCAGCTCGCGGTCCTCCAGGAACTGGCGCACGCCCTTGCTGCAGGAAGAGAGGCGGTCGCTCTCGTTGATGGCCTTGGAAATCATGATTTGCCGCGTGCCGTCCATGAGGTACATGGGAGCGGAATCCTGATACGAAATCCCAATCCCCAGTTCCAGGCTGGGCAGGCCGTTGGAGCGCGAGCGCTCGTTATAGGCAGTAACCACTTCGATGATTTCTTTGGCCAGCACGCAAGTCTGAGCTACGCCCAGGCCGGGCTCGCCTTCGCGTTCGAACAGTGACAGGATGATGGCATCGCCCTCAATGAAAACTTTCTTGGCTTCGTATTTGGGCAGGAGTTTGTTGATGGGATCGTAGAAATTAAGGCTGAAATAAGAAGCCGGGTTCAGTCCGCGTTCGAACAAGGTGCGAGTCAGGGTGGTGGACTCGCGGATATCGGCCTTCAACACCACGTGATGAATCACTTTTTCCTCTTCCGCGGGCCGTTGCTCCTGCGGCAGAAGAAACTCGTAGAGCGTGTTGTTGATGGCGGACAGCTCGCGGAAGCGTTCGCTGCTGATGACGTTGACGCTGTCCATGGCTGAGACCACGGCTTCCATGCGGCGCAGGTCGCGATGATAGCGCGTGAAATCCGTGAAAAAGCGCGCCGCCATTCGGGCGCGCTCCGCCGGCCGGCAAGCGGCAACCTTCTTCACCGCGGCATGGAGATTGTCAGGAGAGATTTTTCCGTGCTCTTCCAACAGTGTTTCCACGCGCTTTTGCTCGGCGCGGGAGATCAATGAATTCTTGAGTTGCTGGGGATTGATCGGGGGCGAATACTGGGCCAACAGAGGCACCACTTCATAGGAAGCCACCACGCTCTGGATCACATCCTCCCGCTCCAGGAGGTCCACCCAGGCGCCGAGCAAAGCTTTTTGCGCCTTGCCCTTCGCGGTGCTCTCATCCGGGGCGCCGCCGTTCATGATCTCCTGCGCGTTTTCGGGAACGTTGAGTATGCTGTCCACCAGGGGATCTTCCACGTCAGCGACAATGCCCAGCTCCATCAGGTAGCGGGCGGAAACCTCCTGCAAGGTTTGAAAGCGGTCGGAATCGTGGTCGTAGTTGCCGAGCATTACATAGTGCTCTGCGTTCAGGTAGCTGTCCTGGCCGTCCTCGGTGAAAAGGAGTCGGTTGATGAACAGATCGTACGCCGCGGCCGCAGTCTCGCCGAAGAGCGAACGGCGGGTCTTGCTCAGCGACTCTTTTTCCGCGTCGCGCAGGATGAAGAACAGGTCCTGGCCGGCGCGGCGCAGGATGGCTTTCTTGTTGATCTGAAAACGAACAAAGCGTTCGCGCAATTCCACGGTGCGCGCCATGCCCGACTGCCTGGGCCCCTCGTATTGCTTGACGCGGGTGCGGCACCGTTCCAGCACCAGGTTGTATTGGTTCAGCAACTCGAAACGCTGGAATTTGAGCGATGCCAGCCGCATCAAGAGGTCCAGGCAAACGTTGTTCTCGGCCTTGGCATGGCTGAGGGCAGCCAGGTGCAGTTCCGTGAGCATCCGTTTGAATTCAGAGGCGTCGAATGCCTTGGGCGCTCGGGCAGGCTGCTCCCAGACGCGTGTCACCGCCTCTCCACCCTTTCCGACAGACAGCTCGGCGGCCAGCTCTTCCACGTTGCCGTGCTTTGCAATCAGCTTGAAAATGTGCAGTCGCACCGCATCGGTGAATTTAGGGCTCAGGAAAACGTCGTGACGCACATTGTCGATGCCGGTAACCAGGTCTTCCAGGACAAGCTGCGGCTCATACCGCGTCAGCGAGAGCTGACGGGCGTGCTCGGACGGGTTCCCGCGTTGGAGGAACGAAAAGGCCATGGGCCTGCCGGTTGTCGGAAGGGGGAAAGCCGGATTCTATAACACTTTTTGTTAGTGACTGAGGTTACTATAGGCACCTTGGGCAGCCCGCTTTGGGCACTCAATACCCGGTTTTCGCCGAGGAGTTTTTACGCGCTTTTTCGAACTCGTCTCCGGGCTGCCAGCCCGCCAATGCGGGCTGCGCGGCCACCAGCCAACCGAGGACAAATCCGAATCTGGCCATCTTGGCGTTGCCGGTAAAGTCCATGTCCGGGCGGTATTCGTCGGAAGGCTGATGGTAGCGATGGGCCACGTAGTCGCTCTCTTTTTCTTCGCCCCAGGCCAGGTCATGGCCCGCGAACAACGGCCCCTGATTGACGCTGAAAGCCGGCACGCCGACGCGAGCCATGCTGAAATGGTCAGAGCGATAGTAATGACCGGCTTCAGGATGATCATCGGGCTGGATGGCCAGCTTGAAGGAGAGCGCCACCTTCTCGACCAGGGGTTCGAGCGTCGTGCGTTCCGCACCCGAGACCACAAGCTGCTGGGGGTCGCCAAAGGGCTCTACGTCGTCGTAATTCAAGTCCAGCGAAATGTCACGCGCCGGAACCGGCGGGTGCTCACCCAGATACTTTGAACCCAGCAGACCCTGCTCTTCCGCCGTGACCGCGGCAAACAGAATGCTGCGCGGCGGCTTCTGCGCCGCTCCGGCGTACGCCCGCGCCATTTCCAGCAGGATGCCGCATCCGGTGGCGTTGTCGGCGGCGCCATTGTAGATGTTGTCTCCGGGTTCGTTGGGATGGATGCCGAGATGGTCGTAATGCGCGGTGTAGATCACCGCCTGGTTCCTGAGTTGGGGATCGGAACCGGCGACCTTGCCTACTACGTTGCGTGACGCGAAACGCCGCACCTTGGTCACGATGGTCTCCTTGAGGCGCACGCCCAGCTCCACCGGCTTGAAGCTCCGCTGGTTCGCGTCGTTGAGCATCTGCTCCAGGTCCATTCCCGCGGCCTTCGCCAACTTGCGCGCGACCTCAAGCTGAATCCATCCCGCCGATTTCAGTTTGGGGTCCCTTTCGTCCCGCAGGAGAGAGGATTCGCCGCCCCAGGAGTTGCGCACTACTTCCCAGGGATAACTCGCCATCTCCGTCTTGTGCACCAGGATCACGGCCACCGCGCCTCGTCGCGCGGCTTCTTCATACTTGTAAGTCCAGCGTCCGTAGTAAGTGAGGGCGCGGCCTTTGAAGAAATTGGGATCATCGGAAGGCGGCTCGTTTACCAGCATGAGCAAGGCCTTGCCCTTCACGTCCACTCCTTTGTAGTCGTCCCAGTTGTATTCGGGAGCGTTGATCCCGTAACCCACGTACACGATGGGAGCATCGATCTGCGATTTCTCCGAGTGGGTCTGATCGGTGGCCACGAAGTCATCGGCAAACTTCAGGGCCACCTCTGTTCCCGACTTCGACACAAAGGCCACATGCGTCTGGCTGGGATCGGTGGTCACGCCGTAGAAGGCGACGTTCTGGAAGTAAGTGCCATGGTCGCCGGCCGGCAACAGTCCGTAACTCTTGAACTGGGCCGCGATCCAATCGGCGGCAAGATCGCCGCCTTTCTGGCCGGTGCCCCGGCCCTCGAGCGCATCGTCTGACAAATACTTCACCGTCGCCCGGATCTTTTTTGAGTCAATGGAGTTCATGGCCCTCTGGGCCGCAGGCGGGAGGGCGGCTTGGGTTTGCTCGCCAAGAATCGAAGCGACAGTCAATAACAGGATGGCGAATAGGTTCTTCATATTCCTCATGAGAGCACTCAGCAATCCGCAATCAGCATTCAGCCAGAAAGACATTCTAGCTGACCCGACTGGTGCGTGTTGAGAACACAGACATTTGGTCCTGGTGGCCCGAAAAAGACACTCGGGGCTGACGGGAAAGTCCAAGGGCTGAGTGCTGTTGGCTGACTCCTGGATTGCTGACTGCTTTTCTCCGCGACCCGCGGACTTAGTTCTTCGACTCTCAACCCGGCTTGTACTCCGGAATCCTCTCTCCCGGTGCGAAGATCTGCGCCGGCGGCAGGCCGCTGATTCGGGTCAGCTTCTGGTTCAACTGCTCCATGTCCGGCTTGGACCATCCGACGATCGAGGCCTCAATTTCGCCTTCCGAAGAGATCAAGAAGATTGTGGGCACATTGGTGAGGCCGTAGGCGTTGGACGCGGGGTATTTGCCCTTATCGTCGAGCAGCGTAGGAAAGGTGATGCCGAACTCGCGATTGAATGCCTTTGTGTCCGAGGCTGCGTCCTGGGAGACGCCGGTTAGCGTGAACTTGCCGCTACTTGCGTAGGCTTTGAAGATGCGCTCCAGGTAGGGGAATGCGAATTGGCACACCGGACAGCTCACCTTAAAGAACGCGGCTACCACCGGGCCGCGCGTGAGCGCGTCTTTGAGTGCGAACTTGCTCCCATCGAGGAAAGTCAGACTGACCTCGGGCGCACGAATTCCTGGTTCCAGTGCCGGCATGGAGCCTCCGGTCTTCTATTCTAAAACGACGCGTAAATCTGTGCGTACCTTCCATCGTCGTTCCCGGAAATCACTAAAGGAGCCTTCTTTCGCGGCGGCGGCTCTCCCCTCCCGGCGCATTTGGTAACCTAAAAGCCAGGGGGTTTCTGCGCGTATGCTGGCCGTCAGCGACAATCTTGCCCAATGCCTCAGCGCGTTGCGCGCTAATAAGCTCCGGACGTCGCTGACCATGCTGGGTCTGACCATGGGCGTGGCCACGCTGATCACGGTCATGACCATCGTGCAGGGCGCGAACGCCTATGTAGAGCAGAAGATCGCCAACCTGGGCACCAACGTGTTTCAGATCTCGCGCACGCCTTTCGTGGTGACCGATTTCACCATTTTCACCAAGGCGGCGAAGTACAAGAAGATCGAGCTTGATGACGTGCGCGCCATCGCCGAGAAATGTACCGCCTGCGATGAAGTAGGCGCCACCGTCACCAGCCCGGTACGCGCCCGCTTCGGTGATAAAGAGGTGCAGGACGTCAATCTCTCCGGGGTGACGCCTTCCATGGCGGACATCGACACGCGCACCGTGGAATTGGGCCGCTACTTCACCCAGTCGGAGGCCGACCACCGGGCCGCTGTATGCCTGATCGGCGACACGCTGGTACAGCAGTTGTTCGGCGGGGCCGATCCACTGGGAGAGACTATTCGGATCGGCAGCGATGAGTTCCGCGTGATCGGTACCATTGAGAAGATCGGCAGCGTGCTGGGCCAGGACCAGGACAACCTCGTGATGGTGCCGCTCCCGCTGTATCTCAGCATGCAGGGCCTGTATACCAGCCTGACCGTCAACGTGAAGACCACGCCCAACGAATTCGACGAGGCGCAGGACCAGGCGCAGCAGGTATTGCGCGCGCGCCATAAGCTCGGCCCGGGAGCGGAAAACGACTTCTTCATCGGCACCAAAGAAAGTTACATGGCCCTGTGGCGAAGCATCAGCGGGGCGTTCTTCGCCGTCTTCATCCTGGTGAGCGCGATTTCGGTGATTGTGGGCGGCATCGTCATCATGAACGTGATGCTGGTCAGCGTGACCGCGCGACGCCGGGAGATCGGTGTGCGCCGGGCGGTGGGCGCCACCAAACTCGATATTCTTCGGCAATTCATCGCGGAAAGCGTCATGCAGTGCCTGGCCGGCGGCATGGTGGGCATCACGCTCGGCTTTGTGGTCGCCATGGCCCTGCGGGCTTTTACGCCCTTTCCGGCTTCGGTGCAGGCTTGGGTGGCGGTGCTGGGAGTATTTCTGAGTTCCGCCACGGGACTATTTTTTGGAATCTATCCCGCGTTGCGTGCTTCAAGGCTGGACCCAATTCTCGCGTTGAGGTCCGACTAATGGCCATCATGACCGCCTCCCAGGCCCGGGAAAACTTTCTTGCCGCCCTGGAAACGCTGCGCGCAAGCAAAGTGCGTTCCACGCTGACGGTGATGGGCATCGTCATCGGCGTGTCTTCGGTGATCTCCATGGCGGCGATCATCGGCGGCCTGAACAAATTTGTGCAGGACAAGGTAGAGTCCCTGGGATCGCGCACCTATTTTCTGTCGCGATTTCCGCCGGGCTCGGACCCGACGCACTGGCCGGAACGCATCCGGACACGCAAATACCTGGAGTACAACTACGCCGACTACATCCGCGAAGCCGCGCCTGACGTGGAGATTGTGACCACGGTGGGCACCCGAGGCATTTTCTTCGGGGGCACCAACCTGCTCATTGCCGGCGGCCACAGCGTGGACAACGCCATCGTGCGCGGCGCCGAGCCGCAATATATCGACGCGATACCCCTGTTCAACGTGCAGCGCGGCCGCTTTATCACCGCCTTCGATGAGGAGCACGCGCGCCCGGTCGTGGTGCTGGGAGCAGCCATCGCCGAGTCTCTCTTTCCCACTACGGACGCTCTCGGCAAAACCATCCGCATCAACGGCGGCCCTTACGAGGTGGTGGGCGTTTTTGACCACGATCAGGGCCTGTTCGGCGGGCCTGGAGTGGACGTATTCGCCGTCATCCCCTTGAGCAATTTCCGAAAAGAGTATCCCGAAGACAAAGAACTGGTGATGGCATTTACCGTTCCCGAGGGAGTCAACGTGGATAAGGCGCAGGACGAGGTGATTCAGGCCATGCGCCGTTTGCGCCGTGTCCCCGCCGGCAAGGAAAATGATTTCGAGCTGAGCTCGCCTGACTTTCTCAGCAACCTGTGGAACCAGCTCACTGGCGCGCTGGTGATCCTGACCACCGTGATCAGCTCCATCGGATTGCTGGTAGGCGGCATCGGCGTGATGAACATCATGCTCATCTCCGTGACGGAACGCACGCAAGAGATTGGCGTGCGCAAAGCCATCGGCGCCCGACGCGCCGACGTGCGCTTGCAATTTCTACTGGAGGCCGTGATGCTCACGCTGCTGGGCGGCACCATCGGCATTCTCATCGGGGCGAGCGTCTCAGTGCTGGTGCGCGCCTTGGTCCCCTCAGTCCCGGCGACGCTCTCTTATCTTTGGGTGGCCATCGGGTTTGTGATCTCGGTCGGCGTAGGACTGGGGTTCGGCTACTATCCGGCGAACCTGGCTGCGGGCCTGGACCCCATTGTCTGCCTGCGCTACGAGTAGAGACGTGAAATTATGGACAGGAAACAAAACCTACCCATCACGACACCCTATTCCGAATCCCGCGACCCTGAGCTAGCGAAGGGGGCGCGTGGTGAGGAACCCGCTCCGCTGACGCCACGCGTGAGCTGAGATGCAATCGTGGGGCGCTCGGCTCAGGAACAATTGAGAATGCGCACAACGGGCTAACTTTTTCCTAACTTCGCCGTCTGTTGATATGTCGGATTACTAGGTGTAATATGTCGAACATCTGACTATGAACCCCAACGATCAAAAAGCGGAGTTTCTGAAGGGCACCCTGGACATGCTGATCCTCAAGGTCGTGGCTCTGGGGCCCATCCACGGCTATGCCATCTCGCAGCGCATCCAGCAGATTTCCAACGACCTCTTTCAGGTTCAACAGGGATCGCTGTATCCCGCCTTGCACCGCCTGGAAGACCGGGCCTGGCTGCAAGCCGAGTGGCGCGCTACCGAAACCGGGCGCGAAGCCAAGTTTTACACGCTTACGCGCAAGGGCCGCAAGCAATTGGAGGCCGAGGTCCGCAACTGGGAGCAGATATCGGACGCTGTGGGCCTGATTCTGCGTACCGTCGAGTAGGAGAAGATTCATGTACTGGTTTCGCCGCCTGTTTCGGAAGCAGCAGACTGAACGTCAACTTGACGCCGAACTGCGCTTCCACCTGGAGCAACGGGCCACGGAGTTGGTTGACGCAGGTGTTGCGCCAGAAGAGGCTCGGCGTCGGGCGCGTATCGAATTCGGCGGCATGGAAGGGATCAAGGAAGATTGCCGCGAATCGCGCCGCGTTCACTTCCTGGACACACTTTTCCAGGACGTGCGCTATGGCCTGCGCCTGATGTGGCGCAGCCCCGGATTCACGGCGGTCGCGGTGGTTACTCTGGGGCTGGGGATCGGCGCCAACACGGCGATCTTCAGCGTAGTCAACGCGGTGCTCCTGCGCCCACTTCCTT
>CAZFRV010000349.1:0-37314 GCA_964521445.1 uncultured Acidobacteriaceae bacterium
CGATTTCCGCGGGCAAAGCGAAGCGCTTTTGGCCCATGGGAAACAGTACGTACGAATTGTCCCGTTCCGCGATCATACTGCCGCCATCCCTCGCACCCGCTCCAGGCCGGTGCGCACAAGCTCCTGTTCTGCTTTGCTCAAGAACGCTGCCGGGTTGACCACCGGCACCACTTCTCCGTTGACCACTGCCAGCCCGCGATACCAGATGCGCTCGTCGCCGGTAAAGGCGCGGGGCAGAGCATGAAGCGCAAAAATGTCCATCATGCGGTCGGTGGCATCCACCAGGACTGCCGTCGGCGAGTTGCGCAAGATCAGCACTCGCGCCGGCGCTGAGTTGGCCAGGTGGAAATGCCGGGCCGCGTCCACGACGAAATATGTTGTCCCGCCACGTTCCAGGGTGTGCCGCAATTTTTCCACGCGGGCGGAAATGCCGCCCAGGGTAAAGTCCTGCAGTCCTTCCATCCCCCGGATCTCATTCACCGCCCCTGCTGCAATGGCGAACTTGAATCCGCCCACGCTGAACAGAATCACGCCTTCATGCAAGCCGGGACGCCGGAGTGGACGTTTCTCTCTCATACCGCCCCCACCCTGGCCGAGCCGAAGATGAAAAGAATGCGCTTCTCGATGGCGTGGTAGATCGATTCCATGGGCAACACCTGGTCCACCGCGCCAGTCTTGATCGCCTCTTGCGGCATTCCGAAGATCACCGCCGTGGATTCATCCTGGGCAATGGTGTACCCGCCCGCGGCCCGGATCGCCTGCACTCCTTTGGCGCCGTCGTTCCCCATGCCGGTGAGGATCACGCCGATGGACATGGGACCGGCATAATCGGCCGCACTCTCCAGCGTCAGATCGGCGCAGGGCCGGTATCCGCCAATGCGCGGACCGTCGTCCAGTGACACTCTTCCCGTAGGCGAAACCCGCAGGTGGTGCGAGCCGGGGCAAACATAGATATGCCCAGGCATGATGATTTCACCGGCTTCCGCCTCTTTCACCCGGATTCGAGAAACTTCCCCGAGCTGCTGGCTGAACTGATCGGTAAAGTTGCCGGGCATATGCTGCACCAGGATCACCGCTCCGGGAAAGTCCTTGGGAAAATAAGGAGCAAACTGCATCAGCGTGGCTGGTCCGCCGGTAGAGGACGCCATCACGACGATAGGAAATTTCCCTGAGCTGCGCGCTACCGCCGCCGCCGCGGCGATCGCAGCCGCAGCTTTGCCGTTCTGACCATTTTGCGGGAAGCTTGCCGGAGCCGGCTCGCTTCGAGGGGCAGAAGACGCCACATCCTGTTGCAGCTTAGAGCGGGTCGCCGTGCGCACGACTCGTACCTTGGACGCCATCTTCAGCTTGCGGCAAATCTCTTCACGCACCGAACTCATGTCCAGGTCCACGCCACCGCTGGGCTTGGCGACGAAGTCAATCGCCCCTAGTTGCAGCGCCTTCAATGTAACTTCCGCCCCCTGGCGCGACTCAGAACTGACGATCAGAATCGGATGCGGGTTGCTGGACATGATGATCTCGGTGGCCTGCAATCCGTCCATATGCGGCATGTTGATATCCATGCTGATGACGTCAGGCTTGAGCGCCTCGGTCTGCGTGACCGCATCGCGTCCGTCGCGGGCCTCGCCGCAAACCTCGAGCTGCGGGTCGGAAGCGACAATGCTCTGCAGGACTTTGCGCATGAAGGCCGAATCGTCCACGATCAGCACCCGAGTTCTCTTGCCTGCGTACGTCATCTCATCAATCCTTTACTGCACCGTCACTGCCGGCCCCTCCGCGGGAGCGCCGGCAGCCGAACCAATCAACCTTGTGACCGCCGCGATGAACGGCTCTTCCTGGACCGGCTTGGTCATGAATGCCACCGCGCCCTCTTTCATGGCGCGCTCGCGATGCTTGGCGCCGGCGCGCGAAGTCACGACCATGACCGGAATGCGCCGCGTCTTCTCGTCCTGGCGCAGATGCGCGAGGAGTTCGTATCCATTGGTGCGGGGCATCTCCAGATCCGTGACCACCAGATCGCAGCGCGTCTGGCTGGCGATCTCCAGGGCCTCCAGGCCGTCGGCAGCCAGGCGCACTCGGTATCCGGCTTTCTCCAGCATCCGGCCCACAAACTTGCGGACGCTGATGGAGTCATCCACCAGGACCACCACTCTTTCCGGAGCAACGTAATCAATGGCCTCCTGCGGGATGGCGCCGCGCGCTGCGGCTGCGGCGCCGGGCGCAAACACCCGGGCGGCCGTAGCGCTGGTCATCAACGGACGATGCTCAATCGCTTCGCCCGCCACCAGGCGGTTGACGTCAATCAGCAGGATCAGGCTGCCGTCCGGCGCAATGGTTGCACCGGGAAACAGTTTGAGGTTGCGCAGGTATTCGCCCAGGCTCTTGATCACGATTTCATCCTTGCGCACCACGTCTTCCACCACCAACCCGACCTGCCGTCCGGCCACGTTGACAATCACCATGCGGAAGTAGCCGTTGATGGGCTGGATCGCCTCCAGGCCCATGGAGGTATCCAGTCGGACGACTTCTGTGACCAGATCGCGCACCTTGGTGAGCACCTTGCCGCCGACTTCTTCCATCTCGCTTACCTTCAGCCGGCGAATCTCTTCCACGAAGGCCAGTGGCAGGGCGAACATGGTCTTCCCGCAGCGTACAAACAACGCTTGCGAGATGATGAGCGTAAGCGGGACCTTCAGCGTAAAGCGGGTGCCACGGCCTTTTGCGGTCTCCACTTCGATTTCGCCGTTGAGCAATGCCAGGTTGGAGCGGACCACATCCAGGCCCACGCCCCGGCCGGCGAGTTCCGTCTTTCGCGGCGCGGTAGAGAAACCGGGCTGGAAGAGGAGTTCGAGCAAGTCGCGCTCCGCCAATCCGCCCACGCTCTCGGCGCTCATGAGTCCGTTTTCGACGGCGGTCCTGCGAACTTTGTCGTAATCGATGCCGCGGCCATCGTCCTCGACTTCGATGTAAATATGGTTGCCGCGATGGTAGGCGCGCACGGCCACGTTGCCGTGATCGCTCTTGCCGGTCTGGTATCGTTCCTCGTCGCGCTCCAGGCCGTGGGCCACCGCGTTGCGCACCAGATGAATGAGCGGGTCGGAGATCTGCTGGATGATGTTGTTGTCCAGCTCCGTTTCAGCGCCGGCCAGCGTGAGCTCGACTTTCTTGCCGGCTGCCTTGGCCGCGTCGCGCACGGTGCGCGAAAGACGCGTGTACAGGTTGCCGATGGGCACCATGCGCGCCTGGGTGATCTCGTCCTGCAGGCGGTGCGCCAGTTTGGTGAACTCATCGATGTCGGAATCCACACGGCGGACAAAGCCGTCGAGCTGGGTGAGAACCTCAGTGATGTCGGCGGAGATCTCTGTCAGCGAGCGGGAGAGAATGTTGAAGTCGTCATAGCGGTCCATCTCCAGCTCGCTGAACTCGGCCAGCGCATGATCGAAGGTATGGGAATAGCTGGAGTAGCCTCCGCGCATTGGAAAGAGATCGTTCGCAGGCCGCTGGGCCGGAACAGTATGAATGCGGCTGAATTCGTATTTCTCCTGGAATTCAGAAACTTTATCCTGCATGCGTCCCTTGGAGAAGTTCAGGACGTCGGCCAGGCGTTCGAGTTCGGCCACGCGACCCAACATGCGCGTGCGGTTGATCACCAGCTCGCCCACCGCGTTCATCATCCGGTCCAGGCGCTCGAGGGCGATGCGCACCGACTTGGACTGCGGCATGGCCGAAGGCTCCCGCTTCAAGAGCTCTTCTCGCAGGAGCTCTTCGTCGGTCATCGCTTCGGGCTTCTTCGCCTCAGCCGCGATGACGGGCGGCGCCACCGGCGCAGGCGACGGCGGTGCGATGGCCAAATGGGCCGGCGACGGCTCTTCCAGTTCCAGATCCATCAGGTGAGCATGTTTCTCTTCGCCGGCGAGCACGGCTGGAGGCGCCGCTTCCACAGAAGCCGTCTCCGCGATCGCGGTAGCTGTAGCGGCAGCGGCCGCGGGCTCGCCATCCTCCGTCTCCGTTTCTGCCGGGGCCAGGCGCCCGATGCGCGCAAACAAGGCCTGGACGGCCACCTGCATTTCGTCTTCGCCGGTCCATTGGCGGTAGAGGAATTTCTTGAGGACGTCGACGGCTTCAAGACAAATATCGATGATTTCCGCGCTGGGTTTCAGATCGCCGTCGCGCAACCGCCCAATCAGGTCTTCCGCGCGATGCGCCACGTGCGAGATACGGTGCAAGCCGACCTGCGCGGCCGATCCTTTCACCGTGTGCATGGCGCGCAGCAGACGATGAATCTGCTCCGGACCGGGACTCGTCTCGAGCGAGAGCAGGCAATGCGTGACCACCTGGAGATGCTCTTCCGCTTCCGGCACAAAAAATTCCATCACCTCCGCGGCAACTTCGTCGTCTTGCGGCAATTGCTCCGGCGGCGCTTCCGGAGCGATAGCTACGGGCGTGTCTTCCAGGGAAACTGGTTGCGGCTCTTCGTTCCTGTCTTTACTTTCTGCACTTTCTGTTTTTTCTTCGGAGACCGGGACACGCACCGGCGGCTCAGCAGATTGAGCCGGCTGAAAAGCAAACGGGAACCGTTGTTTGAAGACGAAGATATCGTCGTCAGCCTCGCTGGCGTTGGTGCTGATCATGATCAGATCAGACTCGAGCATGGCCACGGCGTCGAAGACGAACTCCACCAGGGGCGCGGCGGCCTCCGCGGAGATGCCCGCGTTCATGGCGTACTGGAAGATGTGCGCCAGCTTGCTGGAGATCTCCGAGAAGAGCGGGAAGCCATAGGACGCCGAGGTCCCGGCCAGGGCGTGGGCCGCGATGTGGAGGCGCTCAATGTCCTCCGGTCGCGGATACGGGTCTTGGAGAATACCCGCGTATTCGCGCAGGAATTGCAGGCGTTCTGACGCCTCCTGCAGGAATACTTCTACGAATTCTGTCCCGTGGTCGTTCAAGCCCTCTCCTGTGCGACAGCCGCCTGACGTGATGCCGCCGGCTTCTGATAAATGCGCGCATCGCGGTATACATGCGTCTCGAACTTCACGTCGGCCTTGCTGACGGTTTCAGCGTGGCCCAGAAACAAATAACCGCCCGGCTCCAGATATTCAAAGAAGCGCTGCATGAGCTGGGCCTGCCGCTCCGGCGAAAAATAAATCAGGACATTCATACAAAAAATGCAGTCGAACTTCCCCATGTACACCACCTGCGCCAGGTTCATGGGAGCAAAGGTCACCAGATTGCGAATGCGCGGTTTCACCACAAAATGGCCGCTGCCGCGGGAAAAATACTGCTCGCGCTGCCGGGGCGTCACGGTCTCGAGCTGACGAGCTTCGTAGACGCCGTGTTCGGCATACTCGAGAGCCTGGCGGCTGACGTCGGTGGCCAGAATGTGGATGTTCCAGGCGTCGGCGAACTCCAGTGCGTCGGCCACAGTCATGGCGATCGAGTAGGCTTCTTCACCGGTGGCGCAGCCGGCGCTCCAGATGCGCAGCGAGCGTGGACTCTCCCAGAACTTCTTCATGTGCAGTTCCGGCAGGACCTTCTTCTCCAGGGCCTCAAACGCCGCGGGGTAACGGAAAAACGACGTTTCCTGCGTCAGCAGGCGCTGCAGCAGCGAGTCATATTCAACGTTGGAATTCTTGATGAGCCGCAGCAAGTCGGTGCCGTGGGACAGCTTGCGCGCCTCCACATGCTCGCGCACACGGCTGGAGAAGAAGCGCTCGCGGGAATCGTCAAAGAGAATTCCCGAGCGCGTTTCGATCAAGCCGCGAATCTCGCTCAGTTCGTGGTCGCTGAGTGTTACCTGCATGCCGCCCATCCCGCTTTCTCCTATACCGCGTGGACCTAGCGCCGCGCCGCAGCCACCAGCTCAGGCCGCGATTCATTGGGGCCGGCGTTGGAGACGCGGAACTGCGAGAGTGCTTCGTTGAGCTGCTCTGACATGTGAACCATCTGCTCCACGGTGCGCGCCGTTTGCCGCGCGCCCTGCGAAGTCTGGCGAGTAATGTTGGAGATGATCTGCATGGCGTTGGCCACGCCTTCTGTTCCGCGCACCTGTTGCTTGGAAGCCAGGGAGATCTCCTGCACCAGTTCGGCCGATTGCCGCACTACGCTGGAAATAGCATCCAGCGCCCGGCCGGCCTGATCGGCCAGCTTGGCGCCGATCTCCACTTCTTTGGTGCCTTCTTCCATGACCACCACGGCGTCGTTCGTTTCCGCCTGGATGGCTTTGATCAATGCCGCGATGTCCTTGGTGGCGTTGCGCGAGTGTTCGGCCAGCTTGCGGACCTCGTCGGCGACGACGGCAAAGCCGCGTCCAGCTTCTCCGGCGCGCGCTGCTTCAATGGCGGCGTTCAGTGCCAGCAGGTTGGTCTGTTCGGTGATGTCGTTGATCACGTTGACGATTTCCGAAATTTCCAGCGAGCGATCGCCCAGAGCCTTGATGCGTTTGGCCGTGGCCTGCACCGAAGAACGAATACGCTGCATGCCTTCCAGCGTGTCGCGCACCGAGCGGTTGCCCTGCTCGGCGGCATCGAGCGCGCGGCGCGCGGCTTCGGCACTGGCCTCGGCGTTATTCGATACCTGCTTCATCGACACCGTGAGCTGTTCCACGGCGGAAGAGGTGTTGGTGATTTCCTGGTCCTGCTGGATGGCGCCGGTGGACATCTCTTCCGAGGCGATCAAAATTTCGTTGGCGCTCGATTGCACATCGACCGCGCCCTTGCGCACGCGCTCCAGCACCTTGACGAAGTTGTCAAGCATGTAATTGACCGAGTCCACCACGTTGCCGAGCGCGTCGTTGGTAACGCGACCGCGCAGCGTGAGGTCGCCGCGCGCGATCTGGCTGACGATGGTCAGGAACTCCGTCACGCTCTTCTGCAGGTTCTCCTGCGCCTCCTGGTTGAAGATGGCGCGGGAGGAGCTCTCGGCGGCGCGGTTCAAGTTCTCGGCGATGAAACCGAAGTCATCCGCGGACTCGACCGCAGCGCGGGCGCGATAGTCGCCCTGGGCGAAGCGCTCGGCAAAATTGGTCAGGTTTCTCACCGGGGCGATCACCTTGTTGGCGATGGCGATGAACGTCACGAGACTCGCCCCCAGCCATATGACAATGGCCCCGAGCGTGTAGCCGTTGAGCCCGCTGAAATCCGTCAGGCCAGCCGCCGTATGGGCCTGCTGTCCACCATGGAAAGCAAGCCACAACACAACGAATATGGCTACTCCGTCAAACCCGACTAACAGCCAAAGGGCCGAATGCAATCGACCTTTCATAACTTCCTCCAAATATCCTGTCGCTGTGCTTCCACACCAGCGAGCACTTACAGCAGAATCTACGATCTCAAATCACCGGAACTGGAAATGCCTCAGTCAATCTCCTCAAGTCCAAAGCCAACGCCAGGCGGTCCTGATGCCGCAACATACCGCAGCAGTGCGGCACGTCGCTTGGAGCTTCCTCGACCAACAGCGAATCCGCCGTGCTATAGGTCCCAATCACTTCGTCGGCCGCGATGCCGATGCGCAGTTCGTCACGGTCGCCTTCAGCCTTCAGGCTGGCCACTACCACGTGACGCGGGGGCAGATCAGGACGGCGGCCTTCGGTAAACGCGATGTCCACTACCGGCACGATCGAACCGCGCAGGTTAAAGATTCCCATCAGAAAGGCGGGCGCCAGGGGGACGCGCGTCAACCCCGGCCATTCCACGACTTCCTCCACGTCAAGCACGGAAAAACAAAAACGTTCGCGGCCGGTGCGAAAAATACAGTATTGCCGTTCCGGCTCCGCTTGCGGCAGCAACTCCAGCTGCTCGGCTTCCGCCGACAACGGTTCGAGTTGTGGTTGCTCGTCCGGCATCATTCAAAACCCAAAATTCACTGCGATCAGTTCCCTCGCTCCCGCTCGGGATTTCGGCAGCGGGCTCCCGCTTCGCTCACGCCCGCTAGCACCTCAACGTCAGGCATTATTTTCTATTCAGGGCTTCCAGCCCGGTTTGCCTGGCTCCTCAACTGTGTTTCTGCGCTTGCGTTCCCACCAGTTTGCGCACCGCGCCCAGCAGATCGTCGCCGGTGAAGGGCTTGATCACATAGCCGTCTGCTCCCTGCTGTTTCCCCCAAAACTTGTCGCTTTCCGTGCCCTTGGAAGTCACCAGCACCACGGGAATACGAGCATAGGTGGCATGGGCCTTCAAATCCCTGCAGACCTGAAAACCGTTTCGCTGCGGCATTACCACGTCGAGCAGGATTAGGCTGGGTTGTTCAACGTCAATGACTTGCTCCAGGCGCATCGGGTCGTGGATGGCCACCGACGCATACCCCGCCCGGTCCAGCAGCGATTGCATCAGCCTCACCTCCGCCGGCGAATCATCGACAATCAGGATCTTGGTCAAATCGAGCCGCCCTCAGTGCGTATATCTCCGTCTTCAGTAATGCAATTGCGCAGCCAAGCGGCAAGGAGGATGGCCACAGGCTTGTGGCAAAGCAAGCTGTTTAGAATAAATCACTTAGCACCGGATCTAAGTTCTACCGAGAGTCCTCTCGAGATGTGAGACAGGAGGTGCAAGTCTCACCTTGAGACAAGTATCTCAGTCCGGGTTTCGGTAGTAGCCCACCACGCGACAGGCGGTAAAGGATCGAGCCGCAGAGACGCGGCAATGCCACGTCTCTGATTGAATTCTTGGATCAAGCGCGCAGCTTCTGGCTTTCTTCCACCAGAGCGAGCAAGCGCTTCCCAGTCGCCGCCAGGTTGACGGCGGCATCAATGTTGCTGGACTCCTTGGCATGCAGCACCTGGGCCTTCATTTCTTCGGCCTGCCGCTGCGCGATCTCGACCGCCATGTCCAGGTCCGTAGCTTCATTCTTTTTGTGCCGCTCCATGCAAACATGCAGGATGGTGCGGGCGGCAACCGCTCGCTGCAATGCGCGCAAGGATTCAGCATTGCCCTTGAAGGCATCTGCTTCCCATGTGGCAATGAGCAACTTGCAGCCGCCCAGGTGAATGGTGGAGACGCCGGGCGCGTTCCTAGGCGGCATTGCCGACAGTTGGTCGGCGATATCTGTCACGCAGCGTTGCAGGTAATCTTCTTCTTCTTCGACTGAACGTCCGCTGGCCGGTGCGGGCTCAGATGTGACTGGCTGCGGAGGCAAGTGAGGAGCAGGACTTGTTGCAGGCGCCGGCGCGGCTGTCGCGGCAGGAGCAGGGACTGGTGTTGCCTTTAGCACTGGCGCCGCTGGCTTCGCCGGAGGCGGCGCGGCTGTCGGCGTTGAAGCTTTTGGCACAGCGGCCGCGGCCGAGGCTACCGGCTTCTTTTCCAGTGTGGGGCCTTTGGGTAGTGCGGGTTGACCTGCGCTGACCTGCGTCTTCTCCAGTTTCCGCTGCAAGGATTGACGCAGAGAAATCAACGGCTGAAACGATTCCCCGCCGGCGGAGTAGGGCGCCCGGAATGGCGTTTTCCACTGATGAACAACATGTCGAAGCTGCTCCAGAGACTCGTTCTCCGACAGACCGGCGTCGCGGCAGTCGAGATTCGAGAATCCCCGTCTTTCCAACTCGTTGATGGTAGCGCGTATGGCGTGCAGATCCACATGCATGGCCCGGAAAAAGGCCCGCCGCGCCAGGAAATTGAACCGGGTAAAGGCAACCAGGGCCGCAGGCTCAAAATAACCGTCGCCGGCAGCGGCTTTCATTTCGCGCGCTTCCACCAGGCCCCCGGAGTCCTGGAGTTCTTCGAGGCTGTTGCAATTGTTCATTTTGGCCAGCTTCTCGTCCAGACGCGCGGTCCAATCGGGAAACGCGGCCGGCGGCGGGCCCAAGGCTGGCTCGAGCACGCGAGCGACGCCCTGGAGGGTGACCGGATGGTCGATGGCCCCCGGTGGAGCGGTATGAGCGAAGTACTGCACCAAAAGAAAATCGATCTTTTCTTTGTCCGACTCGGCCTTCGCCTCCTTGCCCAAGTGGCGAAGAATCAGGTAGCGCAGGTTCTCTTCGGTTTGCAAGTTGGTACTCTGCAGAAGCTGGCGAACTTGCCACACATGGACTAAACCGTCGGCCTTCTGGAACCATGCGCGGACACGCTCCAGGGTCTCCGGATCGGAGCGGTCCACGCTCTGGTCAAGCTCGACACACGGCGGCATACCGAGTTCGAACGTACGGTCCAGCTCGGCGTAGATCGTGTACAGACGCCGGGCCACGCGCCAGAATTCTGCGGTATCTGCCAAGTTATGCGCGGCTGCTGTCATCTGTTCGTTTTAGAAAAGCCCTGGTGGCCTCGATCCACGCAGAAATCTCGTGCTCAAACACAATCCGGTCGGCGCACAACTCGGCCTCGCGGATGCTAGACAGACATTAGCGGAAACACTTAGTGCAAGGCTGCGGCCAAAGGGCGAAGCGAGTAACTCATTGATTTTCAAGGGGCTTGAGACGGCGCGAAGGGAGCGCAGGATCCTGGCCTGTCTCAGGATGACACGTCCGTCTCAGCCGCGGACTTTCTCACTGGGCCAAGGACGCTCCTTTAGCAAGGCCGATGTGGTACCGCTTCAGCTTGCGATAGAGCGTAGCGCGGCTGATTCCAAGCATTTTTCTGGCCAGAGCCTTATCACCATGGACTTGCTCGAACACGCGTTGAATGGTGGCCCGTTCCAGCTCTTCAAGGTCAGTATCGCGGGCTGCCGGGACGACGGGATGGCTGGCGACGGTTTCGTCGTCAAGCGGCCCCGAGTCCCGGTTCGAAGTTACCGACTGTGGCAGGTCGGCGACGTCGATCGTCTTCTCACTGCCGAGCGCCACGGCGCGCTCAATGCAGTTTTCCAGCTCTCGCACGTTCCCGGGCCATTCATACTGCATCATGCAGCGCGTAGCCGCGGCCGAGATGCTGAACACCTTGCCCGGCGCAAACTTGTCAAGGAAGTAATGCACCAGGGGGACGATGTCGGATTTCCTCTCGCGGAGCGGCGGCAGGTGCACGGTAACAACGTTGAGCCGGAAATACAGGTCTTTGCGAAACCTCCCTTCCTTGTATGCGCTCTCCAGATCGCGATTGGTAGCGGCAATGATCCTGACATCAACCTTCACTTTCTGATTACTGCCTACGGGACGCACCTCCTTTTCCTGAAGCACGCGCAGCAACTTGGCCTGCATCTCCATGGAGAGCTCGCCGATCTCATCCAGCAGGATGGTGCCGCCATTGGCGCTCTGAAAGAGGCCGTCTTTGGACCTAAGCGCGCCGGTAAAAGCGCCTTTCTCGTATCCGAACAGCTCGCTTTCGATCAGCGTAGGCACGAGCGATCCGCAATCTACGGCCACGAACGGCCGCTTGGCGAACAAGCCGCGATAGTGAATGGCGCGGGCCACTAACTCCTTGCCTGTCCCGCTTTCACCGGCAATCAAAACCGGCGCGCGCGTATCCTTCAAGCGCGCGACCATGCGCAACACGTCTTGGATCTTGGAGGACGAGCCGACAATCCCGTTCAGTTCCATCTCCGCGCCGACGCGCTCCCGGAGGAACTGATTCTCCACCACCAGCTTCACTTTCTCTTCCATCCGCTGCAGCAGCAGTTTGAGTTCTTCCACGCGGAAGGGTTTGGTGATGTAGTCGTGCGCGCCCAGTCTCATGGCCTGGACCGCGGTCTCAATCGAACCATGTCCGGTCATGATGGCAATTTCGCATCGCGGCAGCAGCTCCTTCACCCGCGGCAGGAACTCCAGGCCGTTCATGTTGGGCATCATGAGGTCCGTGATCACGATGTCGGGGGCATCCGTTTCCAAGTACTCGAGCGCTGCCTCAGCGCTTTCCGCCTCTTGGCACTCGAAGCCCAGCGACGAACCCACTGTCATACACAACTTGCGGATGCTCTGGTGGTCATCGACAATCAGGCACTTCACCCCGAGGTCTCCGTTCTGGCTCATGCGTTCGCCTTTCCGAAGATCTTTTCCACCGTCAGCATCAGCTCCTGAACGCGAAACGGCTTCTCAATATAGGGAACGCCGGTACGAACCAGCGCCTTCATGGTGTCTTCGTTCACCGTATCTCCGGTGATGAACAGCATTCGGTTCTTGAGCTGGGGACGATGCGCGAGAATCCAGGAGTGCACGTCCGCGCCGCTCAGGCCGCCAGGCGTGCGCATGTCGGAGATCACGCCGCCAAAGCTCCCGCCTTCCAGCAAGTGGATACCTTCCGCCGCGGAATGAGCTGCAGTGCAAACATAGCCATGACGCTTCAGTGCCACGCAGATAAAGTTCATCACCGAAGGCTCATCTTCAATCAGCAGTAAAGGAAGAGCACCGTTTTTGTCGGCCGCTGTCATTGCCGGGCTCCCGCCTCGGTCATCATCTTGAGGTCGGCCTTGGTGCGGATGGGCAAGCGCACGCTGAAGGTCGCTCCGGCACTCCCCTGGTTGTTAGCGCACAGAATCTCACCTTCATGTTCGCGAACAATGCCGTAACAGATGCTCAGTCCCAGGCCCGTGCCCTGCCCCACTTCCTTGGTAGTGAAAAAGGGATCGAAGATGCGTTCCGGATTCTTGATGCCCTCGCCATTGTCACGAAACAGGACTTCGAGCCAGCCCCCGTCCTGGATGGTTTCAATCTCAATCATGCCGGCGCGGCCGGCGCCGCGAACCGCGTCATACGCGTTGTTGAGAATGTTGAGGAAGACCTGCTGCAACTGATGCGAGTCGCCGATCAGCTCGGGCAGGTGCTCATCAAAGTCCTCCACGATCTGCACTCCGTGGTTCGAAAAATCGTAAGCGCGCAAGGCAATGGTCTTGCGCAGAATGTCATTGATCTGCAGCAACTGGCGCTGGGGCGGGCGCTGGCGGGCAAAGCTCAACAGATTCTGCACGATTTCCTTGGTGCGCTGCGCCTCTTCCAGGATCACCTGGAGGTCTTTGCGAGCGCTGCCGGGGACCTCGGGGTTCTCCATGAGCAGATCGGAGAAGCCCATGATGGCGGTGAGCGGATTGTTCACCTCATGGGCGACGCCGGAGACCAACTGGCCCACCGCAGCCATCTTTTCCGTATGCACCAGTTTGGCCTGGATCATGGCAGCGTCGGTGATGTCCGTCATGAGCACGACCACGCTGCTGACGTCGCCGCCCTCATCGCGCATGGGACTGAGATTGATGGAGAACTTGCCTTGGGAGCCGTCACCACGCACGATCATCAGCTCCAGATTGTCCGCCTGGAGACCATGCAAACTGGACTCAAAGGCCTCGGCGAAAACTTTCTTGTGCGAAGGAGCAATGATGTTGTCCAGGCGATGGCCGACCAGTTCGTCGGGATCGAAACCGCCGGCTTCATAGCTCCGCCGGTTCGCGTAACTCACCAGGCCGGCAGTGTCAGCCACCATGATGACGGTCTGGGTGTTGTTGAGGATCTTGCTGGTGAAGTCGCGCTCGCGCTGGAGCTGGGCCTGGAAGTTCTTGACATCCGTGATATCGAGGAAGACGCCGCGGTATTGAAGAATTTTTCCCTGGGCATCGCGGACCACAAACGCGTTCTCCAGCGCGTGAATCATGGTGCTGTCGCGGCGACAGAGCGTGACCTCGAAATTCCGCACCGCGCCTTTTTCATTCAACTGACGGAGAATCTCGTCGCGTTGCTCGCCGGAAACATAGACCTGGTTTTGCAAATCCAGCTTGAGAACTTCTTCGCGGGTCTGGTAGCCAAGCATGCGCACCAGGGCGTCATTCACCTCGATGAAGTGGCCTTCGGGCGAGGCGAAGAAGACGCCTTCCTGCACGTTGTCAAACAGTTCGCGATATCGCCGCTCGGCCTCGCGCCGGTCGGTGATGTCTTTGAGCACATGCACCGTCTGCAAACCTTCGTCGAGAGCGCCGTGGATACGGGAGCTGGAAACCAGGTAGGTGCGCTCCAAGACGGGATGCAGAAACTCGTCGGAATCGTCTTCGTCGCGGCAGAAGGGGCAGGCATGAGGCGAGTCGGTAGCAATGGAGATCAGCGCGCGCATGCTCAGCCCGATCAGCTCGGCCGGACGCACTCCGATGAACTCCGCCAAAGACCGGTTGACGCGCAAAACCTGGTATTGCTCATCATGAACCACGATGAAGTCGGAAATGGAATCGAAAATTTCCGCCCATTGCCGGCTGGACTGCGTAATGCGCGTGAACAGGCGCGAGTTCTCCAAAGCGACGGAGGCGTGCACGATGAGCGCCTGCAGGAGGTTGAGGTCTTCCGGCAGGAGTTCGCGGTTGAAATCAGCCAGAGCCAGAATTCCCAGCAAGTCGCCCTCGGTGCCCTCCAGCCGCGCCAGAGTGAGATTCTGCCAGCCGAAGCCTGCGGCCAATTCGCTGCCCAGTGCCTGCACCCCGCTGCCTGTGACTTTCAGTTCCGGATGCTTCTCGCCAAACTCGGAAAGAGCAGCGTTGAGCTTGCGTACCAGATCACGCTCCGGCTTCAGCCCGAAGAAGCCCACGCTCTCCACGGTATTTCCCTGGGCCAGCCCCAGAATCGCGCTCTTGGCTCCCATCATGCTGGCCACCCGCTCGGTAAAGCTCTTTACAAAATCGGGCAGCCGCAGAGCCGAGCCCAGATGCAGCGACATCTCCATCAGATCTTCGGCGCGCTTTTTGTGCTGGCCCGAAAGATGAAGGTTGTGTGAGGCTTCGAGCGCCGCCGCCACTTCCGCGCCCAGTGCCTGGGCGCGGAGTATGTCGTCTGGAGTGATTCGGCTCAGGTCCTTCTTGTCCAGCAATCCCAGCACTCCGAGAGGCGCGTTGTCCGCGGCCACCAGCGGTACGCCCAGGTACTGCCTCATCTTCCACTCCCAGCGCAGGAGCTGAGTTTTTTCGGTTTGCGGAAGCTGTTCTGGATCCTCGGCAACGCAGGGCTCGCGAGTTTCAAGGATGCGCCGGCTGGCTGCGGCAACGTCAATGTCCGCACGGATGGGCTTCGCATCTTTCGAGCCCCAACGAAGGCGGCATTCTCCCGACTCCACCACCGCCACGAAGGCGCTCTCAAAACCCATGAACTCCGCAGCCCGGACGACGAAGCGCGGGAGGAAAGCATCCAACCGCGCGGTGACTCCAAGCTCGGCAGAAATACTCAGCAGCTCGTTGAGGTTTTTCTGCTGGCCCGAGTAAAGACGCGTCAGGTCGGCGTTGTCCAGAGCGAAACGCGCCAAGCTTCCCAAGACGTGAAAGACTGACACCTCGCCCGGAGCAAAGGCGGTCTTCCGCACCATCAGAAGCGCCGACGCAGACTGAGACGTGACCAGGGGCTGCGCCAATCCGCAGTAAAGTTTCTCTCCCTCCGCATCACGATAGGAAAAGCGGAAATTCAAAAGCCGGTTGTTTCCCACTGCTTGGGCCGCGAAAGACTCGGCATGGGCAAGAAGGCCGGAATCCCCGGAGTGTTCTTTGCCAGCGGAAGGTTCCAGGGCATAGCGATCGCCATTCTTCACCAGCACGCCGGCGGCGCCGGCCTGGAAGATTCTCCTGGCAGTGCCAGCAAAGTGTTCCCGTAAGGTCTTGGCGTCGCCGGCCGGCAACTGTGCGCACGCTACCAGCACCTGTTCCAGCAGAGCGCCAGAGCTTACCTGGGCTCCGGGATGGCCGTATCCGGGTTTCCTTCTGGGCCGCATTAAATGTGTACTTTTTGTTGCCGGGAAGCCTGAAGGTACTCTGGAATCTCATTTTGAGTCAATACGTAACTGGGAACCGCAAGATCGGGCCTGATTCTCCATACCGTCTCAGCGTGAGACCAGCAGATGGCAATCGCACCCGAACTGAGTGAGACGTGGGTGGCCTAAGAAAGGAAAAGGGCTTGACCACCTCGTCGTTACATCGTTTATTTTCAATCACTTGATAACGTCGAGGTTCCGAAAGTACTAATCCTTCCCCTCGGTGGCCCTGACATTGCTTTTTCTTGAGCGGGTCGTTCCGTGTTCGCCAGGGGTCTTGCCCTTTGGTGTGGCGCGACGGGCGGTGCCTCTCTCGGGTGATGTCCAGTAGCTAAGCGAAAAAACAGACACGCAAGCCGCACGAAGGCGCGTGGAGAGTTGGAAAACATGCGTATTGGCAAAACCATTGGCGGAAAGCTCTATCTGGGCTTTGGCGGGATTCTGGCCGTTGTCATCGTTCTCTCGTTCATCAACCTGGGCGCGGTGAATCACGAACAGGGGACCAGGGAGATGTACAAGAAGGCGATTGATATGGCAACCAAGATGTCCAGGCTCAATAAGGACGTCATGAACAACCGCCTGCACTTGCGCAACTTTCTCCTGAACGGCGACAGCCGCGAATCGGACTTCCTGAGCCGCGGCGTTGAGGCGGTGGACAGGCAACTCACGTCCATTGCGGACTCGACTTCCTACCTTCCCACCAAGGACGGCGAGCAAGCGAAGGTTTTGTTGGACACGCTGCGCAACGCCGAAAAAGAGTGGATGACAAATTTTGCAGGTCCGCTGATGGACAAACGGCGGCAAGTGGACGGTGGCAGCGCTACGGTAGCGGAACTGCAGATCGCTTATCTCCAGGCCAACCCCGACCAGGAGCAGAAGAAAGAAGAAGAGCCGCTCCGAGACCTGGACGGGATCATGAACGCGGCCCTGGCCAATGCGGACCAATCCGAGAAGTCAGCGACCTTCTGGATCTACATGGTAACGGGCCTGGGCTTCGTCGCGATGCTGGCGCTGGGCTCCGGGATCGCCTGGAAAGTCGCCAAGTCGATCACGAATCCGCTAACCCAACTGATCTCCGTGGCCGGACAGATCGCCAACGCCGGGGACTTGGATTCCAAGGTAGAGATTCGAGGGGAAGATGAAGTGGCCGAACTGGCGCTGACTTTCAACAACATGGTTTTGTATCTGCGTGAGATGGCGGGATTATCGGAAGCCATCGCCGGCGGCGATCTATCTGTAGAAATCAATCCGCGCTCCTCGCGCGACACGCTGGGCCAGGCCTTCCGCGAAATGACGCTGGGGCTGAGCAGCCTGGTGAAGAACGTGCGCGACAGCGCCTCCCAGGTGGCCAGCGGCTCCAACCAGGTGGCCAGCGCGTCCGACGATTCCGCCAAGATCAACGTTCAGGCGGCTTCCGCCATCGATGAAGTCACCAGCACCATGCACGAGATGAGTATCAACGTGCAGAATATGGTGAAGAGCACGCAACTTCAGGCTTCCAACGTGAGCGAGACTTCAGCCTCGATCGACGAAATGGTTGCCTCCATCCAGCGGGTTGCCGACACGGCCAAAGTGCTGCTCGATATCTCGCAGCGCTCCCGCGATGAAGTACACAGCGGCATCAGCACCATGGAACGGGCCACGGACGGATTGAGCCGCATCAACACCGCTATCAGTTCGTCGGCGGAAATCATTTCCGCCCTGGGCCAGCGGGCCGATGACATCGGCAAGATCATCGAGGTAATTGACGATCTGGCCGAACAAACCAACCTGCTGGCGCTGAACGCCGCGATTGAAGCAGCCCGCGCCGGCGAACACGGCCTGGGTTTTGCCGTAGTAGCTGACGAGGTCAGAAAACTTGCCGAAAAATCCGCCCAGTCCACGCGAGAAATCTCCGAGCTGATCCAGAGCATTCAAAAAGAGGCCCGCAAAGCCGTGGACAACATGGAGAAGAGCACGAACATTGTGAACGAAGGCATCACGCTGGGCAGCGACTTGAGCGGCGCGCTCAAGAAGATCTCCAGCGTGGTGGCGGAGGTGTACAAGTTCGCGCAGGAGATCGGCGCCGCCACCAACGAACAATCGCACGGTTCGTCGCAGATCGCCAAGGCCACCACGCGGCTCAACGAAATCACGCACGAAATCAATTCGTCGGTGGAAGAGCAGGCTTCCGGCGCCCAGGCCGTGGTCCGGGCGATGGAAAAAATGCGCGAGTTGATCCAGCGTTCGTCTTCGGGGTCCACCGAACTGGCTGCGTCGGCCGAACAGATGTCGAAAATGTCGCGCACCATGCTGGAATCCATGGACCGGTTCATCCTGGAGACGGCCGCGAATGGCGATGGCCGGAACGGTCACGCCCGTCGCGAAGAACAGAACAGCCGCGCATCGGCCGCGCGTTATGCGACTGCTGGAGCGCATTACAACTAGTCCCCCGAGGAGAGCGGATGGCCAAAGAATTACATATCGTCGGCTTCCGTGTGGGACGCGAGACCTTCGGCGTGCCCATCGGCCTGGTGCATGAGATTGTGCGCGTGCCGGACATCACCAATGTGCCCGATTCACCCGGCTACGTGGAAGGCGTCATCAACTTGCGGGGCAAGATTGTTTCCGTGGTTGATTTGCGCAAACGCTTTGGGGAGAAAACAATCACCGCCCACAAGAAGAACCGAATCCTGGTCGCCGAAGTGGAAGGCAAGATGGTGGGCCTGATTGTGGACGCGGCCTCCGAAGTAATCAAGATTCCGGAAACAGAAGTTGACCTGCCCCCCAGCGTCTTTGAAGAAGGGGAGCTGAACTACGTCACCGGCGTAGGCAAGCTCCATGGACGTCTGGTGATTTTGATCGACCTGAGCAAGATCTTGCAGAAAGGCGAACTGCGGAGGCTGGAAGAAGTGGCCTTACAAAGCGCAGCCGCCTCTGCCTGACGAAAACTGCGAAACAGCGAACACCCGTGGGGACTGATGGCCACACCGAGCATTCATATACAGATTACTGAGGCGGAATACAAGCTGCTGCAAACCCTGGTGTACCAGGAATGCGGCATGTATTTTGACGAGCGGCGCGCCCATTTTCTGCAGGACCGATTGCAGCGCCGGCTGAAGATCTGCGGCCTGGACACGTTTTACGCCTATTACCGGCTCCTCACCAGCTATCAGGGCAAGCCCGAACTGGCCGCACTGGTAGAGAACCTCACGGTGAACGAGACCAGTTTCTTTCGCAACAAGCCCCAGCTCGATCTCTTCCAGAAGACGGTTCTCGAGGACCTGCTGCGCCGCAAACAGGAACGCCGGGACTGGACGCTGCGTCTGTGGAGCGCCGGGTGCTCCACCGGCCAGGAGGCGTACACCATGGCCATGCTGGTCTGCGATGCCTTGGCGTACTACTACCTGCGCAATCCGCTGCCGTTTGAAATGCCCACGCCCAAGCCCTTGATCCCTCCGCCGTGGAAGCTGGAGATCCTGGCCTCAGACATCAATTACACCGTGTTGCGAACGGCCCAGGAGGCCACGTATTCGGAGAGCCAGATGGACGCGGTGGACTACGCCTACCGGCTGCGCTATTTCGATAAGATCGGCGACCGCTACGCCGTCAAGAAGGCGCTGAAGGAGCTGGTCCATTTCGACTTCCACAATCTCAAGACCGAATTCCTGCCCCAGCGCAATGACATCATCTTTTGCCGCAACGTCATGATTTATTTCGACGAAGCTGAACAGAAGCGGCTGATTGAGAAATTCCACCGTTGCTTGAATCCGGAAGGGTATCTGTTCATCGGACACGCGGAGAGCCTGTTCGGCCTCTCCGATCAATACCGCATGATCCATGAAAACAATGGCACCGCCTACCAGAGGAATGAGGTGACGGTGTGAGCTTCTTCCCGGATGACCGCGCTTCCGAACTCCGTGAACTCTTCTTTGAGAGCGCTTCGGAGCTGCTGCAGACCCTGAATGAGGAAGGTCTGGAGCTGGAAAAGCGTCCCACGGACGAAGAACTCCTGCGCCAGGTGCGCCGGACGGTACACACCCTGAAAGGCGACTCGGCAGCCTGCGGTTTCACGGAACTCAGCGAGATGGCTCATCTGCTGGAAGACGTGCTTCGCCAGGAGGTGGCAGCGACGGCCCAGCAGGCTTTGGCCGAAGTGGTCCTGATTGCCGCCGATACCTTCAGTTCTCTGCTCTCCGCCTACCGCGGCAACCTGCAGCCGCCGGAAGGAGAAGAGCTGCGCCATCAGATTCTGTCCTTGACCCGAAAGCCGGCCAAGACTGTCCACTACAAACTGCAGGCCCGCTTCGTATGGAGCGAGTACGAGCAGATGGTTGTCGCCGACGCGATTGGGCGAGGGGACAACGTTTACAACGTCGCTTTCCGCATCGATCCCCACTGTCCCATGCGCGGCGCGGCCATGCAGCTGATCCGTAACGTGCTGCAGGAATGCGGCCGCTTGCTGGCCATCGCTCCGGACCAAAGCACTCTGAGCCAGGACCTGGATGTGGTGGAAGCGGCGCTGTCCAGCGAACATGCGCGGGAATGGGTGGAGAAAAAGTGCCGCATTCCTTCGGTGATCGAAGAGATCCTGGTGGAAAAAGCCAGCCTGCAACAAGAGTCCGCGGCAGAAACAGACGACGTCCTCGACATTCTTGCGGACGTGACCGCGCCCCACGATGACGCCGACGCCGACGACGTGGAGCCCGAGCTGTCGTTGTCGGGCGAAGAGGTCTCCGTTCGCCGCCTTTCTGCGGAACGGCCGACAACCGCCGCAGCCACTCCGGCGGAGGCGCCCGCCATTAGCTTCTCCGGCATCGCCGAGAACCTGCTGCGGGTGGATTCGGAACGAATCGATGCCGTGTTGAACCTGGTGGGCGAGCTCATCATTGCCAAGAGCATGATGCATCAGGCCGTCAATGCTTTCGACAAGCGCTCTCCCAAGGACCCGCTGCGGGGCAAGTTCGCCGATGCCATGGCCCTGCAGGCGCGGATCTTGAACGATCTGCAGAAGTCGGTCATGAAGATCCGCATGGTTCCGGTGGAACATCTGTTCCGGAGGTTCCCCAGGGTGGTGCGCGATGTCGCCAAATCCTGCGGCAAGGAAGTCACATTGGTCGTGACGGGCCAGGATACCGACCTCGACAAGAGCATCCTCGACATGCTGGCCGAGCCGCTCGCGCACCTGGTGCGCAACTGCGTGGACCACGGAATTGAAACTCCGGTGGAGCGGATCAATGCCGGCAAGCCGGCCCAGGGAACGGTGCGATTGAACGCCTATCACCAGGGCAACCAGATTGTGATCGAAGTGGAAGACGACGGGCGCGGCATCGATCGCGGCAAGCTGGTGGCCAAAGCCGTGGAGCGCGAAATCCTTAACTCGGCTGACGCTGCCTCCCTGAGCGAACAGGAACTTCTGGACCTTGTATTCCATCCCGGACTGAGCACCGCGGACCAGGTTACGGCCATTTCCGGTCGCGGCGTCGGCATGGACGTTGTGCGCACGGTGCTGAACCGCCTCAAAGGAACCGTCAACATCGCAACAGCACCGGGGAAAGGCACAAAATTCTATTTGAAGGTCCCGCTGACCCTGGCCATCATCAAGGCCCTGCTTTTCCGCGTGAGCGGGCGCATCTATGCTGTGCCCCTGGCTTCGGTGGTGGAGATCACGCGGGTAGCGCGCAGCCAGGTCCATAATGTGGACAACCATGACGTGATCCAGCTCCGCGATGACGTGCTGGCCCTGGTCCATCTGCATGGGCTCGACCGGCAAGCGAACTCCGCCAACAAAATGTTCGTGGTGGTGACCGCTCTGGGCGACCGAAAATTCGGCCTGGTGGTGGACCAATTGGTCGGCGAAGAAGAATTAGTGATCAAGGCCCTGGACGATCAACTTGTCGCCACCGAACTCGTGAGCGGCGCATCGATCCTGGGCGACGGCACGGTTGTCCTGATCCTCAATATTGCCAGCGTGGTCGCAAGGCTGGGTCGCTCGCAGTTGACCATGGGGGCCACAGCATGAAAAACCATGTTCGGGTCCTGGTGGTGGACGATTCAGCGCTCATGCGCAAGCTGATTCCGCAGATCCTCGCGCAAGACAGCGACATTGAAGTGGTGGGCACGGCCATGGACGGCGCCTTTGGACTGAAAAAAATCGAAGACCTCAAGCCCGACGTGGTTACGCTGGACCTGGAAATGCCGCGCATGGACGGCATGGAGACTCTCCGGCAGATCACGCGCCGCTCGCACGTCCCGGTGATCGTGGTGAGCGCTCTGAGCACGGAAGGAGCCACGGCAACGTTCAAGGCGCTGGCGCTGGGAGCGTTTGATTTTGTTGCCAAACCGCGTGACGCCGCGTCGGCGCACATGGATGAAATCGCACAAGACTTGATTGCCAAGATCAAGGCCGCGGCGGGCAGCAAGGTGCGCGCCACTCCGCCTCCGCTCTTCCTGGATCAGCCGAAGGCCAGCAAGTCAGGCAGCCGTCCGCGGAAAGAGCCCACCAAGGTCGTGGCGATCGGGATCTCCACCGGCGGGCCGAATGCTCTACAGTACCTTCTCGCGAAGCTTCCTGGGGACTTCCCCGGCAGCATCGTAGTGGTACAGCATATGCCTGAGGGATTCACCCACATGTTTGCGCAGCGGCTGAATGAGAGTTGCGCCATCGACGTAAAGGAAGCGCAGTCCGGCGATCTGCTGGTGGCAGGACGCGCCCTGATATGTCCCGGTGACCGCCACATCAAGGTACGCAGGATGCCGCTGGGAAACACAGTTGTGCTCTCCGATGATGCGCGTGTGAACGGACATCGGCCGTCGGTTGACATCCTGTTCCGCTCCGTGGCCGCCGAGTTCGGCAGTCGGTCGGTCGGAGTTCTGATGACCGGCATGGGGGAGGATGGAGCCTCGGGTTTGGGTCTGATCATGAACGCCGGCGGGCTCACCATCGCCCAGAGCGAGGAATCGTGCGTGGTTTTTGGCATGCCCAAAGCCGCGATCGAAAGAGGATTTGCCATGCGGGTCGTCCCGCTGGATATGCTGGCCAATACTCTGACCAGCCAGTGCAACCCGGAAAGGATTGCGCGAACCGTAAAAGTTTAGTTTTGGAGGGGCAAGAGGAGAAAACTTATGGATCAATTTCCAGTTCTGCTTCGCAAGGACCACACGCCGATCCGTTACTTGGTGGTGGACGACTCGGTTTTCGCGCGCAAAAACGTCGCGAAGATGGTTGAGTCGTTCGGAGGCGAAATCGTCGGCGAGGCCGGCGATGGCTGCACCGCGATCACCGAGTACGATCGGACCACGCCCGACATGGTGCTGATGGATATCACCATGCCACAAATGGAAGGCATCGAAGCCGCCGAACGCATTGTGCGCACGCACCCGGAGGCCCGCATCGTCATGGTTTCTTCCGTGGGTTACCAGGAGAACATCGTGGCTGCGTTGCAAAAGGGCGCCCGCCATTTCGTGCAAAAGCCGGTCAAGGCCGAGATCCTGTACGAGGTGATCAAATACGTGATGGGGGATGACGCGGTGGCGGCAACGCACACCGTCCACGGGGGCTGATCTATGCGCATGGAGCTGATTCAACCGTTCATTAACGCCGCTGACGCCGTGCTGGCGGAGACGCTGCAAAGCCGCACTCGCATCGGCGACGTGAGCATGGACGAAGAGGCTTACCGCCGTAAAGGAGTGGCTTCCCTCGTCACCATTAAAGGCGACATCGAGGGCCGCATCATCTTCGATATGGACACGCCTACCGCGGCGAAAGTGGCCAGTTACCTCACGGGCGAGCCGGTACTTGAAAGCGAAGAGGTAGCACGAGAAACCGTCTGCGAACTGGCCAATATGGTCATTGGCAGCGCCGTCACCGCGCTCAACGACCAGGGTTTCCGCTTCAAGATTCAGCCGCCGGTCGTCCACACCGAAGCGCTGGGCGAAAAGAGCAGCGAAGAGCAAGAGGCCCTGGTGATGTGCTTTGATACTGACAGCGGCAACGTCTTCATGAACATCGCCATGCGCCAGGGGCGCAGGCGGCGGAGCGACTCCAAACCCGGCTAACCAAGTTCTCCCTTTCTCCATTCCAACTCCAAAACAAAGAGGGCGGCCATGAGGCCGCCCTCTTTGCTCGTCAAGATCGGATCAAGGAAACACGCGGACCACAAACGGCGTCTGGGTAACGTTGGCAGGGCAGACCGACGGGTTGGCGCAGGAAAGATTCTGCTGGGGCGCCGGGAAGGTGATCACCTTATTGGTGGCAACGCGAATATCGCTGATGGTGGCGGCATTCGCGGCCACCGCATAGACGCGCGTAGCATCACCCGCAACATCAACCGACACGGCTCCGGAGCCAACCGTGATGGTTCCCGTCTCCTTCAATCCCAGTGCGTCAATCACGCTTACCTGGGTCCCGTTGCAACTGGCCAGGTTGGCCAGCAGGTTGGTGTGATTGGTTCCAGCCGGACAGTTACCGAGAGCCGCATAAGCCTTGGTGCCATCGTTCAGGGCAGCCACCGAAACCGGCGTGCCGGAAACGGTGATGTTCGTCAGGAGTACCGGCAATATCTGAGGCGTCACGCCCAGGTTGATCCCGTCGGCTTTGATCACGCTGATGGTGCTATTGCCGGTGTTGCTCACGTAAACGCGTTCCCGGTTGGGCTCGTAGAAAGCAAAATTCGGGGATGGACCCACGGTAATTGTCGTAATCACGATATCGAGAGTGGTATCAATCACGCTGACTGTACCATCGCCCTGGTTCACCACGAACACGTCCACGCCGTCCGTGCTCATCACCCCCCAAATCGGCTGCGCGCCGACCGTGATCGTCTTGACCACCGTGTTGTCGGTGGTAGAAACCACGGTGACATTATTGCTCCCATGGTTGATCACGTACATCTTGCTGTTGGCCGAGTTACCGGCAATAGCCACCGGCTGAGTCCCCACGGGAATTACCACCGTCTCCGCGGACACGCCCACTGACACCACGCTTGAGTCGTTGCTACCGCTGTTGGCAGTAAAGAAATTGGCGCTGCTGCTGGTGCCCCCGGCGACCGGCGCTGAGGTGGTAGGAAACGGGGTCGCGGTATGAACGAGGGCGTTCAGCGACGACAGAGCAATGTAAGAAGTGATGGTGCCATCCCCGTTAATAACATACACGCTGTTGCCGCCTTTTCCCAGAAAGACAGGGTTGGGGCCAACTGTCACGATGCCAGCCAGCGTATCGCCGGATACATCGATATGCGTCGTACTGCCGTCCCCCGAGGGATTGGTGGACAGCACAACCGCGTTGCCCAGGGCCCCGGGGTTTCCCGCGGGCTGAGGGACCGGAACGATGAATTGCCGCAACGTGTCGTTGCAGCCGGCCAGCAAGGTCACGCCGAGGGCTGCCAGCAAAACCAGCGACAAGGTCTTATAACTTGAGATCATTACGCGCCACCACCTACGGATAAAACGAACCTACTTGCTGTCTTTAACGAGAATTATCGCGAAACTCTCATTGTATCGGGTAAGCGCCTCCTGCGCTACCAGAGCTCAACCGGCAGCCGGCTACCTTACTCCTTAATACTGAAGCATGGATCATTGGACGACATTTGAATGATTAGCGCGAAAGGGACCTTCACGCCGATACCTGAGTGCCGCTTACCGACTCATAGTAGGATTCGCAAGGGCTTCCGAGCGGCAATCGCCGATTGGAAACTCCTTCGGAGACACAACCTGCGAAGAACGGTCCAATTTCGTGCCGGGGATATGCTCGCGCTCGCCTGTGGCACGGCCCTGTTGGGCATCTTTCTCTTGACCAGCTTCCCCGGACTGCTGGCCACACCCGGCCGCACGCTGATTTCCGTGAGCATCACCGTGGCGTTCGCCTTCATGGCCTGGCAGATCCATGGTGTCAACCTCAGCGGCGCTTTGGCCGGATTGGCAATCGCTTTCATCCTGGCGGCTCGCGATTTCAGGATGTTCTGCCTGCTCCTGGTGGTTTTTGTAATCACACTGGTGGCTACACGGCTGGGCACGCGACGCAAGCAACAGCTTCGTATCGCCGAGCCGGCGGACGGCCGCTCTGCCTCACAAGTGATGGCTAATCTCGGCGTGGCCGGGCTCATCGCGGCCCTGGCTCCAGCCGGCTGGATCGTGCTGGCCTTGGCCGCGCTGGCCGAGGCTGCGGCGGATACGTCGTCCAGCGAGATCGGGCTCGCCTTCTCCGGCAAGACCTTCCTGATCACCACTTGGAAGCCGGTTGCTCCAGGCGTGGACGGCGGAATCAGCCTTCACGGGACCGTCGCCGCATTGGCCGCGGCGGCCGGTGTGGCGCTGGTCGCCAAGCTCACCAGCCTGGTCCCGGCTCAGCATGCGGCCGCCATCGTCTATGCCGGCTTCTTGGGCTCTTTGCTGGACAGTGTGCTGGGCGCTCTTCTCGAAAGACGCGGCTACCTTAACAATGACCTCGTAAATCTGCTGAGCACGGCCGCAGCGGCGGGCATCGCCTGGGTCTTGATGTAGGCGTCACGCGGCATTAGCGCTTCTCACGAGGGCGGCATGTTGGCAATTTGTCGCCAGAATACAGGTTGACATCTTCTGAGAGTGCTCTATACTCACCGCTCAGCCCTCCCCCCTAATTCGGCCCCTCATTTTTTAAAACTAAGAGGAGTTAACCATGAATCCATTGGTTCGCAAAGGAGTTGTGTTTCTTGTGGGCCTGTTTCTGCTCCCGGCCTGGGGTAAGGCGGGAGCCGCAGATCGTCACCTGCGGGTAACGCAGACGCAGGTAGACTACACGGCGAAAACGGTGACCATCTCGGTTTCAGGCCTGGACGACGCCAAGCATCTGGCATCGCCGAGAGTACGTTTGGCCGGGTCGCCGCTGGTGGTGGCAAGTTCGGTGGTGAACACCGGGCACACGGGCGCGATCGTCGCCAATCTTCCCTCACCGATTCCCACCGGCTCATTTCTGCTGGAAGTTACCTGGGGCGGCGACCGCGATGATTCCGAGCATACATTCTCGCTCGCGCTCGGCTTGGTGGGTCCGCAGGGACCGCCGGGGCCACAAGGCGTACCGGGACCCCAGGGACCGCAAGGCCTGACCGGCGCTCAGGGACCTCAGGGGCCGCAAGGACCACAGGGCCCTCCGGGAACGTCATCGGGTGGCGCACCGTTTGTCTGGGTCTGCACCCCAGCGAGTTTCCCCTTGGCTGCCGGCAGCCCCCGGGCCGACCTGTATGTTTTTAACGGTAGCGCGACGACTGCCAACGTCGCAGTGAACATCCTGGACATGGATGGCAACAACCTGGCCGGCGTCACCATTCCCGGTTCGTCTCCGGCCTCAACTTACCCCGGACAAAGCGGCAGTAGCACCGTGCCGCTCGCGGCCGCGAACACCATGAACCTGAATTGGGTGATTCCCCAGACCGGGGGAGGGCCGGGGTTCGACGGCGTAACCAACGTGTCGTTCACCGTCCGGGTCACGTCCGACCAGCCCATTGTTGTCGGCAGCGACTTCCAGTTCAGCGGCTTCCACCCGCTTCCTTGCAGCCTGCTGCCAAAATAGTGACGGAGGGAGGTAGTCGGCTCGTCTCTGTCTAAGTTTGAAGAGGCCCTGGTCATCAGGGCCCTCTTCATGTTGGGCAGTCTTTTCATCACTACCCGACTGGAACCAATTCCACGCGGAACTGCCGGTAGTAGAGCGCCGTTGGACCTTCAAAGCCGGAGTCGGTGCCGATCAGCAGCCAGAGCGCGCCTTCACGGTCGGCACGGATGCTATAGGGATGTTGATGCTCTTTTTGCAGGAGCACGTAACGCGGCGGCGCTGAAGCCGGGCGTCCGTTGGCGATGTTGCCCACGGTCGATGCCGCCGGGCCGCCCTGCGCCTGGTTGCCTTTGTCCACGTTCATGCGCAGATTGCCATCTACAGGGACGGCCTGGGGCTCGCGGGTGGAAGCGCCCGCTTTGAGGAATACCGATTCGCCGGGCGCGCCGCCAATACCCACTGCACCGGAAGGCGCGTTGGAGGCGAACTCCAGGACAAAACTGAAACGGTATTCCAAATCGGGAACCACGCCATCCTCGGGACCCAGGCGGCGTTTGAGAAACATGAACAGGTCGTCGGAATGGTTGTTGCCGGACAACAGAAAGCCCTTCCCTACCAGGCCCAGATCCGGCGGCATGGGTTCGATGGCCGACTCGAGCTCGAAAAACTCTTCTTCTCCCACGGGATAGTCGGCAAATCCGGCGACCCATCCCTGGGCATTTTCCGCAAAGCTGAAGTGCAGGATGATCGGTTTTTGTGACATGAAGTGCGCCTTTCGAGGGCCCTGTTCTCTTTCGCGGGACCGGGTCCCATGGCGATGTTAACGGCGCCGCAGCCGATGGGCGCTGACGTTGACGAATTGTTCTGAATACGGAATGAACGGGCCTGCGAGTGGGATCGGAAGAAGAATTAGAAACCGTTCACGCGCCGATAGCCGCCTGCAGGACCGTCTCTGGGGTCCACTCGCCGATGGGGCGGGCAGGCGACAACTGTCCCCGGCGCATCACGGCCAGGCGGTGGCAGATGCCGAACAACTCGGGCAGATACGAGCTGACCATGATCACGGCCTTGCCGGAGCGAGCCAGGGACGCGATCAGCTCGTAGATTTGCGCCTTGCTGCCGACGTCCACGCCGCGGGTAGGCTCGTCGAGCAGGAAGATCTCGCAGCCCTGATGCAGCAGGCGGGCCAGAGCGACTTTTTGCTGGTTGCCTCCGGAGAGCCGGCGCACCGGCGCATCGATGGACTGGGTCTGGGCTCTCACGCCGACGGTGCGGGCACAATCTTCCGCGAGCTGCCGCTGGCGCTCCAGATGAATCCAGCCCAGTCGTGAACAGGCGCCGAGGTTGGTGAGGGTGATGTTATCGGCCACAGACAGCGAAACCGCAAGTCCTTCGCCCTTGCGATCTTCGCTCAGATAGCCGATGCCGGCGGCGATGCGCTGCTTCGGGCCGGGGGCGCGACCGGCGCCTCCGCGTAGTGCAAGCGCCTGGCCCTCAACGGTGACGGTGATGGTCCCCGCCTTAGCGCGATCCAAACCGAACAATGCCCGCAGAAGCTCCGTCCGGCCCGCGCCGATCAGCCCGGCAATGCCCAGCACTTCGCCGCGCCGCAGCTCGAAGCCGGCGAGCAAAACTCCCGGCGGCGCACTCAAATCTTCTACGCGCAGCGCGATTTCGGATGGGTTGAACCGGGCCGGGCCCGCGCTTTCAGGATCGCGCACAGATGCCGCACCAGCATTTGGTCCAGCAGCGCGCGCAGGAAAGATCTCGCGCACCGGGCGTCCGACCATGGCGGATACGAGTTGCTCGTCGCTCACCCGCGCGAGACCGCTCCGCAGCACGCTGCGGCCGTCGCGCAGGACGGTAAAGGTATCCGCGATTTCGCGCACTTCCTCCAGAAAGTGGCTCACGTAAATCACGCTCACACCCGAGTCACGCAGCCGGCGGATAAATTGAAACAGGCGCTCCACGTCGGCGCGCTGCAGGCTGCTGGTGGGCTCGTCCATCAGGATGAGCGAGGCGCGCCGGGCCAGAGCGCGGCAAATCTCCACAATCTGGCGCGCGGCGATCGTGAGATCGCTCACGCGCCGCTGGGGCGTGAGTGCAGGATGCGGAAAGGATTCCAGTATTTCTGCCGCCTGCTGGTTCATAGCGCTGCGATCTATCCAGCCGGCGCGCCGCGGTTCCGCGCCCATGAAAATATTTTCCGCTACTGAAAGATGTCCGCACAGCGAAAGCTCCTGATGGATATGCGCAATTCCCAACCGGCGCGCCTCCAGCGGGCCGGCGGGATGATAGGGCTCTCCGCGGAACGTGATAGAACCAGCGCCCGGCTTGAGTAATCCCGAGAGGATATTCAAGAGCGTGCTCTTGCCCGCGCCGTTCTCGCCGATCAGCGCATGCACTTCGCCGGGACGCACGGCAAAATCCACGCCGTCGAGCGCCTGGGTGGCGCCGAAATACTTCTTCACTTCGGCAACTTCCAGAAGCAGCGCGCCGGATTGAGGGGCGATGCCCGGCATGATTGGCTATTCCTTCAAGTATTTGTCGAGCGGCGGATGCAATAGTTGCTGAGCTTCCGGCGTGTCCAGGTTGCCAGGCGTCACCAGCATCACGCCGGTGTCGATGCGCGGCGCCACAGGGCGGCCCTGGAGATGGTCGATCATGGTTTTCACGCCGAGTTCGCCCATACGAAACGGGTTCTGCACCACGATGCCTTGCAGCTGACGGTTGCGCATGGCAGTGAGAAAAGAATCGCTAACATCGAAGCCGATGAAGACCACGTGGCCCGCTTTGTTGATGTCTTGAAGGGCCAGCAGCATGCCTGCGGTGGACGACTCGTTGGGCGTGAACACGCCTTGAATCTGGCTTGCGTAACGGGTCAGCAGGTTCTCTGACGCTTGCCGCGCCGTCTCGCGTGTAGGGCCGGCGAACTGGTTCGAGGAGATCAGTTCAATTCCGGGATAGGCTGACTTGAGCTCTCCGACGAAGCCTTCTTCGCGCGCGTGAGTGCTGGCTACGCCTTCCTGGTAACGCAGCAGCAGCACCTTGCCTGTGCCGTGGAGCAGCTTGCCCATCTGATCAGCAGCGAGCGCGCCGCCCTGAAGGTTGTCAGTGGCGACGAAGCTGACGATCTTCGAGGTATCCAGCGCGGAATCCACAACCACCGTGGGAATACCGGCTGCAGCGGCTTCTTCCACCGGCCGCACCAGCGCGTGAGAGTCAAACGGCGCCAGCACGATGCCGTTGACGCGCTGGCTGATGAAACCCTCCACTACCTGGGTCTGCTGCTCGCGATCGTCCTCGCGCAACGGCCCCTTCCAGATGATGTTCACGCTGGTCCCCTGCGCGGCCAGGTCCTGCGCGGCTTTTTGCGCCCCGGCATGGATGCTCTTCCAGTATTCGTGCGTTGAGCCCTGCGGAATCACCGCCAGCGTGTACGACTTGGCTGCGTTCTCGGGCTTCCGGCAGGCGGAGAAGGTGAGAGCAAAGACAATGCACGCAATTGAAATGACGACGGCAGAGAAACTCTTGGCCGATCTTCGACCACAGCTACCGAGCACGTTTAGCAAAGCAGACAATATCGATCTCCTTGTCTTGAGCCTGTCATCCTGCGCGAAGCCCGAGTCCCGCTAAGGGGATGAGGGCGAATCGAAGGATCCCGAATATTGCGTACGTCGTCATGCCGTTCCAGGGAGTTCTTCCCATGCTGTTTCGTGAGAACGCCTTGACGCCACATTCAAGGTCGAAACATTCTCGGGATCCTTCGACTCCGCGCCCATCGGACTACCTAAGGGAAAAATCCCCGCGGCGCTTCGCTCAGGATGACAGCCTACCCTTCCAGCTGCGCGTCCATGGTGATCTTGGCGTTGAGCAGCTTGGAGATCGGACAGCCTTCCTTGGCGTTCTTGGCTGCCTGGTCGAACTTGGCCTGGTCGGCGCCGGGGATCTTGGCTTTCACATACAGATGCACGGTGGTAACGGCGAAGCCGGAATCCACTTTTTCGAGCGTGACTGTGGCCGTGGTGTCAATGGCCTGCGCCGTCATCCCGGCGTTGCCGAGTTGCGCGGAAAGCGCCATGGTGAAGCATCCGGCGTGCGCCGCGGCGATCAACTCTTCCGGGTTGGTCCCCGGCTGGCCTTCAAAACGAGTGCTGAAAGAGTACGGTGTGTTCTTGAGAACGCCACTGGCGGAGCTGATGGTGCCTTTGCCGTCTTTGAGTCCGCCGCCCCAGTGTGCGATGGCACTTCTTTGCATGAATGAGTCTCCTTTTCGAAATCTTAAATCATCACCCTGCGAACGATGACAGCCTTGCCTGCATCGCCCCCGGCTGCGAATTATTGATCGGCCCCCGGCGGCCGTTCCAGCGTGTCGTAAAGCGGCTGGGCCGGATCAACACGTCCATTCTCCCAGGCAGCGCTGACGGCGAGGACGCGGATCTTGTCGTTCACCGGCAGCACCAGGGTTTTGGCGCCGGCGGGGACGTCCAGGGCATAAGCGAACAGATACGAGTAAGCGTAAGGCTCATTCTCGCCGTTCGGCGTGTGTCGATGCGAGGCAAACCACGCTACCGGCGCCTGCTTGATGTAGCCCGGCTTCAGTCCGGTGTATTCGAGCATAGTGCGGATGCGCGGAGGCGCATCCGGCGGCGCGCCCTGGCGCGGTGGCAGGGTTTCTTGATGCTTGTTCCAGGTGCGCGTGTCCCACTGCCCGATGAAGCCGCCCCAATCCTGGACAATGAGCTCCGTGGCACGCCCGCCCACTCGAAAAGACGCACGCTGGTCGCCGGACGCCGATGCCGCGAGCAGGTACACGCGATTGAAGTTGCCGGCCGGCAACGCGATGCTCTGGCCCTTGGCCGCGATGGCATTCGGCTTCCCTGCCGGCGCCAGCTTGAATTTGATCCCCGCGTAATCGATGCCGGCGGGCAGCATCTCCGCGGGAAGGGCGCGGCCCTCACTGTCAAAACCGCCGGTTGACTTTGTTCCGTCTGCGCTGGCCACAGACAGGTTGTAGGGCAGTGCTAGCGGTTGCGAGTGCGGCGCGGGCAACGGCTTCGCTGGAGCAGACGCACGTTTCGGAGCAGGCGGGCGGGGCATGCGAGGGCCAACATTGATTGTCCCCTCATCGGTGGTGATGGTAGGAGCCGCGTCATTGTCGAACCCTCCTCCAGCCTCCGGAGTCGAAACTGGAGCGGCCGTCTTTGGGGCGGCGCCCAACGTGAGGGCGAAAGTGCGCAGCTCGTAAGGACCAAGGCTGGTTGCCAGCTCGCCGTCCTTGATTGTGGCCGGCGCGGCGGCAGCATCGAGCGTTCGATCTTCTTCCTGGCCGTTCACCTCGCGGACCGCAGCCAGCGGAGCCGCAAACGAGAAATGAACATCCTGCTGGCGTTTGCCCTCCATCTCTACCATGCGCAGAATGACCTCATCACTCTGCTCGGCTTTCTTCAACGCCAGCACGCGCACGCGCTTGTTGTTCGTTCTGAGGAGAGAGAAACTCTTCCCCAACGCTCCCGGATGCTTGGCCGCGGCAAAGGCGATCAGCGGCTGGTTCAAACGGAGCGCCTGCCAGTCGGTCTGTCCGCTGCGCCAGTCGCCGGCATGAGCGGCCAGACCGTACACGAATTCATGATGTCCCCAGTCCTGCGTAGTCTGGTCGCTGTAGTCGCGGCCGTTGCCTGCGCCGAGACCGGGCGTATAGATCAGCGTCAGGCGCAGGGTGGTGTCGTCGGGCTTGTCAGAACCGTTCTTGCAGTCGGAGAGCACGGTCACGCCGAACGAATTGCTCTTGTCGGTGAGATCGAACCATTGGTGCGACGCGACTTCGTATTTTTTAGGATCGTTGTCACCGCGCTGCACGGTGCCTACGTCCCAGTTGTAGGTGGCCAGGGGGTTGGCCGCAGTCAGAGGGAAAACCGCCTTGAGCGCCGCAGCCGAGGTCTTCCAGTCGATCGCGTTGGCGAACTCCACGCGGTCGCCGGCGCTTCCCGCAGACAGGCGCACTGTCTGCACGAATTTCGAGCCTTCGCTTTCGCGCTCGATTTCAAGAGCAACGCGCGTCGGGCCGTCTTCGACAACGCGAATCTTGGCCGGCCCGCTGACGTAGCCTCGAGGAGGTTGCTGCTGGTCCGTCCAATCCATGTTCCAGGCCGGCCAGTCATGCGGCTTCTCGGTCTGGAAAGCAAGACGAAGAGGGGCCGCGAGCAACTCCTTGTCGAGCGATTTGTCCCAGATGCCGGTCACATCGCCGCTCTCCCCGACGCGAACGCGGTAGCGAAGGTTTTCGAGCGTCCACTGCGCCTGGGAAGAATCGTGAGCAATTTTGAGGTCCGAGGTGATCGGCGAGACCTCTGCCGGCTGCACCTCATAGACCGCATAACCCACGGGAGGCGCCGAGCCCAGAAACAGGACTTTCGTTGTCAGACCGGTGGTCTCGGTGGTCTCTAATTGTGCCGGCACTTCTTCACCCATCGGCCCGAAGACACGAACGAATTTCGGCGCGCCTTTGGGGAAAGTAACGGCGGCCTCAACCACGTCCGAACGCTCGATGTTCAACGGGTTGTAGACAACGAGGGTGGCGCCGCTGGCCTGCGTGTCCAGGACGGAGCTCACGGCGCCGGTCGCGCTGGTAAGCACCTGGGCGAACTGGTTCATGGCCAAAACATCGTCGTTCCAGGAGTATTCATAGGCTCGCGGGGTAGCCGTTCCGGCCATGATGTCGTGGAATTGTCCGCCCAGCACCAGGGTCCAGGCGTTGTTGAGGCGCAGCTGCGGATACGCGCGTCCGCCGAGCCAGGCCGCGGCTACGGAGGCGCGTTCCGCGGCGTCCGCCAGCAACTCATTCTTGCGATTCCATCTCTTCTGGTACCCCTCCGAAGTCAGCGACCCGGCCGAATGCTCGATCAGCTCCAAGTCGCCGGAGTAGCGGGGCAAACCGGAAAGCTGTTCCGGCTTGATGGCGAGAAACATCTCTTCGGCGCTCGCGGAGATCACGCGCACCGGGCCATCGCCCACCAGGACGGGTGGCGGCGGATTCTGCGACCCGCGGTCTTCCGCGCCATCCTCCTCGCGTCCCGGCACGGGCATGCGCGGGATGACGGTCTTGCTTCCTGTGACAATCGCTTCCATCAGTCGTACCGACGATTCTCTCGGCGCCCCGCCGATATCGCCCGTGCCGTAGTAATGGTAGTCGGTGAACAGGCCGCTGACTTTGCCGTCCAGATCGATCCGCTGCGGCCAGTTCACGTAGCCACGAACGTTGCCGCCGCCGTCGCTCTTGCTCAGATCGTTGAACACTCCGCCGGAGTAGTCTCCGGGATTCAGCGCCGCAATCACGCCCCTGCCGTCAGGTCCCTGCCAGAAACCAAGATTAAAGGGGATGCCCGGCGGCGTTTTTTCTGGTGAGTCAGGACCGCCAACCGCCGACGCCGAATGCCAGGTCAGCTTCTGCGTGGAGAATCCCTTGATTCCGGCGTGGGCCAGCAAGCTGGGCAGCGAGGCCGGGAAGCCGAAGCAGTCCGGCAGCATATATTCGGCGCTGGCTTTGCCGAAGTCGCGGCGGAAAAACTGATTGCCGTAAAGCACCTGGCGTAGGATGGACTCCGCCGAGGGCGAGTTGACATCGCTCTCCTCCATCGAAGAGCCGGCCGGGAACCATCGCCCCGCCTTCACATATGCTGTAAGCCGCGCGTAGTCTGCGGGGTAGTACTCCTTCATCAGCCGATAGCGGTTGGCGCCGCTGAAATTGAAGATGTAGTGCGGATACTTTTCAAACAGGCTGAAGTTGTCGTGCATGGTGTGGGGCAGAAACTCGCGGATCACCTGCGGGTATTCCCATCGCCACTGCGTGTCCAGGTGCGCGTAGCCGACCACGAAGAGCGTGGGCTGGTTCAAGTCGGGAGCACCGGGGTTCTGGGCCAAGGCCGTGCCGGCGCACATCAATATCACGATCAACCATTTCTTCATTGGGTCGGGCTCCGCCGAACGTGCTGGATTGCCGGTGGTGATTGTAGCGTTGCTCTGTCCGATTTGTGGAGAAATCTTAACCCAGGCAGCCTTGTGCTTGAACCGTTCCGGCCGGTTCCAAGTACAATGAGACCGAGCCCCCCTGCCCACTACCGGTGGGTCGTTATGTTCGAGCGATATACAGAGAAAGCCCGCCGCGTTATCTTCTTCGCCCGCTATGAAGCGTCGCAGTTCGGGAACCCGTATATCGAGACCGAACACCTGTTGCTGGGGTTGCTGCGGGAAGACAAGGCGCTCACCCAACGATTCCTGGCGAAGACGCCGGTTGAAGGAATTCGCCAGCAGATTGAAGCCGCCACGACCAAGGGAAAATACATTGCAACATCGGTCGATCTGCCGCTCAGCAATGAAAGCAAACGCGTCCTGGCCTACGCGGCGGAAGAAGCGGAAAGGCTCTCCCACCGGCACATTGGAACGGAGCATGTGCTGCTCGGCCTGTTGCGCGAAGAGAAGTCGTTTGCAGCGCAGATACTGCACGAGCGCGGAGTACGGGTGTCGGCGGTGCGTGAGCAATTGGCGCATCAGGGGCACATATCGGGAACCGCAGCAACCGCCGCAACCACCCAAGCGCAGCCATCGCCACCTCCGTTCGGCGTGAACCTGACGCGGCAAGCCAAAGAGGGCCTACTTCATCTCTGTGTGGCCCGTGAGAAAGAGATGGAGGTCCTGATGCACGTGCTGGGACGTTCCACCAAGAACAACGCGGTGCTGGTGGGCGAGCCAGGGGTGGGCAAACGTGCCATCGTCGAGGGCCTGGCGCAACGCATCGCCAACGATAACGACAACGTTCCTTCGTTCCTCGCCCACAAGGCTGTGGCGACGCTGGACTTGTCTTTCTTCGCACGCAGCCAGGGCGCCCCTGGTGGCCAAGGGCTGCTACCAGGGCAGAACACCATCTACTTCATGGACGAACTGCATTCGCTCCTGGCAGCTACGCCGACTGGAGGAGCTCCGGGCGCGAGTGAGATTTTGAAGACGGCCCTCTTGGACGGCAAAATCCAATGCATCTGCGCCGCGACCCCGGAGGAATACCGCAAAGCCAGAGAAAAACACCGCTGGCTGGACCGCTGCTTCCGCGCCATCAATGTCCCGCCCATGAATGAAGCTGAAGCCTTGGCGGTTCTGCTCAGCGCCAAAGCTCACCTGGAGAGGTTCCATTCGGTCACCTACACAGAGGACGCGCTCCAGCATGCCGTGCACTACTCCAGCGTTTACATCAAAGACCGCCGGCTACCGGACAAAGCGCTGGACCTGATGGACGAGGCCGCAGCGTTCGTAAATGCGCGTCCCGCGCACTGGCCCGAGGAAGTCATCGAGGTACGAAAGCGAATCAAGTTTATTGTCCACCAGATGGAAAACTGCATCGCCAACCACGAGTTCGAGAAGGCGCGATTCCATTCCGACGAAGAGCGCAAAGAGCGTGAGAACCTTCGCGAGCTTCTCAAGAAGCACGGTATTGACGAGGCCGCCAGCAGTCAGGTAACACGCGAGGACGTTGAAGAAGTCCTGGCGCGGTGGACAGGCATACCCGTCAGCACGATTCGGCAAGGAAATCCCGCCGGGCCGGAAGATGCCGGAAAATGAACGCGTCTATTTTTTAGGACCGGCGTACACGAAATCGACCAAACCATCGCGATAATCGATCTTGATCACAAACAGGTGTAAGGTGTCGAAACCGAGTATCCCGGATATCTCGGTGCCCGTGCTTTTGCTGAGGTTTGACATATCAAATGCGGTCATATCCTGGTTCTCCTGGCGAAAATGAGAAAACTGGATGATGGCCTTGTCGGCGGAGTAGACATTCTTCACTGATCCACTAACGCCCTTGACGTGCATATTTTCGTCTCCGTGGACCTTGGTGACCTCGCGCGCGGCTTGCGGCGAAATAAAGTTGGCCCCGGAGCCAGTGTCAATCAGGAACAACTTGGAAGGGGCGCTTCCTACCTGAGTGGGAATCAGCAGTTCGTGGCCGAAGCGAAAAACCCTGGTATAGTTCTGCATCTCGGGAGCGATGTAGCGGTCCTGGGGGCCCGGGGCAGCAGCACCCTGGACTTTGGCCGCCCCAGTATCGGCGTCGGCCGGCTTGTTCTCACCGGATGAAGCTTTCTTCTGCTCGTTGTCCGTGGCTGCCTCATCTTCAGGTTCGTCCTGCTGCCGGGAGGCCAG
>CAZFRV010000350.1:0-10528 GCA_964521445.1 uncultured Acidobacteriaceae bacterium
GAGCCGTACCACGCCTCCTCAGCTGAAGTTAGCTCTAGTCGTCCTCCGGAACGGACACCAGCCTCGTTCGATTAGCCGTCGACCGCTCGCTGCTTTTCTTTTGGAACTCCGTCGGGATGAATGCACCATACGGCTACAGCCATGACGACGGCGTTGATCACCGCGGGGCGGGTCATTTGACAAGCCTCCTTGGTTTTGTGTATAAGGTTGCGTGAATTTATGGTGCGAGCCCTGATTTTCGTTCCGGAGTTGTAGTTCGGTACGACGAAGAATTCGGCTCAGAGACCAGCAGGTCTCTGGGCCGTTTTGTTTTATGGGACGGCAATTGCTGTCTGGTCAGCCGAGAGACAACACGCTCGCGCCACTAGCAGGCCGGACGTAAAGGAACAAAGTCGTTGGGCGCTGCAAGCACGGTGTGAATGTGCGGTGAGGAAGCGGCAAAATTAGGACGGGTGAGCCCCGATTTCTGTCCCTGCAGACGCTGGACGGGGAATTTGGCTCAGAGAGCAAGAACTCTCTGAGTCTGTTTGTTTTTTGAGCACTACGCACCGCGGGTACTGGTGGCGCGTTAAGCCTGGAGCTTTCCATTGGCTTATGTAGCTGCAGAGCGGGAGCGACACAAGGAGAATGGGCGAAATGGGGCGGGGTTATGTAATCCGGCGAAGATTGTCGATCGTTTTGGGTTGTTGTCTGTTTCCGTTGCTGTTAGGGAGACTCTCGCACGATCCATTGACGGGTGACGAAGACGATAACGGCGTGGCAGGGAAGTTTTCTCCGGAAGCGGCGGCCATCTTCAATACGCGTTGCACCGCATGTCACACCTACGGTAGAGGCATCAAGGTCGGTCCAGACTTAAAGGGTGTTAACGAGCGGCGGAAGAGAAACTGGTTGCTGAGATTCATCCATGCTTCGTCCATCGTCATCAAGTCAGGTGATCCTACGGCGCGCTCACTCTTCGCAGAGTTCAAGCAACAGCGCATGCCGGACTGGGTCGACCTTTCCGATAGACAGATCAACGAGATCCTTGACTACATCGCCATCGGCGGGCCCGACATCAAGCCGCTCGACGAACGCAACGCGCAGACGGCGACGCCAGCGGATGCCGAAACCGGAAAGAAACTGTTCTACGGCCAAGTCCCGACCAAATATGGAGCGCAAGCTTGTGTGACCTGTCACAGCTTCCGCGGCGCGGGGTTGCAGGGCGGCACTCTCGGGCCGGATCTGACGACCGTTTATATCCGCTATCAGGATCTGGCCCTCACGCAATTCTTGCGGCACCCCTGCTTCCGTTGGGACACAAATGCTCCAGAAGGGCACTACCTTACCGCGAAGGAATCCTTTGCCTTGAAGGCGTTCCTGAGGAGCGCTGCGATGGGAAAGAAGGCGGCGCAGGATCGAAGCGGGTATTGGACTCCCAAAGCAAGCGACGGTGGTGGAAAGGAGACAGTTGCCGGTGGAAAATAGCTCTGTCTTCGCGCTTGGGCCCTACCTGGCTTTTGGCCTGTTTGGGGGCGGAATCATTGTCCGTTACCTGCTTAGGCTACGGCTGCCAGGCGCCCTTCAGGCAGAACTCGCCCAGGCCAGAAACATATTCGCCGGACGAATCTGGTGGATCAGCTTGTTCACGTTGCTGGCTGGGCATCTGGCCGGCCTGCTGTTTCCGCAGGCCCTCATGTCCTGGAACGCGAATCAGCTAAGGCTCTACGTGCTGGAGGGTGTGGCTGGCGTTGCTGGGTTGACAGCGGTTGTCAGCAGCGCCGCCCTGATAGTGCGGTATCTGCGCAGGCCTACCATCTCCCTTCTCACCGAGTTATTCGAAACAGCGTTCTTGGCCTTCCTATTCGTGGGCACCGTTTCCGGCGTACTGGTTGCGATTCTGCACCGCTGGGGATCGTCGTGGGGAGTCACCATCTTGACCCCCTATGCTGTCTCCATCTTGCGCGGCCAGTCCGCTCCCGATCTGGCCGCGCAAATGCCGTTTCTGGTGCGGTTGCACATCCTGTCCGCATTTGTCGCCCTAGCTTTGGTTCCGCTCACACGCCTGTCGATGTTTCTCGTTGTTTCGATCCACCGCTCGGTCGTGCTTGCGTCATTACCAATCCGGGCCGCCGGAAATGTCGCTAGTGCATGGCTGGCTAGGCACAATCCCAGCGCGTGGTTTTGGCCGGAGGAAGATTGATCGTCATGCGGCCATTTGCATTTGCGATTCTCGGACTGGTCCTGGCCGGCGGCAGCGGCGCGTACCAGATGTCGCGCATCGGGATCAACCAGGGTTACAAGCCGGAACAGCCTATCGCCTTTCCCCACAAAGTTCATGCGGGTGACAACAAAATTCCCTGTCTCTACTGCCATTATGCGGCGCGAACCAGCCGTCATGCGGGAATTCCTCCGGCCAACGTGTGCATGAACTGCCATACCATCCTGGAGAAACAAACCGTTGAAATCGAGAAGCTGAGGGAGTCTGTGCAGCTGGAGCGGCCAATTCGCTGGGTGAAGATCCATAACCTTCCCGATTTTGTCTATTTCAATCACAGCCAGCACGTTCTTTCGGGAGTCGAATGCCAGCGATGCCACGGGCCGGTGGAACACATGGATCGAGTCAGCCAGGTTTCTCCGCTCACCATGGGCTGGTGCCTGCAATGTCACCGCGACCATGCAAAACTGCCCACCGCTGATTTCCAGCGTGCGGCATTGAGCCTTACGCAGAAGCAGAAACCTTCCGCGGGATTAGATTGTGCTAGCTGTCACTACTAGCGGCGTGGGCAGCGAACGCGCTGACAGAGGAGCCGGAAAGGCTGTTCCTCGAGCTAGGTAGAAAGATATGCGAGAGTCGGAGCAGCCGATGAGCCACGATCACGGGAGCAGCGGAGACGGTAAGCGCCCCTGCAAGGAGCTGAAGGAGCAACTCGTCCAGATCGGCGAGCCAGCTACCCCGGCTTACTGGAAAACGGTGGACGAACTCCATAACGGCCGCCGCCCTAGCGGAGAATTTGCGGGCGGACTTCCGCCGATGTCGAACGGAAGCGCGACTGCGGCAACACGACGCGACTTTCTCGCGATGATGGGATTTTCTCTAGCCGCCGCCGGGCTGGCCGGATGCCGGGCGCCGGTCCAGCATGCCATCCCGTTGCTGGCCGGCGCCGACGACATCATCCCCGGGGTCGCCAACTACTACGCGACTACCTGCCGAGGCTGCGCTTCCTCCTGCAGCCTGCTGGTGAGGCAACGTGACGGCCGTCCCATCAAGATCGAGGGCAACGCCGAATCGACTCTGTTCGGAAGCGGCACATGCGCAACCGGCCAGGCCACTGTGCTCTCTCTCTATGACGATGAGCGGCTCCGCGTTCCTCTTTTGCAAGGTCAGCCAGCGGCCTGGGACGATGTCGACAAGCGTGTAATGGAGTCGTTAAACGCTGCGCGCGAGAACAAGCACAAAATTGTCCTTCTCTCGCAAACCATCAATAGTCCTTCCACACGCGAAATCATTGGCCAGTTCCGCAACCACTATCCCAACTTTGAGCACGTCACCTATGACGCTGTCTCCTACAGCGCGTTGCGCCAGGCCAACGCCAGGTCTTTTAGCCGCGCGGTCATTCCCCATTACGAATTTGACAAGGCGCGAGTCATCGTTGGCCTGGAAGCGGATTTCCTGGGCACTTGGCTTTCGCCCGTGGAGTTCGCCCGCCAATACGCGGCCAACCGCAAGCCGGAAGATCAGCCAGCGCTCCACATTCAATTTGAATCCGGCTTGACCGTCACCGGCAGCAATGCGGATTTGCGGGTAGCGGTGGCTCCATCGGACCTGGGAGTCGTGGCCGTAGCTCTGCTCGAGCGCATTGCCAAGAAAGCCGGAATCTCCATCCAGGCCGCCGCCGCACTTCTACCCGACCCCAAGAAGCTCGATGCTATCGCCGAAGAACTGTGGAAGCATCGCGGCGAGTCCGTGGTTGTCAGCGGAAGCACCGATGTTTCGCTGCAAATGGTGGTCAACGCGCTGAATGCGACGCTCGGCAATATCGGCAAGACCGTCGATCTCGTCCACCCGTCTCTGCAACGCGAAGGTGACGACGGGGGCATGGCGGCGCTCATGGAAGAGATGAACCGCGGCGAGATTCACGCCCTCCTGTTGTACGGGGTAAATCCTGCTTATGACTACGCCGACTCTTCCCGCTTTCTCAGCGGACTGGAGAAGGTATCGCTCTCCATTTCATTCGCCGATCGTCCTGATGAAACCAGCTCGCATGTGCACGCCATTTGCCCGGACCATCATTTTCTGGAAGCCTGGGGCGACGCTGAACCCGTAGAGTCCCACTTCAGCGTGGCCCAGCCTTTGATTGCTCCTCTTTTTGCCACGCGCGCAGCTCAGGAGAGCTTGCTCAAGTGGTCAGGCCACGAGCAGCGCGATTACTACGCCTATTTGCGTGAGTTCTGGGGCAAGAACATATTTCCGAGACAGAAAGAATTTGAAGACGCCACGGAGTTTTGGGAACGCTCGCTGCAGGTTGGGGTGGTAGTGCTGCCTGACGCGCGTAGCGCAAACGTTCAGCCGGCTCATCACGGCGATTGGAAGACAGCGGCAAGCGCGATCCTGCGGGATCATCAGCAAGCACGGGCGCGCAAGGAAAGTCAGTACGAACTCCACTTCTACGAAAGCGTGGCAGTGCGCGACGGGCGGCACGCCAACAACCCGTGGTTGCAAGAACTTCCTGACCCGATCAGCAAGGTGACGTGGGGGAACTACGCAGCTGTTTCTCCCGTGTTGGCGGAGAAACTCGAGGTGCGTGAGGGTGATGTCGTGAGGCTGACTACTGATCGGGGTGCGCTCGAGCTTCCCGTCTTTGTCCAGCCTGGGCAGGAAGCTCGAACGATTTCTATCGCCATCGGTTACGGCAGAACGCGAGCGGGCAAGGTCGGACAAAACGTCGGCATCAACGTCTACCCGTTGACTTTCATGGCCGATGGCGCGCGGCAGTTTTCGGCTATGAATGTCCGCCTGGAAAAAGCTGGACTCCGCGAAGACGTAGTCAGCACGCAAAGTCACTTCTCGATGGAAGGCAGGCCGATCGTTTTGGAGACCACTCTCGATGAGTTGCGCCATGATCGTGCACCGGAAACTTCCCAGCCGTTGCCGACACTGTGGGAGAACCGGCTTGGAGGCGAGCATTCCTGGGGCATGGCGATTGATATGAATGCCTGCACCGGTTGCTCGGCGTGCGTGGTGGCTTGCCAGGCCGAGAACAACGTGCCGGTCGTGGGCAAGGACCAGGTGCGGCGCAACCGGATCATGCACTGGATACGCATTGACCGCTACTACAGCGGTTCCGAGGATGATCCTTCCAGCGTACACCAGCCCATGATGTGTCAGCAGTGCCAGAACGCGCCCTGCGAGACCGTTTGCCCCGTACTTGCGACCACCACCAGTTCCGAAGGGCTGAACCAGCAGGTGTACAACCGCTGCATCGGGACCCGCTACTGCGCGAATAACTGTCCTTACAAGGTGCGCCGCTTCAACTGGTACAACTACACGGACAATTCCGACTTTGACTTCAACATGGCCAATCCCCTCGGTCGAATGGTGCTGAACCCCGACGTGGTCGTGCGTTCTCGGGGCGTGATGGAGAAGTGCAGTATGTGCGTCCAGCGGATCCAGTTGGCCAAGAACATCGCGCTGCAAGGGAAGCGCGACTTGGCCGATGGCGACATCCAGACGGCATGCCAGCAAGCGTGTCCTACGCAGGCCATCGTTTTCGGCGACTTGAAAGATCCTGATAGTCGTGTTTCCCGGCTTCGCGCCGGCCGGCGTCACTACGAAGTTCTGGAAGAGCTCGGCGTGCGGCCCAACGTGGGATATCTGAAGAAGGTGCGTAGCCCACTCAAGACTACTTAAGGAGCAACCATGAGCGCCGCTACCGGTTACCCGACGAACGTTGCACCCGAAAGGGCTCGCCTGCAGCTGCTTCCTCCTACCCGATGGGTTGACGAGGGCGTGTCTCTCCGGCAGATCACGGACGACATCGCGCGGCCTCTCGAAGGGCGTCCAGGAAAGGGCTGGTGGATTTGTTTTACCCTGTCTTCGGCTGCGTTGCTGAACCTCGGCGGTATGGTCACCTATCTGGTGGCCAAAGGTATCGGAATCTGGGGGCTGAACAACAGCGTTGGCTGGGCGTTTGATATTACCAACTTCGTCTTTTGGATCGGCATTGGACACGCGGGCACGTTGATTTCGGCCATCCTGCTCTTGTTCCGCCAGCAATGGCGGACATCGATCAACCGCTCCGCGGAGGCCATGACGATCTTCGCCGTGATGTGCGCGGGCATGTTTCCGGCAATCCACATGGGTCGGCCATGGGACGCTTTCTTCATTTTTCCTTATTTCCCCAACCAGCGTGGGCCTCTGTGGGTTAACTTCCGGTCGCCTCTGGTGTGGGATGTCGTCGCCATCAGCACTTATTTCACCATCTCGCTGGTCTTCTGGTTTCTGGGCATGATTCCCGATCTGGCCACGTTGCGCGACCGCGTCACCGGGCGAATCAAGAAATTCATCTTCAGCGTGCTGAGCCTGGGGTGGAATGGCTCCTATCGCACCTGGGCGCGAGATGAAATGGTCAGCCTGATCCTGGCCGGGCTGGCGACGCCACTAGTCCTATCGGTGCACTCGATCGTCAGCATGGACTTTGCCACGTCGCTCATCCCAGGATGGCACACCACGATCTTTCCTCCGTACTTCGTGGCCGGCGCCATCTATTCGGGTTTCGGCATGGTCCTCACGCTGTTGATCATCACGCGTCAAACCATGCACCTGGAGCGCTACATCACGGTGCACCATCTGGACAAAATGGCAAAAGTCACGATGCTCACCGGCATGATCGTGAGCTACGCTTATGCCACGGAATTTTTCAGCGCCTGGTACACCGGCAACATCTATGAGCGCTATCACTTCATCAATCGCGCCACCGGGCCCTATGCCTGGTGTTTCTATCTCATGGTGCTGTGCAACGTGATCACTCCCCAGGTACTGTGGTGGAAAAAAGCGAGAACCAACGTGGCCATCCTCTTCATTCTTTCCATCATGGTCAACATTGGAATGTGGTTTGAACGCTTCGTGATTATCGTGGTTTCGCTGCATCGCGCGTTTCTACCTTCGGGATGGGGAATGTTTTATCCGACGCGCTATGACATTGGCATTCTGGTTGGCAGCTTTGGTCTCTTCTTTACCTGTTTCCTGCTGTTTATCCGCGTTCTGCCTATGATTGCGATGTGGGAGATCAAAGCCGTGGCCGCAACCAGCGTCCACATCGTAAAACCTCGCGTGCTGCAACAAAAGGAGCAAGAGCGGGAAGAAAGCGAGATGGCCGTAAATGTCTAACAAGTTCGTGGTGGCGACTTTTCCGGATCCAAACAGCCTGTTGCAGGCCGTCCGGTCGCTTCGTGAACATAGCTTTAGGATTTACGATGTCTACTCTCCCTACCCGGTCCATGATCTCGACCACGCCATGGGCCTTCGCCGGACCCGATTGCCGTTGGTCACTCTGGTTGCCGGCGCATCAGCGTTGCTGCTTGCAATCTGCTTCCAGTTCTACACTTCTGTTCTGGATTGGCCCCTGAACGTGGGCGGGAAGCCGGACAACTCGGCGCTGGCCTTCGTTCCGATCTGTTTTGAGCTTACGGTGCTGATCGGCGGGCTGACCACGTTCGCTGCCTTGCTGTTTCGTGCGCGCCTGTTTCCAGGGAAAAAGGAGCGCCTGCCCGCGGAGGGCCTCACGAATGACAGGTTCGCTCTCGTCCTTCGCCGACACGAGGCGCAGTTCGATCCCGCCGCGGCGTCGAAGCTCATGGAAGCCAGGGGAGCTGATCGCATCTGGGAAATCGAGGGCAAGCTATGACGCGCTGCTTCCTTGCGATTGTGCTTGCCGCGACGATAACGGTCCTTACTGGTTGCGGAGCCAGTGCAAACCATCGCTCCTACGAGTACATGCCGGATATGGCGCGCGATCCGGCGTACAAGGCCTTTGCCCCGAACCCGGTGACGCGCGATGGATTGACCTTGCAGCGTCCCGTGAGCGGCACGATTCCTCGCGGATATCAGGTTTTCCATTTTGGACCGGGAGAGCCAGAAGCCGAACGTGCCGGACGCGAAGTGCAAAACCCGTATCGTGCCACGGCGACAACGCTCGAAGAAGGGAAGGCTTTGTTCGAGACCTATTGTGCGGTGTGCCATGGAACACAAGGTCGAGGCGATGGCCCGATCTCCGCGAAGATTCCGGCTCCGCCGTCGTATGTTTCGGACCGCCTGATGCAGTTTCCGCCGGGACGCATCTTCCACGTCATTACTCTAGGCAGCGGTAAGATGCCTTCCTACGCCTCCCAGTTGAGCGCTGATGAGCGCTGGAAGATCGTCACCTATGTCTACACCACACTGCAGAATCGCAAAGAGCAGCCGCAAACGGCGCTGTCCGGAGGGAGCCGATGAGCGCACGTCTCGCCCTTGAAGAACCGGCGCGTATCCGGCTGGTCGCATCTGCGTTGATTCTTCTCGGCGCCGGCGCGGCGGTTTATGGATTGCGATATGAAGCTTATGCCTGGCCTGCTCTGCTGTTAAACGGCACTTACATCGTCTCGCTGTCCTTGTCCGCGCTGTTCTTCCTCGCTATCCAGCGGGCCACCGGAGCGCGATGGTCGGCTAGCCTGCGCAGGATTCCCGAAGCTTTCACCATGGTGTTGCCGGTGGCGTCGATCCTGGTGTTAGCTCTCTTTGTGGGACGGCAGACAATATTCCCCTGGAACCATCCCGGAGCCTTCGATCAAGCCCCGGCTATCGCTGGAAAAGTTCAGTACCTGCAGATGCCATGGGTCGTTGCGCGTACGGTCATCGCTCTGGCGGTCTGGACCGGGTTTGCCCTGTTCATGCGCCGGACATCGCTGTCCCAAGACCGAAGCCCCGACCTCAGCCTCAAGTTGCACGAACGTCTCACGCGGTGCGCGATCCTGTTTGTTCCCGTATTTGCCGTGACTTTCAGTCTTTTTGCCTTCGACTGGCTCATCAGCCTGGAGCCAGATTGGTTCAGTACGATGTTTGCTGTTTATGTTTTCGCGGGCACGTTTGTGCAGGGAATAGCAGTTGTTACCCTTGCGACAGTTCTGCTGAAAGAACGCGGCCCTCTCGGCCGTTTTGTCTCGGAAAGACAGCTGCATGATCTGGGAAAGATGCTGTTTGCGTTCAGCACATTCTGGGCCTACATCTGGGTGGGCCAGTATTTGCTGATCTGGTACGGCAACATTCCCGACGAGATATCCCACTTCGTGTCGCGCACGAACGGACCCTGGCTGTACTTGTTCGCCGCAAACCCGATCGTGAACTGGGTGGTTCCGTTTGTCGTGCTTCTCTCTGCTCGGACGAAGCAGAGGCCGAGAGTGCTCATCGGCATCAGCATGGTCCTTTTATTAGGGCATTGGCTCGATCTTTACTTGCTGATTATGCCTTCTTTCCGCCGCACCCCGGGCTTGGGATGGTCGGAGTTGCCCATCGCGGCCGGCTATCTTGCGTTGGTCTATCTCCTGTTTGCACGGGCTCTGACGCGAGCCCCAATGGTTCCCCTCAACGACCCGATTTTGAATTACGAAGAGGTGGGACAGCATTCGCCTGCACTTGAGGTATCCGGAGCAAAGCAATGATCAACGGAAATGGCGGTGTGCTCAAACTGGCGGTGTTCGTTGCGTCGGTCGTCGGCATCAGCATGGCGGTCTATCAACAGCCCAGCCAGCGCAGTCTGAACGACCTTCCCAATCGCCTGTCTGAGGCCGCTCCCTATGTTGTCGCCGAAGCGCAAGCTTTTCCGCCACCTTACCATCAGCATTGGGAGAGCGAAGATAGTCCCGGTCAATGCCAGACATGTCATCAAAAAATCTTCGACGAGTGGAACGGCTCCATGATGTCCAATTCCTGGCGGGATCCGGCGTGGCGGGCCGCGTTCCTGCTGCTGGCGCGAGCGACTTCCGCCCACGGCGAGTGCGACACGCCGCTCCCGCCCGACGGTACTCCCAAAGCTACCCACAATCCGTTTGCCAACACGGGCGAGTGCACTTCTACCTTCGACATCGGCACCGGCAAGTACACCGTCTCGCGGCCGGGATCCCTGCTGGATTTCTTCTGCTCCCGCTGCCACATGCCTACGGACTACGTGGACAATATTCCGCTGAAGAATGTGACCGTCGATCCGCGGACCCACCTAGAAGTGGCTGCCGGAGACATGAACTTCAATCCCACCGCGGATAACGGAACCGGGATCGCTTACGCCACGCTGGATTCCCAGTTTCGCAACACGACCTCCGGCAAGAGCGGAATCATCTGCGCCGTGTGCCACACCTACGCTGAAACTCGTGACACGCCATTCCATAACTATCCGCGCAGTGACAGCGCTTATACGCCCGCTCCCGGCACGCAATCCCGTTCTGATCTGCTGGCGCCCAAAGACCAGGATGTCTTCAACGTTCCCGATGCGGCCAAACAGAACCTGGGGTACAGCATTGG
>CAZFRV010000351.1:0-3484 GCA_964521445.1 uncultured Acidobacteriaceae bacterium
TGGCGTCGTTGCCCAGGAATAATCCGCAGAAGTTTTACGACCTGGTGACGCAGGTGGCGCTAATCCGTCCCGGTCCCATCACCGGGCAGATGACCAGCCCGTATCTGCGGCGGCGCCAGGGCAAAGAGCCGGTGACGTATCCGCATCCGTCGTTGCAGCCGGTGCTGGAGCGAACCTTGGGCGTGCCACTTTTCCAGGAACAACTGCTGCGCATGGCCATGATCTGCGCCAACTTTACCGGAGGCGAAGCTGAAGAACTGCGCCGCGCCCTGGGACACAAACGTTCCCGCCAGCGCATGAAAGAAATCGAAACCAGGCTGCGCGCCGGCATGACCCAGAACGGAATCGAAGGCAAAGCCCAGGATGCGATTGTACAGTTCATTTCTTCGTTCGCGCTCTACGGGTTTCCGGAATCGCACTCCGCCAGCTTTGCCTTGCTGGCCTACGCCAGCGCTTTTTTGAAGGTCCGATACCTGGCCGCATTCACCGCAGCGCTCCTGAACAACCAGCCTATGGGCTTCTATTCGCCGGCAACCATCGTGAAGGACGCTCAGCGCCACAGCCTGAAGGTCAAATGTATTGATGTGACCTGCTCGGAGTGGAATTGCACGCTGGAGAACGCGAACGGATGCTTCGAACATTCCACGCTCTCGACCACCGCGAGACAAGTATCAGGGCACGACTTTAATCGGGCCGATAAGAGTCCTTTATATCAAGGGGCTTTAGCCCCGGCTCTTCGTCTCGGACTGCGTTACGTGCGGGGGTTGCAGCAAGCGGCCGGAGAATCGCTGGTCGCGGAACGCAAGCAGCGGCCGTTTGCTTCTACCGAAGATCTGGCGCGTCGTGTCCCCCAGCTCAGCCGTGCGAATCTGGCTATGCTGGCCCGCATCGGCGCCCTCAACGGGATCAGCGCTCAGACACAGTTACACCGCCGGGATGCGCTCTGGCAGATCGAAAAAGCCGCGCGCCAGCCTGGGTCTCTGCTCCGGGAAGTGATAGAAGCAGATGCGGTCTCTCCTCTATATAGGATGGAACTCGAAGAGCGCCTGATCGCCGATTACCACGGCACCGGCCTGACCGTAGGACCTCATCCCATGGCCTACCGCCGGACTGCGCTGCGCAACATGGGAATCTGTTCGGCAGCCGAACTGCGCCGACAGCCGCACGGCAAGGCAGCCGTGGTTGCCGGATGTGTGATCACCCGTCAGCGTCCGGGCACGGCCAAAGGTTTGATCTTTTTGACCCTGGAAGATGAGACCGGCAACGCCAACATTATCGTCATGCCGGACGTGTACGCGCGCGATCCCATGGTGGTGTTGCACGAGCGCTTCGTCAAAGTGAAGGGCACAGTCCAGAACCAGGACGGAATCGTACATTTGAAAGCGCAGAAGATCCTGCCGCTGCATGTGACCGCAGCGGAAACACAATCGCACGACTTTCATTAGCCATGTCATTCCGGCGCCTGCCGGCAGCTGATTTCGGAGTTCGTGAAAATGCCATTGTCATCCTCAAAGGGCAAAGAGATTATCTGGAAATATCCATTCAAGATTTACTCCCGGAAAGTTTCCATTTATCCTGACCCATCCATGCATGTCACTGACCTGATTCGCCGCAAGCGCGATGGCGGAGAGCTTGAGCGAAGCGAGATCGAGTTTTTCGTCCAAGGCTACACGCGCGAAGCCATCCCCGACTACCAGATGTCGGCCTGGCTGATGGCGGTGCTGCTGCGCGGCATGACCCGTGCGGAGCTGGCAGCGCTGACGGAATCCATGCTCAACTCCGGCCAGGTGCTGGATTTATCGGAGTTGCCCGCGCCGAAAGTGGACAAACATTCGACCGGCGGTGTCGGCGACAAGACTTCCCTGATTCTGGCGCCGGTAGTTGCGGCCAGCGGATTGTATGTGCCCATGATCAGCGGACGCGGTCTCGGCCACACCGGCGGCACGCTGGACAAGCTGGAATCGATTCCCGGATTCAACGTCAACCTTTCCGTCGCCGTCTTTCGCCGCGTACTGGCCGAGTGCGGCGCGGCCATGATCGGTCAGACCGCCGAGATCGCGCCCGCCGACAAGCGCATCTACGCGCTGCGCGACGTGACCGGGACTGTCGAGAGTCCCTACCTGATCTGCGCTTCCATCATGAGCAAGAAGCTGGCGGAGGGGATTGACGCGCTGGTGCTCGATGTGAAGACCGGTAGCGGCGCCTTCATGAAGTCGGAGAAAGACGCGATCTTTCTGGCCGAGTTGATGGTCGAGACCGGCCAACGACTGGGCAAACGCGTGGTGGCGCTGATCACCGGCATGGACCAGCCTTTGGGACAGGCCGTGGGCAACGCGCTCGAAGTCGCCGAGTGTATCGACGTGTTGAACGGCAAGGGGCCGGCAGACCTGCGCGAGTTGTGTTCGGTTCTTTCAGCGTGGATGTTCCTGATGGGAGGCCGTGTGGCCAACCTGGAAGAGGGGAGGCGACTGGCGGAAAGCCTTATCTCCAGCGGCAACGCGTTGAACAAGTTCCGTGAGATGATCCGGCTGCAAGGTGGAAATGCTGTGGTCGTGGACGATTCCAGTCTGCTGCCGCGCGCCAAGCATCAAATCGATGTCGCCAGCCCGACATCCGGGGTAGTGACGTCCATGATGGTTGAGCAGATCGGGACTGCCGGGGTGCTGCTCGGCGGGGGAAGGGAAAAGAAGGAAGATTCGGTCGATCCCGCGGTGGGGATCATGGTCCACAAGAAAGTTGGAGACCAGGTCACCGAAGGCGAGACGCTATGCACCGTTCATTACAACTCGGCCGAGCGTCTGCAACAGGCCGAGCCGCTCATCTTGCAGAGCTACCGCTTTGGGCCGGCATCCGCGGTGAAATCAGGTCCGCTCGTGCACCGCATCATCGGCGACCAGTAACCGTGCCGCCATCCCGTCAGGGGCCATCACCCCTTAGTCGCATCCTGCGCAATCAGCGGAACCACGTCACGCAGTAGAGACTTGAACTGGCCCGAAATCTTTCTACCTATTTCCAGCACTTCCTGGTGATTGATCGGCTGGTCTGTCACCCCGGCGGCCATATTCGTCACGCACGAGATCGCCAGGACTTTGATTCCCAGCTGCCGCGCCACAATCACTTCGGGCACCGTCGACATGCCGACCAGATCAGCCCCAATCGTGCGCAGAAAACGTATCTCCGCCGGTGTTTCATAGCTTGGGCCAAGCACCGCGGCATAGACGCCTTCCGCCAGTGGAATGCCCAAACGCCTCCCCGCTTCCAACGCCATCTGGCGGTAGCCCTTCGCGTACGCCTCGGTCATATCGATAAAGCGCGGGCCAAAGCGCGGGTCTTCTGCTCCCACCAGCGGATTCTGCCCCTGAAGGTTGACGTGGTCCCTGACCACCACCAGCCGCCCCTGGCCGTAGTCCAGGTTGATGCCGCCTGCCGCGTTGGTCAAGACGGCCGCGCGTACGCCCATGCTCGAAAAAACGCGCATCGGGAA
>CAZFRV010000352.1:0-16117 GCA_964521445.1 uncultured Acidobacteriaceae bacterium
ACCGCTTCGAGCTGGTGCTCAGAAAGCTGCTGAAACGCCTGGGTGTGGGCTATTTTGACCCCATCCGCATCGCCGGCGGCACCAGGTATCTGGCCTCAGAAGACGATGAGATCAACCGCAAGTTTGTGCTGGACCAGATACGCATCTCCATGCGCCTGCATGAAACCAAGACCGTGATCCTGATGCTCCACTCCGATTGCGGCGCCTATGGTGGTCTGGCCGCGTTTGGGGAAGATGCGGCGAAGGAAGCACAGCACCACAGCCAGGAGCTGCAGCGCGCGGCCTCGTACCTGCTCTCACAGATCCCCGAGCTCACCGTCAAGCCGTACTTCGTGGATTTTGAGGGCGTCTGGGAGCTCGATCCGCAAAGCTCGGGCGCCGTGAGGGTCGCGTAGAGCGGGTTATACTGCGAACTGATGGCCAACATTCTCTACGGCGTCAACGGTGAGGGTTCCGGCCACTCCACCCGCGCCAAGGAAGTCATCTCCCATCTTCAGGGAAACGGCCACAGAGTCCACGTGGTTTCCTTCGACCGCGGCCTGCGCAACTTGAGTGAAAGTTTTGAGGTAACCGAGATCTTCGGTTTCCGTTTTGCGTACGTCAACAACCGCCTGCGGTACCGGCGGACCCTGGCCAAGAACCTGATCACTGCCCCGCGCGCTGCTCGCAGCCTGGCCCGGCTCATGCGCCAGATGGGAGATTGGAAGATTGAGCTGGTGGTCACCGATTTCGAACCGCTCTCCTGCCACGCAGGACGCCGCAAGCGCCTGCCCGTGATTTCCATCGACAATCAGCATTGCCTGACCAACGTTGTGGTCTCGTTGCCCCGCCACTTCCGGCGGGACGCCGCCGCGGCCAGGCTGGTGACGCGCCTGATGACCCCGCACGCCCGCGCCTATCTGGTGACTTCGTTCTTCGAGGCTCCCACGCGGCGCAAAAATACGTTTCTTTTTCCGCCGATCCTGCGCAGCGAGGTCCTGGCGATAAAACCTACCCCCGGCGAGCACGTGCTGGTGTATGTCACCTCGCCGTCGCCGGACCTGGCGAAGCTGCTCAAGCAAGTACGCGCGAAATTTGTGGCTTACGGCTTCGGCTTAGAGGGCCAAGATGGCAACATTCTTTTCAAGAAGCCGGGCATGGAAAGCTTTCTCAGCGATTTAGCGGGGTGCAAAGCCATCATCGCCAATGCCGGCTTCTCCCTGGTGAGCGAGGCTTTGCACCTCGGGAAGCCCTACCTTGCGGTTCCGGTGAAGAATCAATTCGAGCAGATCTTCAATGCCTACTACCTCGACCAGACCGGTTACGGCGCGTGGTGGAAGGAGCTGAACAAAGAACGCGTGGAATCGTTTCTGTTCAATCTGCCGCATTATGCCGAGAAACTGGCTTCGTATCCGCGCCAGGGCAACACGGCCCTGCTCGCCAAGCTGGACGAGCTGATCGCAGAGTTTACCGCCAAGCCCCTCAACCTCCCTAAGGCTGGCCGATCATCATGACTGCAGCGCAAGGAGAGCTTCCGGAGCCTGAACGATCGCCCCGGCCGACTTTCCTGATGGAGGCGACTGTACTTCTCAGCCTCGCCCTGGCGGTGCTCTCTCTTTTTCTGTTTGCATGGATTGCCAATGAAATGCGCGAAGGCGATACTGCGAGATTCGACCAGGCCGTCCGCTCTTGGGTGCATCAATTCGCGTCGCCGGGGATGACCCGCGTCATGACCGCGATCTCGTTGCTGGGCTATAACCTCTTAATCGCGGAATTGCTGTTGGCCATAGCAGTTCTGCTCTTCCTGCGCTGGCGGCATGCAGCGGGCTGGCTGGCGGTGTCCGTGGCCGGCGGGTTAGCGTTGGACCTGGCGCTGAAATACGCTTTCCATCGCTCGCGCCCGCCACCTTATTTTGGCGTGGCGCCTCATTCTTACAGCTTCCCCAGCGGCCATGCCGTGTGTTCGTTTTGCTTTTACGCGGTGCTCGCCGGATTGATCGCCGCGCGCACCAGCTCACTCTTTCTTCGCGTGGCGGTGGGCGTTGCCGCCGCCGTGCTGGTGATGGCCATCGGGCTCTCCAGAATCTACCTTGGCGTGCACTACCCCAGCGACGTCATCGCCGGTTACCTCGCCGCGGCTGTATGGGTGACCACGCTATTGGTACTCGACCGCTGGCGCGTGGGCCGCAAAAGACTAGCCGCAGATTCGCACAGATGAACGATGAACGCTGATCATCGCCCCGTTACTGGCTTGGAGCCAGCGGCTTGATGATCTCGCCGAGAATATCCGGCTGGGCATCCACGCGCACCAGATGCGGATACTGTTCCCCGCCGTGGTAGTCCACCTGGTAGGTAGTCAAGTAGTCTCCGTTTTCGGCCAAGAGGGCCAGCGGCTGTTTGCTGTGGACACCGGCGCGCAACACCGAGCGCATCACATCCTTGGACCACTTGCGGCCGTTCACGCCGATCAGCTTCATGCCCGGGCCCAGACCGGCAGTGTAGGCGGGTAGGCCGGGAATCACATCCCGGATGTCGCCGTCCTTGGAGACGATCATGCCCAGAGAGAAGCTGAGATCCAGGCCGTCACCGGTTTTCTCAGCGGCGTCCATGGTGGTGTTCTTCTGGTCTGTATAAACCAGCTTCCATCCGCCGTTTTCGATGCCGCCCATCGGCGCATGAGGCGACTTGGAATCGAGACGCTCGCGCAGAAAATGCGCCCAGTCGTAGGGCGCAACCTGGTTCAACGCCAAAACCACGTCTTCAAACTTGTACGGCACAACCGCTGGCGGTCCGCTCTGGCCGCCATGAAATATGCGGCAGAAGTCGTTGAGCGATTTTTGCCCGTTGGTCTGGCGGCGGATAAGTGCATCCACATCCAGCCAAATCAGGTAGCCCTCCGGATAGTAGTCGGCGGAGCGGCGCCAGTTGGCCCACTGCGGCGGCGCGGCAAAGAGGGTCTGCACCGAGGTTGCGGTGTCCTGCAGCGGCCGCCAGGTGCGTCCGGCGCGATGGTCAAGCATGGCCGCGGTGTAGGCCAGGTTGTCCCGGAATTGGTCGGGTGAGCGCAGACCGATGCGCGCGGCCAGAATGTTGCCTAGATAGTCAGTCAAGCCTTCATAAACCCAGAGCAGATCGCCCTTCATGGGATCCTGGTAATTGGATGTGGCCAGTCCCGCAGGCCGCCGGTATTTGCCGTTCCAGGAGTGGACGAATTCATGCGGCAGCAGGTCAGCCTCCAGATTGTGCGCCGCAGGATCGCTGAACACGTCTTCGCCGGTGCCGTTGTCGCTGGATTCGTGGTGCTCCAGGCCGTGGTGCGCGGTCTGGTCGCTGAGGGTCCAAAGAAAATGGTACTTCTCATAATGGCGCGCGCCGAAGAGTTTGCCGGTTTCGGCCACAAGCTGTTTGTAGCTGGCCAGGTCTTTGTCGGTGATTTCGATCGCCTCTTCACTCTCACCCACCATGTCGATCACGTGGACTGGAGATTCGCCCGCGCGGGAAAGCTGCACCTGTCGATACCACTGTCCGGCGATCAACGGAGAATCCACCAGCCGGGTGAGCGTAACTGGCTGGAAGGTGGCGCAGCCAGGACGAGTGCCACTATTCGCGGGCGTCAGCGCGGTGCCAAACTTCCAGCCCTCCGGCGCACAGAAAGATGCAGTGATTTCAACCGCGTCCGTGGCCGCGCCCTGGGGATAGAGCACAACCTGGTTCCAGTTGAGATCCAGCACCTTGCTGGAAGCCGCGGAGCTCTTGCCATTGTAGGTAAGGAGGTCGAACGAGACTTCAAGCTCGCTTACGCCCTGCGGTGCCCGGACGTGAAAGGCCCACATATCCACCAGGTCGCGCTGCCAGTCCAGTTCCTGGCCTTTGGCTTTCATGTGCAGGCCGGTCAGGTTCTGGATGGGGCCGGTGGGCCGGTGGTTTCCCGGAATCCATTTGGGATAGACCAGAGTCACGGGGCCGGGCGTGACAGGTATGGTCACAACGGAATGCAGGATGTTGCGAGGCGCATCGGTGGCATCCACACGCAGCCGCTCGCTGATCGTGTTCTGGGCGGCCGCCAACGAAGAAAGCACAATCAAGACGCCAAGCGAAGGAATAATCTTCATGAATTTCTCCGTTTGAAGAAAGGCATTTCAAGGAAACGGGTAATGGTAATCGCTGACTTCATCAAAAACCAGCATTGCAGCCGTTGCCGGCTGGCCGGGCAGCAACACGGCGAAGACCGTCAGCCGTGCTCAGCCGGACTCATCCACCAAAGGGGCAGTACCAAAGTAAATCTTGCCGAGGGAGCGGATTTCTGATGGTATAAGGTGTTCCTAAATCGGAGGAGACGAATCAATGAGTCATCAGAAGTTACGGGTACGGGCGTATGTTGCGGTTTGTGTTCTGTTCATCCTGGCGGGTTTATCGGCGCAAGCGCAGAAGCCGCAACCGTTCTCCGCGGATTTTTCGACCACCTCGGCGAATGGCGTGAAGACGACGGGGAAGTGGTTTTTCTCCCCGCCTAAAATGCGCATGGACATGACCGCCCCGGCGCAGGCCAAGGGCAACAGCCCCTTCGGCGGCAACGTCAGCATGATCATCGACGGAAGCACACAGACCAGCTACATGCTCATGCCGCAAGCGCAGATGTACATGGAAATGCACGCCGAAGGCTCTCGTGACACGCAGGGCATGCACAATCTTGAGAGTCTTACGCACGGAGTCGACCCGTGCAGCGGGCGCACCGACGCTACCTGCAAGAAAGTGGGGACAGAAACCGTGAACGGCAGAAGCTGCGACAAGTGGGAAGTGACCGACAAGAACTCCCATAAGAGCACGGCTTGGATCGACCAGAAACTGTTTGCCCCAGTCAGGGTGGCAGAGGACAACGGCAGCGTTACCGACTTCACCAACATCAAAGAAGGCCCCCAGGACGCTTCTTTGTTTGTTGTGCCTCCGGGTTATCACAAGTTCGATGCCGGCGCCTTCGCACGACCCAAATAGGACGGCACAGTTCTTGAGAGCAGAGTGGCGGCTCCGATCGGCGGGGCCGCCCGAGTTTTAAGGCTGAAAGCGACACAGAAACTGAATCGATACGAAAGTCTTGCCGCGTGGCTGCCGCAAACCACGCTCAACGACCGGACCAACAAGTTGTAACATGCCGACCTTCATTCAAACCCCAACCCGCATCCAGGCCGCAGGGAACCTGCCCAAGCTCATCGATGAGTACGTAGGACGCGTCAACAGCCGCGAAACCCGTTTGAGCATCGCCCACATGCGCAGTCCGGCAGGATGGCAGGAGCCGGCGCAAACCCCGGACTTTGAGGAGTACACCATCGTCTTGAGCGGCTGCTTGCGAGTACGATACGAAGAAGGAACGCTCGAGGTTGCCGCCGGCCAGGCCGTGATCACTCATCCCGGCGAATGGGTGCAATACTCCACTCCCGATGAGGCCACGGAGTATATTGCCATCTGCCTGCCCGCCTTTTCGCCGGCCACCGTACACCGGGACGAGAAATCAGGCGACACCGGAGCTCAACGCGAGGTTTGACAGCGCCAAAGCGGCGACCGTACAATGATCTTGCTGCCGATCCTGTGTCGCGCAGCATTCTTTTTGTCCACCAAGCGTGAGTCCCATTGGCGGTGTAGCTCAGGTGGCTAGAGCGACGGTCTCATAATCCGTAGGTCGTTGGTTCGAGTCCAACCGCCGCCACCAAATTCTCTTGGGTCAATTCGAACACATGGGTTTGCAAATAAGCTTGATTACAACAATTATGCGGGTTAAGGACTGTGGCGGTAAAATCGCTGTGTGAACGTCCGGTGCGCACTAACCGTGGCTGCCTTGAGCGCAGGGATGTTTGTGCAATCTGCCCCGCGTTCATGCCCCGCTGAGCGCCCGGTGGACGACATCATCGCCGAGGTACACAAGCAGCAGTCGAAAAAGAAGAACCGCACTAAGAACCCATTCCCGGGCGTCAGATGTATCTGGGGGTGGTGTCGCGACGGTTCAAGCAAGCAAACACCGCCAACATTTCCGGACCCCGGGCCGCCGAAAGTTACGAGCGAAAACGAGAGCATGAGCTCTGGAAACGAGAGCAGTAGTGCCGCCAGGGCCCCGGTGGACAAGTGCAATGACGCAATGGAGTTAGCGCTAAAGGCCGCTCACGACGTCGAAGTTGGCGATGACTACTTCGCGGAAAAGAACTATAACGCCGCATCGCTTCGCTACAAGGATGCAGTTGAGGAAAAGCCGGAAGATGCTGCCATTCATGTGCGGTTGGGGCGAGTGTTCGAGAAACTAGGCCAGCTTCCGCAAGCGATCGAGCAATACAAAGCTGCGCAAGAACTCGCCGGGCCAGCGAAGTGGTCGGAAGAAGCTGAGGCGGCCGTAGTTCGTCTTCAACACCGTCAGCCTAGCCGCTAACTGTTGAAACATCGACTGGTGGCCCACCCCTTTTCGCCCGGTGTCGGTGAACAAATCCTTACGAATGTTTTTTGGATCACTTGTCTCTTAATAGCTTAGGACTATAGCTTTGGTTCTGGGGAAAGGCCTGGAATACGCTGGAATCATTCCCCGGGCGCAGCGCCAGGGGATGTTTCTGGTCAAGCCCATGCCACACTATGAATACACGGTGCCCTCTACCAACCAGGACGACTTCCAGGTGGAGGAAGGAAACCGGTATATCACTGTGAAAGAGTTTGGCGGCCGCATGTTGCTGTCCACGGGCACGCACCGGGCGCACGTGGCAATGTACCGCGCCACTCCGGAAGAAACGGTCCCGCCCCTGTTCGCGGTCTTGGAATCGGACGCGTTGGACGGATTTTTCTCGCCCGAACCAAAGGCTCCTGCGCCTTTTAAACGAGACATGGTATGCGGCGCCTGCCCGCCCCTCTTGACCGATTTCTTTGACCCGCATTTGTGCCTGGACCTGCCGCAACGCAAACGCCGCATGGTCCTGCGCGTTGATCTCAAGACCCTCCAGTGGTTCCGCAACTTTGAGGATTCGGGGTAAGCCCGGGCTTACCTGCAGTTCTCCATGCACTTCCGCTTGAAGGTGGTGATGGTAACGTTGTTCTGTTCTTGCAGCGGCTTCTTCTTGTTCAAGAACTCTGGAGTATCGCCAAGGACCAACTGCTTGGCCCGGATGTCGCGGAAGAAGATCAGGTAGGGCTTGTCATCCTTCATCTGGCAAATCTTCGACGAACTGACAACCTTGGCTTCGTAGCAGCTCGACGATGTCTTCATCGCTGCCCAGCCGTCCATTCTCTCGGCCCATTCCGTGCCCATCAATCCGGTGTCCACCGGCAGATAGGCACTGATGGCGTAATGAATCTCTCCTCCCTGAGGGTCAACCGGGCCCCACGCCTTGCCCTCGCCGGGCAGGACCGAAAATGTCTTGTCCTCTGACTGGACCCACTGGTAAACGGGCGGCGCAGCCCTGCCAAAGCTGAAGATGCTGCCGGGGTTGTTCCGGCCGCGGACGAAGCCGATGACGATCAGCAAAATAACCGCTCCCGCGGCCACGCTGGCGACAACAGCGATGCTGGCCTGAAACCAGCGCGGGCTTCGCCTTACTGGAGCCGGATCCAGATCCAAAGCCCGGCCGCAGGAGGGACAGAGCTGGGCCGCATCCGCAGCGAGGGCGTGCGAGCAGTGTGGGCACAGTCGAGGTTTGTCAGATGGAGGCAAAGCCCGAACATTCTCTGTCGGAGTGCGTGCGCTGTCAACCAAGGGATGTCGCCCGCCTTTTTCAATGCTGCGCCGGCTTCAGCTACAATCAATGGTTTCTTGACCGGCGCCGCTTTCATCTTAACGAGAGAGCCGTGCCCTAAAAACCTATGTTGCGCTACTTTACCGCCGGAGAATCGCACGGAGAGACCCTTGTGGCCTTCCTCTCTGGAATGCCCGCTGGGTTGAAGATCGACCAGGACTTTCTGGACCGCGAACTTTGGCGGCGGCAACAGGGCTTCGGCCGCGGCGGCCGCATGAAGATCGAGACCGACAAGGCGCATATCGTTTCCGGAGTGCGCCAGGGACAAACCGTCGGCTCGCCGATCGCAATCTTGCTGGAGAACAAGGATTGGAAGAACTGGCAGGAGGCTTTGCCGGTTGAGCCAGGCGATCCGGTGAAGCACAAGAGAGTGGCCTCGCCGCGTCCCGGTCATGCCGACCTGGCGGGCGCCCTGAAGTACAACTTTCCCGAAGCGCGGTATGTGCTGGAGCGGGCGTCGGCGCGCGAGTCGGCGGCGCGGGTGGGTGTGGGCGCGATTGCCAAGCTGTTCTTGCGCGAGCTGGGCATTGAGGTGTTGAGCCACGTGATGGCCATAGGCAAAGCCGCGCTGGGCAATGCCGAAGTCGCCTGGGAGAAGCTCCGGACCTTGCACGCCAAGGATGAAGTCTTGCTCAACTGCGCCGATCCGGCAGCCGAAGAACTAATGAAGGCCGAGGTGGATCATGCCCTGCGCACAGGAGATTCCGTCGGGGGAGTTTTTGAAGTGGTCGCCCACAATGTTCCTCCGGGTCTGGGAACCTACGCCCAGTGGGACGAGCGCCTCGACGGCCTGCTGGCCATGGCGGTGATGTCTCTGCAAGCGGTGAAGGCGATTGAGATTGGAACTGGTGTGGGCTCGGCTCTAGCGTTCGGATCTACGGTCCACGACGAGATCGGATATTCGCGAGCGGGCGCTGGCAACGCGTTCACCGGTTTTACGCGCGCATCCAACCACGCCGGCGGAATCGAAGGCGGCGTCTCCAACGGCGAGGACATTCTGGTTCGCGGCTACTTGAAGCCGATCTCCACGCTGCGCCGCCCGCTGGGATCGGTGGACTTCGAGACACGCGAAGCGGTGAAGGCCGCTTACGAGCGTTCCGACGTTTGCGTGGTCCCAGCAGCGGGAGTGGCCGCGGAGGCCATGGTCGCGCTCACGCTGGCCCGCTGCGCTTTGGAGAAGTTCGGCGGCGACTCGATCGTGGAGACATTGCGCAATTTCGAAGGATACAAACAACAACTGCGGAAGTTTTGACGAGGAAAATGATCTATCCCATTGTGAAGTATGGCGATCCTGTCCTGGAGAAGCCGGCCGCAACCATTACGGAATTTGACGGCGAACTCAAGAAACTGGCGGACGATATGTTTGAGTCCATGTATGCGGCGCACGGCGTGGGACTGGCTGCGCCGCAGATCGGCATCGGCAAGCGCATCGCCGTCATCGACATTACTTTTAAGGAAGACCCGAACGAGAAACTGGTCCTGGTGAATCCGGAGATCATCAAGAAACACGGTAAACAGAGCGGAAGCGAGGGCTGCCTGAGCCTGCCCGAGTTTCGCGAGACGGTAAGCCGCGCCAACGTGGTCACGGTCCGTGCCCAGGACCTGGACGGCACGTGGTTCGAAAAGACCGGCGAGGGGCTGCTGGCGCGGGCCTTACTCCATGAAACGGAACATCTGATGGGAAAGCTCTATATCAGCCACATCAGCGCTCTCAAGCGCGACATCATCAAGCGCAAGATCAAGAAGCTCATGAAGGCCGGCGAGTGGAAATGAAGCTGGTCTTCTGCGGGACGCCGCAGTTCGCTGTTCCGTCGCTGGAGCGGCTGGCGGCGTCAGGATTTGATGTGCAACTGGTGGTGACTCAGCCCGACCGTCCGCAGGGCCGCGGCATGGAGTTAGCTGCTCCTCCGGTCAAGCAGGCGGCGCAAAAGCTGAACCTGCCCCTCGTCCAGCCGGAAAAAATCAAGAAGAATGAAGAGTTTCAGAAGCAGCTTAGCGATCTGGCTCCTGAAGCCATCATCGTCGTCGGATACGGACGCATCATTCCTCCCTGGATGCTTGCGCTACCCCCGCGCGGCAACATCAATGTTCACGCCTCGCTGTTGCCCAAGTATCGCGGCGCGGCGCCGATTCAATGGGCCATTGCCAAAGGAGAGAGCGTCACCGGCGTAACCACCATGCTGCTGAACGAAGGTCTGGATACGGGCGACATTCTGCTGCAAAGAGACACACAAATCCTTCCAGAAGATACTTCGTTGACTCTGGCGCCGCGACTGGCCAAGTTGGGCGCCGGTTTGCTGGTGGAGACGTTGCGCGGCCTGGAAGCCGGCACGATCCAGCCTGTTCCCCAGGACCACACACGCGCAACGCTGGCGCCGATACTGAAAAAGGAAGACGGACAGATGGATTTCCGCCGCGGCGTCGTGGATATCTGTAACCGCTGGCGTGGGTTTCAGCCCTGGCCGGGAGCTTACAGCCGATTCCGAAACAAGAACCTGAAAATCATCAGCGCGCGTCCGGCAGAAGGCGCGCCGAATCTTGCTCCAGGAGAGCTACGCGTGGTTGGCGAAAAGCTGTTTGCGGGTTGCGGAGTCGGCGAGGCGCTGGAGCTAACGCAAGTGCAACCGGAAGGCAAGAAGATGATCTCCGCGCGCGAATTTATCAGTGGCTATCGGCTGAGCGCGGGAGAACGCCTGGGCTTCTAAAATCCCGACCCTGAGCTTGCCGAAGTGGGAGGGATCCCTATGCCGACAAAGAATCATTCGGCCAACGAAACAGCAGCCGAGCATCTCTCTCGTGTTCCTTCGCGTCCTTCGTGCCGATAGCGATCCCTGGCTGCGCTTTGGCATTTCAGCAACAGCTACGCTGAAGGCTTCTTACTTGCTCACTTCGAAATTGATTGCTGACCCAGCGGCGACTTTCTGTCCCGCCGGCGGATACTGCCTCACGATCAAGCCGGGAACGCTGATAGAGTTTCCGTCAGCAGCAGGTTCGGCAACACGCCACACCTTGCCGACGACAAATCCAGCCTCCTCTAAGGTGTCCCTGGTTTCCACCAGGGTTTTGCCCACGAAGCTGGGCATCACGTACCTCTGGGTATTGTCCGCGGCGGAGAACATCAGGCTGATCCGGGGAGAAGCCGCCTCATTGGTGTTGGGTGGCGGACTCTGGGCGATTACCGTTTCCGGCGGAGAGCCAGGAAGGCGCAGGGTAGCCACAGAGCCGATTTCCAGGCCGTGGCGGCTGACGTTGATGCCGGCGGCGTGCTCGCTTTGTCCAATCAGATTGGGGATGGCAGCGCGCTGCGGCCCCAGGCTTTCGGCCACCAGGATTTTCCAGCCACGACGCACGCGTGTATTCGGCGCCGGAACCTGTGAGACGATCCGGCCGCGTGGCGTTTGCGGTGCGTAGAAACGGTTCTCGACCGACAGCACCAGGCCGCTGGCATTGGCAATCCGCTCGGCTTCAGCTGTGGTGAGGCCCGCGAGCGAAGGCACACGAACCTCGCGCCCCTGAATGGCAACCCGCATCGAGAGAATCGCAGAGGCGAGAAAAACCAGCAACAGCACCAACCCCAGTAGAAAATACCGCAGCAGCTTGCGCAGCACTCAGTGGGCCTCCGCATTGCCCGCATGCCGGGGAAGCGCACTCGCGGTTTTCTTTAACAGCGTTTTCCTGTTTTCATCCGCGGACCCCAGGAACGATTCATTCTTTCGTGAAGGATCGGTGATCGCGGCGCGCATGAAATCCATCCAGATGGGCAGAGCTGCCTGGCCGCCGGTCTCGTTGTTGCCCAATGGTTTTTTCTCGTCAAAGCCCATCCAAACACCGCAGGTAATGCTGGGTGAAAACCCGATAAACCAGGCGTCCGTGTAGTCATTGGTGGTGCCGGTCTTGCCGGCCAAAGGATGATTGAGTTTGCGCGCCGCCACACCGGTCCCGTGCTGCACCACGCCTTCGAGAAGAGAAACCATGGTTCTTGCCGTGCGTGAGCTGACAACGTCTTTGGCGTCCGGAAAATCCTCCTCCAGCACGTGTCCTTCGTAGTCAGTAACTTTCCTGATATAGCGCGGTTCAATGCGGATGCCGTCGTTGGGGAAAACGGTGAAGGCCGACGTCTGTTCGTAGAGCGTCAAGTCGGCAGCGCCCAGGGCCACCGGCAAGAGTAACGGGATGGGCGAAGTGATTCCGAAGCGCCGGGCGTAATCGGCGACCGAGGCCATGCCGGCCCGCTGCGCCAGCTTGACCGCGGGAACGTTGCGCGACTCCGACAAGGCCCGCCGCAAAGTAATATTGCCTTCAAAGCGGTGGTCAAAATTATGCGGCGTGTAGGACGTGCCATTGCTGTTGAAAGTGGCGGGCTCGTCCAGGATACGGTCGTCAGGATCCGCGCCCTGATCGATGACGGCGGTAAAGACGAAAGGCTTGAAAGAAGATCCCACCTGCCGCTGCGCCTGGGTAGCGCGGTTGAATTTGGACTGGTCAAAATCGCGGCCGCCGACCATCGCTTGAATATCTCCGGTGGCATTGTCAATCGCCAAAAGCGCGCCCTGTGCGCCGGAGTCCTGCTCCAGCGCCACGCGCGCGGAACCATCGGCCCCAAGCGATAGAACTTTGACGTAGACAAGATCGCCCGGCGTCAACGCATTCTTGGCGAGCTTCTTACCGGTCCAAGCCAGCTCCGCGGGCCCCAGAGAAGCGTAATATTTGCCAAACTTGACTTTGGCGAATTGCAGCCCCACGTCCACCACCAGCGCGTGAACATAGCTGCCGGACGAGATCGGCTGGTCCCAGTCAGGATCGCGATAGTTGCTGACCGACTGGCCGGTCGCGGTTACATTTTTGAGGTCGCCCTTCCATCCGTGGCGATGCTCATACGCAGCCAGCCCGTCCAGCACAGACTGGGTGGCGGCGCGTTGCAGGTCGAGATCCAGAGACGTATAGACCCGCAAACCGCCTTCATGCACCTGGTCAGAACCGTATTTTTTCTCTAGCGACCTCCGCACCTCTTCCACGAAGTAGGGCGCGGGGGAATTCTCCGTCTGAATGTTCAGCCGCAGCGGCGCCGCTTTAGCCCGGGCAGCTTCTTCGGCAGTGATCTTGCCGTCTTCCAGCATGTTGTTGATGACCAGATTGCGGCGTCTCAGGGCGCGCTCCGGATAATTGACCGGAGAGTAGAACGCCGGCGCCTTCGGCAGACCCGCCAGCAGCGCCGCTTCTTCCAGCTTCAGATCTTTGGCACGTTTGTTGAAGTAGTATTCCGCGCCGGCTTCGAATCCGTAGACGCTATGGCCCAGAAAGATCTGGTTCGCGTACAGGGTAAAGATCTGCTGCTTGGTAAAGCGGCGCTCAATCTGCAGGGCCAGCATGGTTTCCTGGATCTTGCGGCTGAAGTGGCGTTCCGGCGAGAGAAACAGGTTGCGCGAGAGCTGCATGGTCAGCGTGGAAGCGCCTTGCGCCCGCGATCCCGAGGATATGTCGCGATAGGTGGCACCCAGCACCCGCCAGAAATTGATGCCCCAATGACTTTCGAAGTTCTTGTCTTCCGTAGAGATGATGGCGTCGCGCAGCACGCGCGGGAAGTCGTCATAACCGACTAACACGCGCCGCTGCAGCGCAAACGAGCCGATCTCGCGTCCCCGGTTGTCATACAACTCGGTAATCGTACTCGGCCGGTAGCGCTCGAGCTCGCCGATCTGCGGCAGGTCGGTAGAGTAAACGATGAGCAGCCCAGCCAGTGTTCCCAGCAGCGCAGACACCAATACCAGAACCCCGAAGGCAACGCGCCCGACGAGTTTTTTGCCGGCTACGTGAAATGACGGGAGCGCTGCGTAAAGGAACTTCATTGGAGGAGGCTGGAGCAAGGCCAGAATAGCACTTTTCTTCCTGTCGCTGCGCTCCAAACCGCTTCCCGGGCGTGCTCGGCCCTAAGCGTTTTCAGGCCCTGACCCAGCGGGCTCGCCGCAGCAACCTGCCTCGCCCTTTGGTTCTTGCAGTCGAGAAAAATAAAAGAGCGCGCCCTAAGGAGCGCGCTCTTCGGCGAAAAAAACGCTGTTTAACTCTTGGGCGTCTTAGCCTTGAGCACATCCAGCGCACGATGTAATTGGTCGTCTTCCTTGGGCTGGGTCTTCTGGGGCTCAGCTGGGGTGTTGGTTTCATCGTCGTCAGGCAGGGCCGCCGCCAAGTCATCGCTGGAAGCAATCTGCACGTTGGGCGTGATTCCATTTTCCTGAATGATCTTGCCTTTGGGCGTGTAGTACTTGGCTATGGAAAGGATCAGGGCCGACCCATCTGGGACCTCGATCAGCTTTTGTACCGAGCCATCGCCCCAGGTCTTGTCGCCTACCACGTCACCCCGTCCATTATCGAGAATGGCCGCGGCCACGAGCTCAGCTGCGCCCGAGGTGCCGCGATTTACCAGCACCGCCACCGGCAGGTCGGTGATCTTCTTCTGGGGATCGGCGTTAAACATAACCTTAGGGTATTTCTGGCCCTGGAGGTAGGCAATCAGCCCGTTGCCGACGAACAGGTTGGCGACCGCCACACCTTCTTCCTCATCGCCCTCAGAATTGTTGCGCAGATCAAGAACCAGCTTCTTGACGCCTTGTTTCTGCAGCGACTTGATCTTGTTGGCGATCTCCTGGGCTTTTCCCTTGGTCAGAACATCGGCCTTGATGTAGCCAACGTTGTCCGCGAGTTCTTTCTCCTGAACCGCGGGAACATTCTCGACTTCACGCACAATCGTGATCTTCTGCGGCTCAATCTTACGCGGACGAATGATGGAGGTTTCCACGCGCGAGCCGGGCTCGCCGCTCAGCCGTCGCTTGATCTCGGCCAGGGACATTTCATGAGTGCTCTGGCCGTCCACAAACTCCACGATGTCGCCGGCGCCCACGCCGGCCTTGTCCGCGGGTCCGCCCGGGATCACCGAAACTACCGCGGCGTAGCCGAAGCGCTTGGAAATCGTGGCGCCGATGTTGGCTTTACCGTCGCCCTTGCTTTGCTTGAAGGCTTTGTATTCTGCCGGACTGAGATAGCTTGAGTCCGCGTCCAGAGACTCAAGCAACCCGTGCAGAGCGCCGCTGGTGACCGAGTTGATATTCGGTTCCTCCACGTACTCCGTGCGAATGCGGTGCAGTACCTCGCTATAAACCTGCATGTGGCTGTAAACGCCATCGTTGTTGTCAACCGTGTTGCCGGAGGCATGAACACCCAGACCGCTGATCAGGACCGCGACCATGATCAACATGGAGCTGGTGAGAAGAAGAACTTGGAATTTTTTTGACATCGAAGACCTTTATATTTCCTTTAAAGACACTTCCTACAAAGACGAAAAAGCACTCGAAAAGTGAGTGACCTATATTATAGCCAGTTTTATGGCCAGTTTTTTGGATGCAGATCAGGTTTCTGGCGCAGTAAACAATCCTCGGTGCTAGACCGCCGAACGCCGTCCGCCCAGGATGCCGAGGATCTCCCGCAGGCCCTGCCGCATCTGCTTCAGCTCTGCCCGTCCGGACGGAGGCAGGGCAAAAGGCAAGGGTTTTTGCTTTACCTTCGCCTCGTCCCGCAAATGCTGGCGAGCGCCGACAATGGTGAAGCCCTCTTCATAGAGAAGCCTCTTAATACGGAGTACGTTTTCCACGTCCGGCCGGCGGTAGGTGCGCTGGCCGGTGCTGCTCTTGGGCGGCTTCAGTTGCGGAAATTCGCTTTCCCAGAAGCGGAGGACGTAACTGGGCAGGCCGCACAGCCGGCTGACCTCGCCGATGCGAAAGTAAATCTTGTCAGGGATGACGACTTCGCCGGAAGGTTGTTTTCGCGCAGTATGCTTTGCGATTTTAGGCATGGTCCACGGACGAAGCGGGCCCTGAGCGGATATTAAGTCTGATACGGCAACTCGTCAACCGGGAAAATTGCTTTTGTGGCTCGGAACTGTCGTACCGTTTGCAGCGCGGATTCTTGCCTTCGGGTTTGCACACGGCATGGGTTATGCTGTGCCTCAGATGGCAAATGGCGGTCCGAAAGCGCGCAGCCAGGCTGCGTTGGCGGAACTGGATACCTTGCGCACCCAGTTTCGAGAGCGGGTAGCTGCCTCCCCACGGCCAGTGGTATTCGCTTCCCGCATCGGGATCGTGCTATCCGGTGGTGGCGCGCGGGGCGCGTACGAAGCCGGCGCGCTCATGGCCTTCCAGGACGCTGAAGTTCCCACGCACGTAATTGCCGCAACATCGGTCGGCAGCATCAATGCCGCCTCTTTTGCGGCCCAGGCGGAAGGACTGGTCGGCAAGGCCGATCGCCTGATCGAGGCCTGGATCGAGCTGACTCCGGCCACGCTGGGCATTGACTGGTCGCGCTACATCTTTCTTCTGGCCGGACTGGTT
>CAZFRV010000353.1:0-11718 GCA_964521445.1 uncultured Acidobacteriaceae bacterium
CCTGACCCAATCCTTTGCCCAGATCGCCCAGTTTCGACGGACCAAAAAATAATAGTGCGATAAGTAATATCACCAGCAGATGCATGGGTTGCGCCAAACCTTCGAACATAATTGCCTCCTTGTTAAAAAACTCGCGTTAAAGAAGTTCTTCCCCCGTTTTAGCGAATCTGTGATCCGGCCGCTGACAGACGGGCGCAAAAGAGCTTTACCCTAAGGACCAACGGGCGACTCGCTGCGTTCTTGCGCGAACTCCAGCTCATGCTGCTCCATGGATTCATCCCGCTTGCGAGCCAGCAGGGGCAAAACGAAGAGGATGGCCAGAGCGGTGGTCAGCATCCCGCCCACCACCACGCGAGCCAGCGGCTGCTGGGCCTGAGCGCCGATGCGATTGGAGAGCGCAGCCGGCAGCAGACCCATTCCCGCCGCAAGACAAGCCATCAAAACCGGACGCATCTGCTGCAGGCTTCCCGCCACAAGCCCCGGGGTGTTCCCCGCTTCCCGTTGCGCTCGCCGGACTCCGGCCAGGAAAACCACGGCACCCAGAGTCGCCACGCCAATGAGCGAAGTGAAGCCCACCGCGGCGGAAATGCTGAAGGCGGTCCCGGTGAGCAGCAGCACCCACACACCGCCGGTGGCGGCGAAAGGAAGCACGGCCAGCACGATGAGGGCGTCGCGCCAACTGTGGAATTGGATAAACAGAAGCACCAGAATCACCGCCAGGCTCACCGGGATCACCAACGACAGGCGCCGCTGTTCCTTGCGCAAGCTATCAAATTCGCCCGCCCATTCGTAGGTGTAGCCTGCGGGCAAGTGCACTTCCCGCGAGATGCGTTCTTGCAGGTCCTGCATGGTAGTGGCCAGATCGCGTCCGCGGACGCTGAACTTCACGGGAATGTATCTGCGGCCGCTCTCGCGATAGATCATGAAGGCGCCTTCGCGGAAGGAAACATCTGCCACCTGGCCCAAAGGAACGCGGTTGCCATCGGGAGTGGTCAGCAGCAGGGCACGGATGGCTTCCGGCGATTCCCGAAACTCAGGGCGGAAGCGCACAGTGAGATCAAAACGCCGGTCGCCTTCGAGCACCTGCGTGACCGGGCTGCCGCCAACAGCGGTCTGCACCACGGCATTCACGTCGCCGGGCATGATTCCGTACCGCGAGGCCCGCGTCCGGTCGATGGAGATCACCAGATTGGGCTGGCCTCCCACCTTGAATACGCCGATGTCCTCGACGCCGGGCGTCTTGGCCATCAGCGCGGCGATGGCCTCGGCATTTGTGGTTAGCTCGTTGAAGTCGTCGCCGAACAGCTTCAGGGAATTTTCTCCCTTCACCCCGGACATGGCCTCTTCCACGTTGTCCTGAATGTTTTGGGAGAAATTGAAGCTGATGCCGGGATAACGATCGAGCTTGCGCTGCATCTGGTCAATGAGTTTTTCCTTGCCGATCCCGCCCGGCCATTCGTCGGCAGGCTTCAGTTGCACGAACATCTCGATGTTGTTGAACGTAGTCACATCGGTGCCGTCGTCCGGTCTTCCGGTTTGGGAGACGACCTGCGTCACCTCAGGAAAGCTGCGCAGGTCGGCGCGGAACTGGTCAGCCAGCGCGATGGAGGCTTCAAAGGAAATGTCCTGAGGAAGCGTGGCCCGCACCCACAGGTTGCCTTCCTCGAGTGGCGGCATGAACTCTCCGCCCACGAACTTGAAGGCGACCACCGTCGCCAGCAGCACCAGCCCCGCGCACATCCAGATCACTTTCGGTTTGCGCAGCGCGAAGCCGACACTGGTACCGTAGCCCTTGCGCAGCACCCGGCTGAGCCAGGTTTCGCCCTCCGATAGTTTGTGCGCGCCGAAGGATGCCAGGACCGGTGCAAAGCCCAGGGCAAACATCAGTGCGCCAGTCAAGGCAAAGCAGTAGGTCATAGACATGGGCGCAAAGATCTTTCCCGGCACACCGCGCATGGTAAAAAGCGGAATGAACGCGACAAGAATGATGGCGGTGGCAAACAGCACGGGGCGCGCCGCCAGGGCCGTAGCATTGGCAATCACCGAAGAGATGGGTTCGCCCTCGATGCGGTTGTTCAGCTCGCGGTAGATCGCCTCCAAGACCACGATGGCCGCATCCACCAGGATTCCAAAATCGATGGCGCCGATCGAGATCAGGTTGGCGGAGTGGCCGGTGAGCACCATCAGCGCGAAGGCGAAGAGCACCGCGAAGGGCATGGTCAGGGCCGTCACCAGGGTCAGCCGCCAGTCGCCCAGCATGGCCAACAGCAACAGCGTCACCAGCCCCAGACCGATGAAAATCACGTGACGCACGGTTTCCGTGGTGATGTCGATGAGGTCTTTGCGGTCGTAGATCGTGGTGACCTTCATGCCCGGAGGCAGAAGTTTCTGATTGAGCAGGGCGACTTTCTTGTGCAGCGCCTCCAGCGCTGGAAGCGACTCACCGCCGCGATTCAAGAGCACAATGCCCTGAACGATGTCGCTCTGCGCGTCGCGGCCGACCTGGCCCAGCCGCTGCTGGAAGCCTTCATGGATGGTGCCCAGTTGTCGCAGCAGCACGGGAACGCCTTTGTTCGACGCGACCACCACGTTGCCGATGTCTTCCATGTTGCGCAGCAGCCCCAGGCCGCGCAGGTTCACGCTCTGGCTGCCCATAGTCAGGTAGTTGCCTCCGGCGTTGGCGTTGCTGGCGGCTACTGCGTTCAGCACCTGGGGCACGGAGACATTGAATTGCAGCAGGCTGTTCTGGTCCAACTCCACCTGGTACTGCTTGGTGGTGCCGCCGAAGGTAACGATGTCGATCACGCCCGGCACTTGCTTGAGTTCCCGGCGCACGAGCCAGTCCTGAGCGGCCTTCACGTCGTTCAGCTTGTACTGAGGGCCCTCCAGCCGGTAGCGATAGATCTCACCAATAGGCGACCAGGGCGAAAGCTGGGGCTGAAGATTCTGCGGCAGAGTGAGAGTCTGCAGGCGGTTGAGCGCTTCCTGGCGGTCGCTGAAATAATCGCTGTCAAAAGCGAAATATAGTTTGACGTCGCTCAGCCCGAAGATGCTGATGGAGCGGATGGTGTCGAGATACGGCGTGCCGTTGAGCGCCGTTTCCAGCGGGACCGTCACCTGCTGCTCCATCTCTTCCGCCGACCAGGATGGGTTCTGGGTGATGATCTCCACCAGCGGCGGCGAAGGGTCGGGATAGGCCTCGATATCCAGCTCGAGGAAGGCGAAAACGCCCGCGCACAACAGCGCCACCAGCGCGATCACTACCAGCGCCCGGTACCGCAGCAGGGTCAAGACCAACGACTTCACTTCGCGGCCTCCTCCTCGCGCAGGAGTTCGGCGCCCGAGCTCACGATGATGTCACCCGGCTGCAATCCGGAACGCACCAGCGTTTCCTGAGGCCCGCTTTGCTGGATCTCCACGGTGCGCTTCTCGAATTTGCCGGCGTTGCCGCCCGACTGCACCATGACAAACGCTTCATTGCCTTCATGCAGCACCGCGGCAGACGGCACCACGGCTACACGCGACGCCGGACGCTGCACGTGGATGGTGGCGAACATGTCCGGCTTGAGCTTGTGCTGGCGGTTTTCGAGGACCACCCGCAGCTTGACGGTGTGCGTAGCGGCATCCACCACGGCAGAGATGTTGCTGATCTTCCCTTGCCAGGTGTCCGCCGGATAGGCCTCGGCAGTGATGCGCACCGACAGGCCGTCCGGGACTGCCGCCAGGTCTTTCTCATAAACACTGCCCACCACCCACACTGAACTCAAGTCGGCGATGGTCAGCAGCGGACTGGACGCATCGAGCGACTTCGCGAATTCGCCGGGAGCGGAGGTGGTTTCTGTAACGACTCCTGCGCGCGGCGCTGCAACCGTCGCCCGGTCCGACGGCTGGTTTTCATTCAATCCCAGCAGGCGCAACTTCTCCTGCGCGCGCGCCAGTTCGCTCGCGTCCTGCGCCGCCTGGGCCTTGGCGTCTTCCAGATCCTTCTCCGCAACGGCGCCATGCTGAAACAGAAGCGTGACCCGGTTCAGCGCGCTCTCGGAGCGATGTGTCTGGGCTTTGGCTTTCTCAAAATCGCTGCGGGCTGAAGATACGTCGCTGCTTTGCACCAGGGCAACTGGCTGCCCCGAACGTACCGCGTCGCCGGGTTTGACGCGAAGCTCGAGCAAACGTCCGCTGACCGGCGCGAAAACATGCACCACGCGGGCCGGGTCCGGCTGCACCGAGGCGGGGATAATCAGCTCCGAGGAAACATCGCGGAATTCCACCGTCGCGGTCTGGATGGTCTTCTGCGGACGCGCCGCTTCTGCGGCTTCCGGCTTCTTATCGCCACAAGCCGTCAGCCACAGCATGGCGATCCATAAGAACGAGAGTCCGGCTGAGCGCAAAGGGAAGACTCTTCCAGTAGCCCCGCTGAGCCGCGCTTCTCTTGGCGTTCTGGGGCGATCCGCTTGCACCTGCGCCGATGCCGCGCAGGCGAACAGTCCCGTGATTACACGTAGACAAAATCTGCTCATATGCTTTGCTTACTCGAAATAAAGTGATTTGTTCGTGCCTTGACTTAGGACAGAACAGGCCGCATAGGAGGGGGACGGCGGCTCAAACTGAAGGTAAGGATTTCTTGCAGGGGCAGGCGTGCGTCCCGTTGCCGCTCCAGGGCGGTCCAGCAGTTCTCCAGCGGCATCTGCAGAGCGATCCACGGCAGCAGGGTCACGAGCGCGGGAGCGTAGGACAGAATTTTTTTCAGCTTGCTGGGCTCAAGCAGCGCGGGTCCGCTGCTGTTGAGATCGTCGGTCATGGAGATGACCGGGAAGAGAAAACATACCAGGCACACCAGGGCCACGGCGGCCATGCCCCGGCTGCGGTCTTCTCCGGCCCGGGCTACGTGAATACCGCAGATAATCAGCAGCGCCACGGAGACGCCGAACCAAACGAGATTGAGTACTATTTCCAAGCTAAAGACTCAGTCTCTGAGAATAAATGAAGACCGGAGTACGTTCAACCCGCGGCCCAACCCGGGGCACGTATCCTAAGGCCACGGTCTTCCTGCCTCACTCTTGGCCGGCTTCTGTCTCCCCCATAAGCGGTGCGGCAGAAGGTAAGTAAACCCCGCGAAACCCTCCCACTGCGTGGAAGTGCCGGTGAAGCCGTGGTCGAATCCTCCGTCGATCACCAGATTCGGGCGCACCGTATAGGAGATAGCCCACAGATTTCCCGTGGCGCTACTACGTATCAACGGTTGAGAGAAATGCCAAATCTCACCCGAGAACGTCAGTTTCTTTAGCTGACGGGAAACGGAGAGGGTCTGGCCGAACTGGGCCCGCCGCAACCGGTCTTCGGTCTGTTCGGCAATCACGCCGTTAGCGTCGTAGTGCAAGCCCCAGACATCGCCGCTGACCAGGATCAGCGCGTTTTGCGCCGAGGTGCCAATATCGAGCTCGGGCGCGGGTCCGGGATGCAGGCGAAAAAAATAGCTCACAGCGACGGTCGGGCGAGAACGCTTGCCGGGCAGCAAAACCCCTTGAAATCCGGCAAACACTTCTCCTTCCTGGATGTCCTTGTCGAACGCGACGTCGCTGCGCACAAACGGCTCGCTTTGCACCAGGAGTTCCAAACGGGGAAGGACGGTGAGTTTGGTTACCTGGTTAATGCCCATTCGGGCTGAGAACTCCGGCGAACGTTCGGCGTACAAGGTTCCGTTCTCAAATTGTAGATAGCCCTCTGGCGTGAGTGTCGCCGGCGTGGACACCGTCGGCCGGCCTGGATTCGCCTCAGGCACGGCTTCGGAGGCGGTCTGGGCACTTCCTGTCGCAGCCGCCAGCCAAAACAAGACCGCTGCTCCGGGTCGAAGCGCTCCTCGGGCTGTTCGCATTAACCCCCCGTAGCTTCACGTCTTACAGCGTGGGAATTGTACCCGCGAACTTGCGGGGATGGAGCCTTATCTTCCATCCCGGTCGAACCGATTCCCTCTTAGAAATGGAATCCCAGCTCCCCACTTATCGTTCGAGGCGTCACGTAGTGGGTTCCGCTGAATGTGGAAAGAAAATTGTACAGCGCATATTGATTCGTCATGTTGATAACCTGAATTTGAGCGCTCCATTTGTAACGGTCACCATGAAACAGATTGTCGTGTCCAACGGCAATGTCAAACAGGTTTCTTGGGGCGATGCGCGGCGGATTGTGATCGTCATTTTCTGTGCCGGGCGCCGGCACCTGGACCAAGGTTGACCCAAATTGCGAGGCCGGACAAGGAGAAGGAAGCGGCATCGTCGGTGTCGCGTGAATGCCGAAGCAGGTGAGTCCGGCTTGGAACTGCTGATCGGCCGTCAGCCCCGACAAATCTACAGCGGGCTGGCCATTGAGGAACGTTGACGCCGGACAAGTGTTCTGGGGACCGACGCCGAAACACGGAACCGCGCCTGCCACAAGCCCGCTGTCGTAGCGCCAGGTAAAGCCGAACCAAGGGCCGCGCTTCCATGGCTGGTACTGCAAGTGGGTGGTCTGGTTGAAGACCTCGTCGTGGTCAATGCGGAACGGAGTGGGAGCAATGGTCGCGCCGGCAGGAGTCGGGACCACACCCAGGCCACCGATCTGCGGGGTAAAGAATCGTGCCGCGACGCTCGAAAACACCACGAACGCAGTCAGACCGTGGAAGTTAGGCATGCTGCCGCGCACGGCGAATCCTGTGATCTTGGAATTGTGCCACTCAATGGGGAAGGTGATGGGCGTGCTGCCGAGCACGCTGAAGTCGTAACCGTTGTGCGTGTACTTCCACAGGTAGTCACCGTCAATCACGAAGTATTTTCCAAACGCCTGCTGCAAGCCGGCATGGAACTCGTTGCGAAAACCGGCTTCGAGAGCCGCGGGGACGCAGGGGATCAGGGCCGCGATCACTGGAAAATCGCATCCCGTGCTGGAAAGAACCAGGTTTTCGTTGAAGGGCGTTTCGAGCGTCCGTGCGTAGGAGACGCGGAGGACCGTATTGCTCTTCTTGATGTTGTAGGCGATGCCTACACGGGGCTCAGCCTGTCGTGCGATGCTCAGGCCGTTGTAGAGATCACCGCGAATCCCCAGGTTGAATGACCAGTTTCGCCAGGTGATGGTGTCTTGGACGTAAAGCGCCAGCTCCTTCACATCGGTATGGCCATTGAAAATAAAATTGGTGCTGGTAGGAGCAGCGCAGTTGGAAGTCGGTGACGGCACCGGGCGGGTAAGATCGAAGCACGTCAGGAACGGAAGAAAAGGCGAGGCGGCCGCAGGATTTGCGGCGACGTTGGGCTGAAGTCCTGCCGCCGCGCATTGCGAAGGGTCGGTAAAGCCGGGGACCGGATTGCCTGCTGCGTTCAGACAAGGCGAGTTCAACGTGGGATCGACAATTCCCAAGCTGAAACTTTCCGTCAGAAACGTCTGCTCATACATGACGCCGGCCTTTACGTTGTGCATGCCTTTCACGTAGGACATTGACGCGACGGCGCCAGCGTTGGTGAGCCTGCGGTTCTGAGAGACCGTTTCCTGCTGCGTGGGACCGAAGTCAGCGAAGGGATTCGCGCTAGCGTAATAGTTGAACTGGTCATGTCGAGCAAAGAGGCCCAGAGTGAAGGCCGTGGTGGAGCTAATGAGCCGGGTCCAGGTTGGCGCAATATTGAAGGTCAGAATCTTAGAACGCTGATCGGCGGGGCCCACCAAGCTGCCGTCAGGCCCGAGCACGCCGATGTTGAGCTGATCGAAGGAATTCGGCGTCTGAAACCAGGAGCGGGTGAAGGCCAGGTTGAGCCGAACTGAATCTGAAGTCGAAAACTGATAATCGAATCGATCGAACACATCCACCAAGTTCCCCTTCGCATGGATGACAGTGAATTCCGGCGGATCGAGGAATCGGCCAGTATTCAGCCCATCCGCCGCGATGAAATTGCCCCACTTCGCGCCGCCGTATGCGAGGTCAAAGCTCCCGCTCGACGATCCAAACGTGCCGTATTGCGCCGTGACATCCCCGTGCGGAGTAGTGACGCCCAGACCAGAGCGGGTGGTCACGTTGATCACCAGGCTGGTCTTATCTCCATATTCCGCCGGCGGCGCGCCGGAGATAACCTCCAACGACTGGATGGATCCGATTGGGATTTGGTTCGAAAATACTTTGCTCTGTTGATCGGTGATGGGCTGGCCATCGAGTGAAAATGAATTCGATGCATGGTCGCCCAGCCCATGGAAGAGCCCGTTAGAATCCGCGGCGATTCCCGGTGAGGAGAGCGTCACCAGCGAACTGACGGATGAAGACTGGCTCTCCAGGGGAAGTTTTTTGAACAGGTCACGATCCACGTCGGTGTGAAACGTCGGTTGGATCTCCAAAAGGTCTCCAGCCTCGACGGTCACCGTAGTAGAAGCCGCGGCGACTTGCAGGCTAATGGGCACATGGAGCGGCAAGACGGATCGGACCTCCACATCCTGGGCGTAGGGCGCGAAGCCAGTCGCCGCTACCGTGAGGTGATAGGGATTGAAGGGCACGTTGGGGATGTTGAACGAGCCCGCCGTGTCAGTGGTTACGGTGCGCTCAAAACCGCTGACCGGATTGCGAATGGTGACGGTCGCGTTCGGCACTACAGCACCCGACGAGTCTACAACGGTTCCGGAGACGGAGGTCGACCCCGCCGTCTGCGCTGCAAGACCTGCTGGAAGCATCGCAGCCCATAGGCACACAATCTGCGCCACCAGTAACCTTCTTGCCGCGCTCACTTTTATTTCACTCATCTCGACCATGGTGCCTCCGCTGCAAAGCAGCGCTGCCCTCCCGACCGGGCAACTGGGTTGAAGTCAGACCAAAGACGACCTCGCCCGAATCGACTGGCGACGGGGCTAGATCAGTTGTTGGCAGCGATGGGCTTAAACAGGAGGTGCTCGGGGAGATGTGTGCCGCGTGATCGGATCAAATGGTGGATGTTGAGCGACTCGTGGAGAATTCCAATGGGTCACCAAAGGCAGGGGGAGCTTCGCGACGATTTGCGCGGGAATCGCGGGTAGATGGATGACGTGACAGACCGTGCACGTGGCCGAAGACTCGGAATCGTGGTGATGGAAGAGACCGGATGACGTGGCAAGCAAGACGGCGAAAATGGCAGTGCAGGCTAGGAGTCGCCTGGAAATGGGGAACGTTGACTGAGGAAACGGTTGCAAGTGATTCCCCCGTGGTCGTGTAAGCCAGCTCTCACAGCCTGAGATGGCCGTTTGCTCCCCAAAGGTTGCGCTCAGGCTCTTTTATGGAACCGGATGTGTTTGCTCGACTCTAGCCACATGGTCGTACTGGACGGGTCGGCGGAACACGTAAGCCAGCCCTTGCGGTGAAGAGCTCTTCTCTTCTTCCCGCATAGACCACCAACCCAAATACATGCCGAGCATCACGATAAGCACGACCATCAATAGGAAGCACAGCACCAGTGCGACCTCGGTCCTGGTCCAATGGTTATGCACAGAGTGCTTTCTTCCCCGGTCGAAGCGAGGGCCGCGGGAGGAGCCGATATGCGACATGGGTCCTCTAGGCATGGTTCTGCAACTCGACTTCACGACGACGTTCAGGCGCGGTCGTGGTGGAAGACGTTCTGGACGGCAAAAGTCGCGTGGAATTGAGAATGAAAGTCAGCTCTGACGCAACGTGAATGAAAGCAGCGAGCAGGGGTGTGAGGAAGCCAAACCCCGCAAGGACCATGCCGGCAGCATCCACGGCCAGGGTTCCATAAAAGTTTTGCAGGATGATTCCGCGACAGCGGCGGGCGATGTGCAGGGTGTCTGTGACTTTCAAGAGATTGTTCCCGATTAGTACTACGTCCGCGCTCTCCTGGGCCACGTCGGTCCCGGAGCCCATGGCAATGCCTACATCGGCCTGGGCCAGCGCGGGAGCATCATTGATACCATCGCCCACCATAGCGACTTTGCGCTTGAATTCCTGGAGGGCCTGGATGTGCCTGAGCTTCTCCTCGGGCAGGAGTTGGCCCACCGCGTCGTCGAGTTGGAGTTCATGGCCGATGCGCTGCGCCGCTGCCGAGGAATCACCGGTTAGGAGCACCGTCTGGATGTTCATCGCTTTCAGTTCCCGCACCGCCGCTCTGGCCTCGCCACGGAGCCGGTCATCGATAAGGATTGCGCCCAGATACTGACCGTCACGCCCGACCAGGACCTGGGTAATTCCTTGGCTTACGCCAATGTCGGACAGAGCCACGCCCTTTTCCGTCAGATAGCCAGCATTGCCCACGTGGATGGCCGAACCTTCGGCCAGCGCCGTAATCCCGCGTCCAGGCTCATATCGAAATTCGTCGGGCGAGCGAAGACTCCCGACACGCCGTTGGGCATATTCCATAATCGCTTTGGCCAGCGGATGTTCCGAATTCACTTCAGCGATGGCCGCCGCCCGGAGCACCTCCTCGATCGACCTGCCCGGAGCCGGCGCAACGTCAACCACGTTGGGAGAACCAAAGGTGAGAGTGCCCGTCTTGTCCAGGACCACCGTGTCGATCTTCCCCAGTTGCTCCATATAAAGACCGCCCTTGACGATCGCCCCGCCTTTTGCCGAACGCCCGATGGCTCCCAGGATCGCCAGCGGCGTTCCTGCGGCAATTCCGCAGGCGCCGGCCACAATTACCACCGAGATCGTGGACCGCGCGTTGTGAGTAATCAGGAACGTGAGCGCGGCCGCGCCGAGCGCGAAATACACCAGGTAACCGGCAAGCTGGTCGGCAACCCGCTGGATGGGAGCGCGCGAGTGCTCGGCCTTTTCAACCACTTCGATGATTTTTCCGAAGGTGGTGTCAGCGCCAACCGTGGTAACGCAAACCTCGAGAACACCAGATTGATTGATGGTTCCCGCGTAAACCTTCTTGCCTTGCGTCTTTTCCACCGGCAGAGGTTCTCCGGTAATCGCCGCTTCGTCCACGAACGATGAACCCCCGACCACCTCGCCGTCCACCGGGATGCGGGCGCCCGGCCGCACCACAACCCGCGCTCCGGGCCCGATTTGAGTGAGGAACGTCTCCACGATCTTGCCGTCGCGCCACACGTTCGCGGTTTGCGGGAGCAGATCCAGCAGATTGCGGATTGCCTTCCTTCCACGTCCCACGGTCAGGCCTTCCAGTATTTCGGCCACCAAGACGAACAGGGTAATGATCAGAGCGGTGAAAAATTCGCGGATCAGGAGCGCCGCCACCAGCGCAATGGTCATGGAAAGCTCCATGGTCATTCGCCGTTCGAGAATATTCTCGATGGCCTCGCGGAAAATAGGCCAGCCGCCGATCAGGGTTGCGAGAATCCCAATCAGGCTGAATGCGTGAAATGGCTCATACCAGCGGAACCATACAGCAGCGGCGGAGATAGAGACCAAGGCGATCCGCAGGAGCTCAAGTGACTCAATGCCGTGGTCGTGTTCTTGCACTTCCTTGCCGTGTTGAGAGTGAGGGACAACCTGCTCGTCAGGGTGAGTTACCGCTGGAGGTAGCGCCGTTTGCGGGGTCATGGTTGTTCCTACTCTACCGTACCGGGGTACAGTATGTTGAGATTGCCGTGCTGCTGTGGCGGATGTCTCTGGGTGCCATGAGTCAAAAGGAAAATGCTGCCGGGGCAGAAGCCTACGTCTCTGCCCCGGTCAGGCGATGTTAAAAGTGGAAGCCCAGTACCACGCTCTCCGTGCGCGGTGTCACGAAATGAGTGCCGCTAAAGGTGGAGAGGACGTTGTAGAGC
>CAZFRV010000354.1:0-9499 GCA_964521445.1 uncultured Acidobacteriaceae bacterium
TGATGGCCATGGCCCTGACCGGCCGCACATCGATCAGACAAGTCGATCGTTCCGTGCTTTGGGAAAGCTAAACACGATCGCGAGGATCTGGGCGTGGTGCTTCGCTAACTAGCTAGGCAAGTAATGACCCTTGATTAACCCTGCGTTTTCGAAAATCCATTAGGGCTGTCATCCCGACCGGAGCGCCGCGGGGTCTTGTTCCCATCAAGAAATCTGTTGCGCGGAGTGGAGGGACCCGAGGGACCATCCCCGGCTGGAGTGGCCCAGGGAGTTCTTCCCACAGTTTGTCCCCGTTACCGTTACCCCTCGTGACTGCTGGGTTGGGCAGGATGCGAATCGGAAGCCTCATACTTCGAAAACAACATTCCCTTACCGTCGGGCTGTTGCCACGGCCAGTCTGGGGAGAACGCCTTGAAGCGGCATGGCAGAGGAAACTCCGTCGGGATCCCTCCACTCCGCGCGGAGATTCCTTGAAGGGACCAAAATTCCCGTGGCGCTCCGGTCGGGATGACAGATGCAACAGGCATTAGAGAAGAGCTTTCTGTGACACCGGGCTTGGCTCAGACAGCACGCTCCGAGACTCCTCAAAAATACGAGGAGCAGAATTCTCGTTGCAAGCCGCATAACTCAGTAACGCAGGCGTCACATAAGCAAAAGTCTTTAGTCGTTGGCCAGCGCGATCCACACCGGCTGCGTGGCCACACCAAACGGCGAGCCGCTGATCGGGGTCAGCGTGCCGTTGCTGCCGATGGCGAACGCGGCAACGTCATTCGTGATGTTTTCGGTCACGTAGAGGAAAGTGCCAGTGGCCGCGAGGAAAGTGGGGCCTTTGCCGCCGGTGGGAAACGGAGACCCGGCCACGGCACCGAGCGCGCCGCTGTGGGCATCGATCACAAACCCGGAGACATTGTTGGATCCCTGGTTAGCCACATACAGCAAGGCTCCGCCGGGGGTAATGGCTATCCCCACCGGCTGGCTGCTCACCGGGAAGGGCGATCCGGTGATGGCCGTCAAGGCGCCGCCTTGAATGGAAAATCCCAGTACGGCGTTACCGGTGGAGTCGGCTGCATAGAGAAAATGGCCGGTTGGTTCCACTGTAACGAAGGCAGGCGTGACCAGGGCTCCTAAAACCAACGATGCCCCCTGCGTCAGGACTCCCTTAGAGTCAATCGCAAACGGGGTAATAGAGTGCTGGGACGGGGAAGCTACAAACAAAGTGGTTCCGTCGGGCGTTATCGCAATGGATTGCGGCCCCACAAGAGTGCCGAAAAACGGGGAGGGAGGAGGACTTCCCGGAGGAGGTATCGCTGTCAGATCGCCTGTGGTGGGATCGACGACAAACGCAGCGATGTTTCCCGAGACCTGATTCAGAACGTAGAGGAATGACCCGTTTGAAGTTATGGCCACCGCGGTGGGTCCGGTCCCGGTGTTGAAGATGTTCGACGGCGTGGGCGGAGGGATGGGGCTGCTGTTCACCGGCACCGTAAGCTGGCCGTTCCCCCGGTTGACCGACAGTAAAGTCACGGTGTTCCCGGCAGCATTGGCGATGTAAGCGAAGTCGCCCGAAGGATGGACCACGACCGACGCGGGCGTTGTCCCTGACGCAGCGTTGCCCGGATTCAGCGCGCTGAGGCTCCCGTTGGAATGCATTTGGAACTGGAAAATCTCCGGCGTGCCCGGCCCGGTCACGTAGGCAAACTGTTTGCCCGCCCCGGAACTACAACCCGCAAGTCCGCCCGCCAACAACAAGGCCAATAAAATCCTTGCCTTCATCGACTCTCCTCAAAAAGCTACAAAAAATGACTGAATGACTGTCTTGAAAGCATACATGAAGGATGGTTTTGCTGTCTTTCGCGGTCGGTTGCGGTCGCACCGATGGCCGGCGTCTTTGGGCGTTCGCGGACGCTTTCATGTCCCGGCCCGCATCGGCGGCGAGACGGAAAAAAGCCCGCCGTTTCAACGGCGGGCAAGGATTCAAAATCGACGAGCTCCCGCGGGAGGCTTGCGAAGACTGCGTCTAGAACGGCGTGCTGGCGTGGACGCCCTGGGCGTCGGCGCGTTGTTTGCGGAATTCCGGCACTACCAGCGCCTGCTCGATGACCGGGATATTAAAGGACGCCAAGGCAGCGGCCAGGCGCGCAGCGTTCTCCTTCTGGCCGACTTTGTCATAGGCCATGTAGAGCCCGCGCATGGAAAGGGGGTTCGTGGGATCACCCTCAAAATCCGAGATGGCCTCAGTGTACTTGCCAGAAGCCAGGAAGATGGCGCCGGAGGCGCCGGCATAGGCAAATCCGATCATTTCGTCGCTGTTGGAAGCAGCCAGATCACTCAGGCGCTGGAGTAGTGCCTGGGCGCGCTTCCAGTCGCCGTCGCGCACGGCACGATCCACACCGCTGCGCAACACAGAAGCCAGCTCTTCGTTCAGCAACGCTTCAGAAACCTTGTGCTGCTCATGCAGCACGGCTTCCGCTTTGGCCAACAGATCGGCGGCAACGGCCGGGTCTTTCTGGTACAGGGCCATGCTGCGATAGGCCTCGGCTTCCAGGTTGGCGAAATCGCGCGTATGCGCGTCTTGAGCCAGCTGGCGATAGGCGGCGTCAGCGCCGGCGTAGTCGCCTTCGCGCACATAAGTGGCGGCGGACTGAAGTCCCCACGTGACTTGCTGCGTGGGAGTGGCCACGGCGATGGCCTTAGCATACTCGACGCGGGCGCGGGCCTCGTCGCCCATCAGGGCGTACGTATCGCCCAGACCCAATTGCGATTCGTGGAAGTCGGGGTCGAGCTTCAATGACATCCGGTAATGTTCCAGAGCTTCGTCAAAGCGCCCGGCCATGCGGGAAAGTTCGGCATAGGAATCCTGCGGGTTGGCCTCAAAGGGCACCAGCTCGGCATAGCGTTTGATGTCGGCGAAGGCCTTGTCGAAATCACCGGCCTTAGCGTAGCAGTAAGCGGCTTCGTTCCAGGCATCGACAAAGTAGGGGTCAATCTTGATGACGCGCTCAAACAGCGGGACCGCGCGCGGAGACTGGTTCTGGTCCACGGCCAGCCACCAGCCCGCGAGCCAGGCCAGGTGCTTGTCTTGCGGGTAACGGTCCAGCGCGCCATTCATGGCTTGAATCGCAGGAATCCAGCGGGCTCGGCTGGCGTTGGCCAGCCAGTCAATAATCATCTGCTCTTCCGGTCCGGCATACTGCCGTGTCGCCAGGGCTTTGTCTCGTTCCCGAACCTGCTCGGCAGGATCTTCGGAAAAGAAGGTCAGCATGATGTGACCCAAGGCGAAATGGGGATCGGCCTGCACCGACTTGCGCAGGCTCTCAAGCCCCGCCTGCACATGCAGCAACTCGATCTTGGACATGGCCTCTTCAAACAGCGCGTGGGCCTTGGGTGACTTGGTCGTGATGTGCATCCCCGTCGCGTCGTCGTGCGCAAAAAGAGGCAGGGCGGTGAGCGCCGTGAACACAACGGCAAGAATTCGATGCTTCATTGAGATGATCCTTCTCCTACTAGAGCGCCCAGGTGCCAACCAGGCTTCCGCGCTGCTTCTAAAATTCTCTCGCCGGCCTATCTGAGGAAATACCCTTGCTCCAGCGGCAGCTTGCCATCGACCTTGAGAACATTCACGCGGCTGGTAATGGAATAAACGTCCACCAGGCCTACTGCGCCGGGGATCGATTCCACCGATTTCAAGAGCTGTTCTTCAGAACTAACGAAGACGACCGAAGAGCGATGGGCAGCCATCAGCGACCTCACCTCGTCCGGCTGCATGTGGTAGAGCTTCTCGAAAGCGCTCGCCATATCCGGAGTGGAGGGCTCAATCATGACCAGGACCACGTTGCGGCCGTCGGCCCACTTGTGGCTGTCAAACTTGAACACCTTGACCAGGTCCGCCAAAGTGATTGTTCCCTGGGTATTGGCCTTGTCCACGACCACGGCAATATGCTTGGCCTCCGCCGAGGCTCCCAAGCAGACCATCAAAACAATAACGGCACAAAGACGTCGCGCTTCTCTGGGCATAGATAGGCGCAATGTAAGGTCAAATGGACATGGCCACAAGATTACTGACGTAATAGGCGCTTTTGCCTGCAACAACCGGCCCCTGAGCCAGCTAGAAACTCCGAAGATTCATAGATGTCACAGCGCGCCCTTCTTCAGCACCAACAGGTAGCCCGGTCCTGTTTCGGGAATGATTCCTTGCGCCAACCGCGCATGTACGGGCGTAATCTCGCGCGGCCCGGCAGGAGTGCTAGAGTAAGGCCCCTCAAGATCGGGAAAAGGAGCATCAACCGTGTTGGTTCCGACAAACCGCAGTGACGTGAGATTCTTCTTGTTGTGCGTCCTGACGCTGGCTGCCCGTGCGCTGCCGGTGAAGAAGACGACTCCTTTTGTGCCGTACCTTCCGACTTCCTAAGTTTTGAACGGGGGGCGGTCGGCTTATGCTAGACCGCTCCCACCCCTTCTCTCGATTCACTGCTGCCACATTCCATAACCCATTGTCGCGGAAGCAAGTTCCCAGGGCACACCGCCGGTTCAGTCCGACGCAGGTCACTGGCCTCACGAAGACTGGCGCGCTCGTCGGGGCTGTGTCGCGGGTACAGGTCTAACGGCGATAGCCGGCGCGGCAAGTCACGAAAATGACCATCGCCTTCGGTAATCTTCAGCCGCGGGCTGGGCCATTGCATGATTAGCTCCTATGCCCCACTTCCCGCAAGTTCAGACCAAGACCCGCTCTCCCCGGGTTCGAGTTCCCAATGAAGAATCCATCCGTTTCGATATCGGGGGCCATGTGGTTTCGGCCATCCTGCGGAAGATTTCTCTGACCGGAGGCCTGGCGCAGTTCACCGGAACCCTGGGAAACGTAACCATCGCTGAGGCCCGGCTGAGCACCGCGTCCGGTCCCGTCAGCGGGTTGGTGGAGTTTATGCGCCCGCAGAAGAAGGCCGGTCCTCATACCTATCCGTTCCGCTTTATCGCCTTGAGCGATGCTGACCATCGGCGTCTGCATGCGACTCTACAGGTCATGCGTAAGCTGGGACTGGGCGAGTAGTCACCGCCGGGATTTGCAACAAGGCAACTGGCTGTTCGTTTGACACGATGGAATCGCACCCGGGGCGTGTGCCTGCCGCTTACAAAGAATTTACACCAGCGCATCTTCATCTTACGGCAGCCAAGGCAGTCTCTGTGTTCTCATGATTAAGTATTGACTGTGTCCGCATTCCCGGCATACGGGAACTACGATTCGATGAGAGTGCCACTCGCATAGACATCAACGACCAACAAGGAGCGTAAGTCCATGAAACTCGCGAGGACGTTTGTTTTGTTTGCCACATCCCTGCTGGGAGCCGCTGCATTCGCCCAGCAAAACCCGCCACCCTCACCGCCGCCGGGCGGGGGCGACCAACCGCAAGGCCAGCGGCGCGGCATGCCCAGCGTTGATGACCAGGTCAAGATGCTCTCTGACAGGTTGAACCTGACCGCTGACCAGCAAACCAAGATCAAGCCCATCCTGGAAGATCAGCGCACCCAGGCACAGGCGCTGAGGAAAGATGACTCCTTATCCGACGACGACCGGCGGACCAAGATGCGCGCCTTGCGGGAAAGCACGAACTCCAAGATCCGCGATGTTCTCACCGACGACCAGAAGAAGCAGTTCGATGAGATGCAGCAGCAAATGCGAGACCGCGGGCGCCAGCCGCAGCCCGGCGGCGATAACCCTCCCAAGTAATCTTCGCATCATCCGTTGTCACCTCCGCATGGGCATTCCTGGTGCGCTCGCTGCCCGGGGTGCCTGCGGACCCTTACCCAGCCGCAAGCCGTTGTGGGTTGATCCTGCCCAGGCGAAGCCTCCAGTCCCCCAACAGATTTTGAAACAGCGGTTTACCTCCCGGCGCTGCCTCCTCGCATCACACCAAACTGGTCGCGTACCCGAAGGAGTTTGAACCCATGAAGAGTATTCGGACTGTCGTTTGTTGTTTGACCTTGCTGCTGGCCTTGGGAGCTGTTGCCGCGCAGAACCCCACGCCGCCGCCTGCGCCGTCAGGCCAGCCGCAAGCGGCGCCGCCGCCGGGCCAGCCGCAAACTGCCCCTCCAGCAAGCCCGCAGGAGCAGCCGCCGCAGGGCACCGTGCATTCCATGCAGCCCCCTACCATTGACGACCAAGTCAAGGCGCTGAGCCAGGAGTTGAACCTCAACACCGATCAACAGGCCAAGACCAAGACCATTCTCGAGGACCAGCGTGCGCAGGCCATGACCATCGTGAATGACGGCTCATTGCAACGGGAAGCCAAGATCGAGAAGCTGCAGACGCTTCGCGAAGGCACCATCGCCAAAGTCCGCGCGCTCCTGGATGACGGCCAGAAGAAGAAACTCGATCAGATGTTGCAGGGCGATGATGAGCAGGCTCCGAAGAAAGACCAGCCGGCCAACCCGCCGCCGAAATAAAGCCCCGTCCAAGCCTGACAGTCGGAGAGAGCGTGGGCCCCTGGGCTCGTGCTTTCGCTCGCCGTTGTTGGCGCGTCTGCGGCCCCGCGTTAGAATGCTGGGTCGGAAAGCCATTCGGCAGAAATGGGGCGCATGCCACCTACCGCGGGTCTGGTTGTCGTGCTTGGGCTGCTACTCTCCTTGAATGATCAGAAACCACAGTGGTGTCGCGAGCTGCCGCGGCCGCAATACGCCACGCTGGAACGGGTTTCTGTTGCCGATCCCTGGTTTGAAGTCTATAGAATCCGTCCCGGCATCTTCGCTATTTACGAGCCGCACCAGGGCGAGGAAGTCATTTCCTACCTCATCACCGGAACCAGCCGGGCGCTGCTCTTCGATACCGGCATGGGCATCAGCAATATACAAAAGACAGCGGTGGAGCTTACCTCGCTGCCGGTCAGCGTACTGAACTCGCACACCCACAACGATCATGTGGGCGACAACTGGCGCTTTACCGACATCTACGCCATGGATACCGCGTTCACCCGCGAGAACGCGAAAGGCTCCGCGGCAGACGCCCAGGCTGAACTCGCTCCCGATCAGATTTGCGGACCGTTGCCGCCCGGCTTTGATCCGAAGTCGTACTCCACCAAACCTTTTCACATCGCGCACTGGCTGCACGATGGCGACAAGATCGATCTTGGCGGCCGAATTCTGGAGGTAAAGGCCGCACCCGGCCACACTCCGGATTCGATAGCGCTGCTCGATGCCGGCAACGGCCTGCTCTTCACCGGAGACACCTACTATCCCGGCCCGATTTTTCTGTATCGTCCCGAGACGGATCTTGATGCGTATGTGGCATCGGTAAAAAAACTGGCCTCGCTACCGCATTTGCAACTCCTGCTGCCGGCGCATAACACTCCCGTGGCCGACCCCGCGGACCTCAGCCGCGTGCTGGCCGCCATCGAGCAGGTGCGCTCAGGAAAACTCAAACCGGTTCCGCATGAGGGCAAATGGGAGTACAAGTTTGCGGGATTCTCCTTCCTGTTGAAAAGCCCGTGACTCGCTATCCTTGGGTGCAGACTCCGTGAGTTAGCGTCAGCCCGCAAGGCGCCTCGACTTGGAAAAACATCCGCAGGTTGCTACTCTGGTTAACCCGGAGACAATCATGCATCGTCGTCAATACCTGGCTTGTTTTTCGTGCGCCATTATTCTTTTCATTCTGGCGGGCAGCCTTCCCGTCCACGCTTCCGACGTCAGGTTCAAGATCACGCTGCCTGCCGGATCTCAGCAGCCAATCACAGGGAGGGTCTTCATCGCCATCAGCAAGACGGACGCGCCTGAACCGCGCATGCAAATAGGGTCATGGCGCTCGCGGGTGGAGTTCCTGGGACACGATGTCCAGGGCCTGGCGCCGGGTGAAGCCGTCTTCGTAGACTCGCTTACCTTGGGCTATCCGTTGAAGTCGATTCGCGAGCTTCCCGCCGGCGATTACTACGTGCAGGCGCTGCTGAACGTCTATACGCGTTTTCAGCGGGCTGACGGCCACACTATTTGGGCGCATATGGACCAGTGGGAAGGCCAGCAGTTCAATCGCTCGCCGGGCAACCTGTACAGCGCAGTGGGCCGCTATCATCTCGATCCGCTCAGCGGCTATGAGATCCAGCTCACCCTGGACAAGGCCATTCCGCCTATTCCAGCGCCGGCGGATTCGCAGTATGTGAGGCATATCAAGATCCAAAGCAAGCTGCTCAGCCAGTTCTGGGGACAGCCCATCTACCTGGGCGCCACCGTGCTTCTGCCGGAAGGATATGACGCGCATCCCAACGCCCACTATCCCGTTTTGTACGAGCAGGACCATTTCAACCTGCGCCCTCCGCTGGGCTTCAGCACCGAGCCCTCGCCCGCGGGCGCCACGCCGCGCGAAGGCCGGATCACCGGCGCCGAACTCTACAAGCGCTGGACTGGAGCGGGCTTCCCGCGCATGATCGTCATCACCTTCCAGCATCCCACGGTTTATTTTGACGATTCGTACGCGGTCAACTCCGCCAACAACGGCCCCTACGGCGATGCCATCATGACCGAGCTGATCCCGTATCTCGAGCAACAATTCCGCATCATCCGCCAGCCCTATGCCCGCGTCCTTTCCGGAGGCTCCACGGGAGGGTGGGAATCCCTGGCCCTGCAGGTATTCCATCCGGACTTCTTCGGCGGCACCTGGACTTTCTTCCCTGACCCGGTGGATTTCACTCGTTACCAGATGGTCGATATCTATAAAGATAACAACGCCTTCCTCGCGCCCGGCTACGATCCGCCTGTCCCCGAGCGGCCCATGGAGCGCACCTCGGAGGGGCAGGTGGACATGACCATGCGCCAGATGAGCCAGCTTGAAGAAGTAATGGGCAGCCACGGCCGCTCCGGCCAGCAGTTCGAGGCCTGGGAGGCGGTCTATGGACCCGTGGGTGCGGACGGCTACCCAAAGCCGCTGTGGGACAAACTGACGGGAAGGATCGATCCCCAGGTGGCCGTCTACATGCGCGACCACGGCTTCGATCTCCGTTATTACCTCGAAACAAACTGGGCTACGGTCGGGCCGCAGCTCGTAGGCAAGCTCCATCTCTACTGCGGCGACATGGACAACTACTACCTGAATCTGGCGGTGTACAAGCTGGAGGATTTTTTGGCTCGCACGACCAACCCGACCTACGGCGGATCCTTCGAATACGGACGCCCAATGAAAGGCCACGGCTGGTCACCGCTCAACCAGGCGGAGCTGCTGCGGGTGATGTCCGACGCCATCAGCAGGAACGCCCCAGCCGGCGCCGATAACTCGTGGAAGTACTAGACGGCACGATCGGACGATCGACTCCAAGCTGTGTCATTCCGAGGTCGATCCGTCGCGTCCAGTTTCGTTCTCACTGACACTGGATGTGAGACCGAGGAATCGGCTCCTGCGGGTCTCTCGGGCAACCTCACAATCTTGCCCTAGGTACAATAACGAGCACTGGTATCCTTAGTGTGATCCTATGCGCAAAGTATTTCATTTCGATTCGCCCCGCGAGAGATACAAGTGTGAAGCGGC
>CAZFRV010000355.1:0-8857 GCA_964521445.1 uncultured Acidobacteriaceae bacterium
GACTACCGCATTCTGGCCAGCGACGCGCCGGAGCAGGCGCTCGATCTATTGAAGCAGTTGAAGGTGCGTAATGACAGCGTGGCCCTGCTGCTCGCCGACCAGCGCATGCCCAAGATGGACGGTGTGGGCTTTCTCCAGGCCGCCATGCAGATCTTTCCCGAAGCCAAGCGGGCGCTGCTTACCGCCTACGCTGACACGAATGCCGCCATCAGCGCTATTAATGATGTCAACATCAATTACTTCTTCCTGAAACCCTGGGACCCGCCTGAAGAACATCTGTATCCGCAATTGGATGACATGTTGGATGACTGGCAGGCGTCGTACCATCCCGCCTTTCAGGGCATCCGCGTATTGGGTACGCGCTGGTCGCGGCGATGCTATGAGTTGCGCGATTTTCTGGCTCGCAACCGCGTCCCCTACCAATGGATTGATGCAGAGCTTTCGGCTCACGACCCGGAAACCAAGCAACTCTTGGACGTCCTGGGACCGGAAGCAGCCAACCTTCCCGTGGTGCTGTTTCCCGACGGTACCAAGCTGCTGGAGAGCGCGCCCGCGGAAGTGGCGCAAAAAGTCGGATTGCGAACGCGAGCGCAAACCAGCTTTTATGATCTGGCGATTGTCGGCGGAGGACCGGCTGGCCTGGCGGCCGCGGTATACGGAGCGTCGGAAGGCCTGAACACCGTGATCATCGAGCGCGAGGCGCCGGGCGGACAGGCGGGAATGAGTTCGCGCATCGAAAACTACCTGGGTTTTCCCACCGGCCTCAGCGGCGGCGATCTGGCGCGGCGCGCGGTTGTCCAGGCGAAGCGATTTGGAGTGGAGATTCTGTCACAGGAAGCAGTTGGGGTTCGCACGGAAGGTTCGTACCGCATCATCAAGTTTGCTGACGGAAACGAGATTTCTTGCCACGCCCTGATGATCGCCACCGGAGTGCAGTGGCGGCGATTGGAAGCTCCCGGCATCGACCGCTTGCAGGGTTCCGGCGTTTACTATGGCGGCGGGGCCACGGAAGCGCTGTCCTGCAAAGGAGAAACCGTTTACGTGGTGGGCGGCGCGAACTCGGCAGGCCAGGCGGCCATGAACTTTGCGCGATTTGCCGAACGCGTGGTGATTCTTGTTCGCGGTAGCTCACTGCGCTCCACCATGTCGCAGTATCTGATTGATCAGGTTCAGCACACGCCCAACATTCAGATATGGACCCACGCCAGCGTGGGCGAGGCGCATGGCGATACTCACCTGGAGGAAGTGTCCGTGCTCTGCTCGGATACCAACAAGATCGAGCGCGTGCCGGCCAACGCCATGTTCATCTTTATCGGCGCCTTGCCGCAAACCGACTGGTTGGCCGACGTGGTTGAGCGGGACGACCGCGGCTTCATCCTGACCGGCCCTGATCTGGTCTTCGACGGCGCCCGGCCCAAAGGCTGGACGCTGGACCGTGATCCCTTCCTGCTTGAAACCAACGTTCCCGGTCTCTTTGCCGTGGGTGACGTGCGCCATGGATCAGTCAAGCGGGTGGCCTCCGGCGTCGGTGAAGGGTCCGTGGCCGTGCAATTCATTCATCAGTATTTAAGCAAGGTATAAGTATGGTGGAAAAAGCAGAGTTGCTGCGGGTGCCTGCCTTCGCGGATTTGCCCGAGGACCAGCTCGCCTGGTTCATGAGCCAGTCGCAAGAGCTTGTGCTCAAGCCCGGCGACACCTTCATGCATCAAGGCGATCCCGCGGAGTTCATGTTCGTGGTGCTTGAGGGCCGCCTTGAAGGACGGGGCAATATCGGCGGCCAAATCGTCATGATTGCACCTCAACAAGGGGACGTGACCGGAACCCTGCCTTTCTCCCGGATGCAGCAGTTTCCCTTGACCGGACGCGCCGTCACGGACGCGCGCATATTGCGGTTTCCTTCCGCACTTTTCCCCGATCTGGTGCAGACCATGCCGAAGCTTGCACAACGCCTGGTCGGCGTGATGTCGGACAGGATCCGTGAAACAACCCGCGTTGAACAGCAGCGCGACCGCCTGGCCGCTATGGGAAAACTCTCCGCGGGCCTGGCTCATGAACTCAACAATCCCGCTTCGGCTGCCAAACGCGCTACCAGCCAGCTGCGCGGCATCCTGAAGCGCATTCGCGACGCCAGCCACGAACTGGGCGCCCGCGAGCTCACGGCCGCGCAGAAATCGGAGATCGAGAAACTGGAGACCTCGCTGGTCCAGAATGACGCGCCTCCACCGAATGCATTGACCGTCAGCGCTCTTGAGGATGAGATCGACTCCCTGTTGCGCAGCCACGGGCAGAACGACTTGTGGCAACTCTCGGCCGACCTGGCCAGAAAAGGAGCCCGGCCGGAGGCGCTGGAATCTCTGTTCGCGAACCTGGATGCGGAAACCGCCCGCGCGGCCCTGGTAAGGATCGGCGCTTCCCTCGAAGTGGCCAGCCTGTTGAGTGAAATTGAGAGCAGCACGTCCCGAATCTCAGACCTGGTCGGCGCCATCAAGGAATACACGTTCATGGACCAGGCGCCGGTGCAAAATGTCGACATCGTAAAAAGCCTGGAAACCACGCTGACCATCCTCAATCACAAGCTCAAACGCGGCGTGGCGGTGGTGCGCGACTACCAGCGCGTGCCGCTTCTGGTGAATTCTTTCGGGAGCGAGCTGAACCAGGTCTGGACCAACATCATTGACAATGCCATCGACGCCATGTCGGGAAAAGGTGAACTCCGGGTACGCACCTATCGCGACGATGGTTGTGTAGTGGTGGAGATTGGCGACAACGGTACCGGAATTCCTCCCGACGTCATGCCCCATATCTTTGAACCCTTCTACACCACCAAGGGAGTCGGCGACGGAACCGGGCTCGGTCTGGATACCGCCCAGAGAATCGTGAAGAAACATCGCGGTAATATTCAGGTCACGTCAAAACCAGGTGACACGCGTTTCCAAGTGTGGCTGCCGATGGCGGAAACCTCCGCAGCCGACCCGGCAAAATAAAAAACTCGTGAAACCGTTTGCGAACGAACCACCAATATCGCGTCGTCGTCATCCCAGCATAGCCAGGAGAGGAACCTATGCCGACGATCAAGACCAAAGACAACACCGAGATCTACTACAAAGACTGGGGCAGTGGACAGCCAGTCGTCTTCAGCCATGGCTGGCCGCTGAGTGCGGACGCATTTGAAGACCAGATGATGTTTCTTGCCTCTCACGGATATCGCTGCATCGCCCATGACCGCCGCGGCCATGGCCGGTCCAGCCAGCCCTGGAGCGGCAATGACATGGACACGTACGCCGACGATCTTGCGGCGCTCGTTCAAAAGCTGGATGTAAAGGATGCGATCCACGTGGGTCACTCCACGGGTGGCGGGGAAGTTGCCCGCTATATCGGCCGTCACGGCACCAAGCGCGTGGCCAAAGCCGTTCTGATCAGCGCCGTGCCGCCGCTGATGCTGAAGACGGCCGCCAATCCTGCCGGCCTGCCGATCAGTGCGTTCGACCAGCTTCGCGCCGCCGTCCTCGCCGATCGCGCGCAGTTTTGGAAGGATTTCAGCGCGCCTTTCTACGGCGCCAACCGGCCCGGCGCCAAGGTTTCCCAGGGGCTGCGCGATTCCTTCTGGCTGCAGGGAATGCTCTGCGGAATCAATGCCGCTTACGACTGCGTCAAAGCCTTCTCCGAGACCGACTTTACCGAGGACCTCAAGAAGTTCGATGTGCCGACCCTGATCCTGCATGGCGATGACGATCAGATCGTGCCCATCGGCGCCGCGGCCCTCCTATCCTCCAAGATCGTCAAGGGAGCGAAGCTGAAGATCTATCCCGGCGCGCCCCACGGCATGTGCTCGACCCTCAAAGACCAAATCAACGCCGACTTGCTGGCATTCCTTAAAGGAAAAGAAATCCAACAGGCGGCGTGATGAGAGGAGTAGATCGAGTGCGCGCTTAAAAGGAGAGGCTGAAGGATGGCGACGGAAGCGGCCGGGTGGTTTCGTGAGAAATCTGGGTAGGCCGCAGACTAGAGTAATCCCAGATGGTCAGGAAACTTGGCCTGCAGAGAGCTCACCAGGATGGCAAAGTCGGGAAGCCCGCGCAGGCTCCGGAGACAGGGGTCTTTCAAAAACAGAGGCCAGCACGCGAATCCAGTGCTGACACTCCGCTCAAGCCACTCAAAGGCAGTTTCGCGTCGCCCCACCAGCGCGAGAATGCAAGCGATCTGATAGTAGGTATGGTGCGCATGACCGAATGATTTTGGGCTCGCACAAGCCTTGGTTACGCACTCGAGTGCCTGTTCGTTCCTCCCCGTCAATGCGTAAAGAACGCCCTGTGAGCTGATGATGAGCGGGTCCTCCGGCAAGAGCTGCAGGGCTTCATCCATCAAGGCTTCGGCCTCTTTCCAATCCTCTTTCATCATCGCCGGCTGCGGGGCAAAGTAGATAGCGTACTTGTTACTTGGGCTTTCCGCCCGCCAGGCTTGAATCTCATCGCGAGCCTGTTCGTAATCTCGATTCCAGACATAGACCTGGACGATGCTGGAGCTGACCTTCCTTTGCGGATGAAAAGCCCGTCCTCTTTCATACATTTCGCGAGCGTGATCGAGCAGTCCGATGTGCGCCAGGATGGTACCGAGGCGGTTGTAAGCATGCGGCAGATTGTTCTGTAGCGCGAGCGCGCGCTTGAGTTCGGCAACCGCTTCCAGATGCTGGAAGTTTTTCGATGGCCCCCACAGCAGAAAAGCGCGGGCGACATGTCCTTCCGGCAGATCCGGATCTATTTCCAGTCCACGTTGGCAATGGAATTCAGCCTTTTCCAGCCAAACGCTGGCGGGGTCGAATTCGAAATGGCGAGTCGCACAAGCAAGAGAGAGTGTGGCGTGGGCCAGCGCAAAAACAGGGTCGCGGGTTACAGCATTCGTCAAATGATGGATCGCTTTCTCCACCAGGGCCGGGTCATCGGATGCGCTCAGCCGGTAGCCGCGCATGAATTCCGCATAAGCCAGCGGGTCCCTGCTATATCGCGGCAGCTGGCGGGCCTGCGCTGGCCCCAGCGGCCGGTGCAATGCGCCCGCGATTTGCTTCGCGATGTCGCTCTCGAGGTCAGACAGGCGACGCAGATCCAGATCGCATTTCCTTGTCAGGCAAGGGCCGTGCAAATGAGAGTCGAACATTTCCAATGAGAGACGCCATTGACCTTTCGACATTTGAATAGCGCCATGGACCACAAAACGAATGCCCAGGCGCGAAGCGATGTCCGCGGCTGGTACCTCAAGAGGCAGGTTGAGTATCGCCGAGGTGGGAAGCACGTCCACACCCTGCAGATTCCCAAGACGCGAGACCAGTGCATCCGCAAACCCCAGGCACAGGCCATGGTCATCGCTGGTCTTCCCCAGCAGTAACAGAGGCAGCACGGCAAGCGATGAGCGCTCACTCCGATTGCCGGCATTTTCCAGTCCGACCGCGCGCGCTGAAACTTGTCCGAGATCAGAGCGGGAATATTGAGCATCGATCACACGCACCGGGCCGATGAATCGGTACCCTTTCCCAACTACCGTTTCAACAAAGCGAGGATGGGCGGGGTTGTCGCCCAAGGCCGTCCGAATTTTTCGCACAATGTTATTGACGTTTCGTTCGGTGTCGACAAACAGGTCCGAGCGCCAGAGTTTCTTGACGATGTCTTCGCGTGACACCATTTGCTCTCGCCGTCCGACCAGGAAAATCAACAACTCCATGGGCTTCTTCTCGAGCTTCACCCGGCGTCCAAAGCGGCGCAGTTCGTAGCGCCCCAGGTCAAGTTCGATTTGCGCAATGGCTGGTTTCGAGTGCCGCATAAGAAGTCTTGTCGCTCTATTACTCTATTGGAATCAGCCGGTTACACCGATATACGAAAGATATATAAAGTGTATGCCCTCTTCATTGTAACGGCTATCTCCTCACGAGATGATCATCGCGGATCAAGACACCGAACGATGGAGGAGGAAACCATGAAACGAAATCTGTATCTTATGCTCGCATTGGCCGGGTTGTTGGGCTGGGCGGGTCATTTCTTCACGATCGCCGCGCACGCCAGTCACGAAAACAATGCGTTCGCCCCGGACACGGTTCCATGGGGTCCGCCGCCGCCATTCATCGCCCCGGGCGCGCAACTTGCAGTGCTTGAAGGCGACCCGTCCGCGGCCAGCGGTGACTACACCGTGCGCCTGAAGATGCCTGACGGATACCGCATCGCGCCTCACTGGCATCCTTTGCGGGAAAACGTCACCGTCATTTCCGGCACATTCAAAGTTGGCATGGGAGATGCCTTCGATAAAACCAAGATGGCAGCCTTCCCCGCCGGGAGCTTTGCCTATCTTGATCCCGACATGCACCACTATGCGATGGCCGCCGGCGAAGTTGTGGTACAGGTTCACGGCAAGTCTCCCTTGCAGTTTAACTATGTGAATCCTGGCGACGATCCGAGTAAGAAGAAGTAGACCGACAAGACGAAAACAACGCCAACATCAAAACATAAAAAGGATAAGGAATATGCCATTGATTCAAGTGAAACTGATTGAGGAAGTCTTCACCCCAGCACAGAAGAGAGAAATCATTGCCAAGCTTACGGACGCAATGGTGGGCATCGAAGGCGAAAACATGCGGCCGGTGACTTGGGTGGTAATCGAAGAGGTCCGCAGCGGCGAGTGGGGCATCGGCGGACAGGCCATGACCACCGACGACGTTCGCGCTTTGGCGGGAGGTAAGTCCGAGGTGGCGGCGTAGACCCACCGCCCATCACACACAAGAATGGACGCTCGTGCCCTGGGTGGGGAACCTAAATGGCCTGCCCAGGGACTCCGCGCTTACCCAGCCTGCGACAGACCTGTGTTTCATTCTTCGCGCAACGCGATGAGAGGATCCACGCGGGTTGCGCGCTGAGCGGGAATGTAGCAGGCGAACAACGCGACGCCTGCAAGAATGGCCGAAACGGAAAGGAAGGTAGTTGGATCGGCTGGTCCGACCTCGAAAAGCATGGACCGAAAAACTCGCGTCGCGATCGCGGCTCCGGCGAGGCCCGAGGCCAATCCAATGACAACCATCCGCATGCCTTCGCCTAACGCCATGCGCAGAATATCCAGGCGCTGGGCGCCGAGAGCGACGCGGATTCCGACTTCGTGGGTGCGCTGGCTGAAGGAATAGGACATCACGCCATAAATCCCGACAGCGGCGAGCAGCAGCGCCAGTGCCGCAAAACCGCCCAGAAGCTCGAGAGCAAAGCGACGATCGGCCATGGATCTGGCGATGATTTCATTCATGGAGCTGATGCTGTGCACGGGAACGCTGGTATTCATGCTTTGCACCTCGTGGCGTACGGCTTCGCCGAGACGTTCGACGTCGGCGTTGCTGCGGAGAAAGACCACCGCGTTGACCGGAGCGAATTGCCCCAGGGAAACATAAATATGGGGGACGCTGGGAGCCTCAAAACCGTCAGACTTGATATCGCCTACCACGCCGACGATCGTGAGCCCTTGCACACCTCGTCCAAATCCAAACTTGAGTTGTTGTCCAAGGGGATTCTCGGCCGGCCAATACTGGCGCGCAAGAGTCTGGTCGATCACGGCCACCGGCTGCGTCTTATACGTATCCAGGTCGGTGAAATTGCGTCCGGCGGTCAAAGGAACTTCCATGGTGCGAAAATAATTCGTATCGACCACGGCAATGTCCGCAATCGGGCCGCGCTCCGAATCCGCTGCGCGCCCTTGGATGGAAAAGGGAGAGTAGTTTCTTCCGGAGTTCATAGGCAGCGTATCGTTCCCGGAAATCGATGCGAGTTCGACGCCGGGTAAAGCAGCCACGCGGCGATCGAGCTCAAGAAGGAAATCGGCGCGCTTCTCCTCGACGCTATAAGGATCCGTGGCCGGATTGCTGGATTGCGGAATCCAGATTTGCACGGTCGTCAGACGGTCGGGATTGAATCCGGGACGCACTTGGAGCACCCGCCAGAAGCTGCGCAGCAGAAGGCCGGCGCCCACCAGCAAAACAATCGATAACGCAACCTCGGAAACCACTAGAACCCGGGAAACTCGAGTATGGCGTCTGCCAACCCCCGACCCGCGGCCGCCTTCGCGCAGATTCTCAACCTGGTCAGCCTTCGCCGCTTGCAGCGCCGGCGCCAAACCGAAGAGGACGCCCGTGAATATCGAAATCAGGAAAGCGAAAAGAAGCACGCCGGCGCCGATCTCGACCTCGTTGAGCCGGGGAATATCCGCGGGAGCCAGGCTTAGGATGGCATTCTTCAAGAAGACAACTGTAACCAGTGCGACGACGCCGGAAAGCAACGACAAGAGCGTACTTTCGGTCAGCAGTTGGCTCACCAGGCGCGCGCGGCTTGCACCCATGGTCAACCGTATGGCAATCTCGCGCCGCCGTCCCGAAGAGCGCGCCAGAAGAAGGTTGGCAATGTTCACGCAAGCGATCAGCAGCACAAAGCCCACCGCTCCGAGAAGGAGGAACAACTCGGCGCGCTGGGAGCCGACCAGATCTTCTTTCACTGGAATCAGCCGCAGGGCCCACGCCGAGGCAGTCGGGTACTCGGTGGGATACTGCCGGCTAAGTTGCGCTACGTAGGCATCGAGTTGCTGCTGGGCCTGCGCAACGGTCAGGCCGGTCTTCAAGCGCCCAATGGCAGCGGGAATAAATCGTTGGGACCTCACAGCTGGAACAGGAAACGGACGACCGTTGAAGCCGGTAGCGATCCAGACTTCCACATCGGTATCCAAAGTCGGGCCAGGATGGCGAAAGCCCGGAGGCATCACGCCCACAATCGTGTACATGTCATTATCGAGGCGCATCTTTCGCCCGATGATGTTAGGGTCCGAACCGTAATAGCGCCGCCAAAAG
>CAZFRV010000356.1:0-10607 GCA_964521445.1 uncultured Acidobacteriaceae bacterium
GGGCGCGCGCATCAACTGCTCCGCCGCCAGAATGTTGACCACGCCCTGGCCTTCGGAATCGGTCTGCAGGAGATCGTCGAGATCAAGCGCCGGCTCGCCGAAAAGTCTGTCTCCGCCTTGCTGCTCGAGCGTCAGAAGTCCGCGCTGGATGGTGCCGATGCTGGCCGGCGACATGTGGCCATAGTTGGTCAACTGGCTCGCGTTTTCGCCCACGTACTGCAGCATGGCGCGAATGTCCTTCATGTCCAGCAGCAGAAGACCATTGTCATCGGCGATCTTGAAGACCAACTCGAGCACGCCGCTCTGCGTGTCATTCAGGTTGAGCATGCGCCCCAGCAGCAGAGGACCCATCTCGGAGATGGTGGAGCGAACGGGATGCCCTTGCTCACCCCAGACGTCCCAGAACACGGCCGGACAGCCGCGGGCTTCGAATTTCATGCCCACGTCCTTGGCGCGCTTGGCGATCTTGGGATTCTCCTCGCCGGCCTGGCTGATACCGGCCAGATCACCCTTCACGTCGGCCATGAAGACCGGGACGCCGATCCGGCTGAAGCCTTCCGCCAGCACCTCGAGAGTTACGGTTTTTCCTGTGCCGGTCGCTCCAGCGATCAGTCCGTGACGGTTGGCCATGCCCGGCAACAAGCTGATGGGATAGCTGCTCTTGGCGACAAGAATTGCTTCTGCCATGGGTTGTACTCCGGTTTGCGGATTTCTGTGGGTTTGGATGCACTGGGGGGGTGGGTGAGATCGCTTCCTTTAAAACCCCGAAGCGGTAGCGAGGGAACCCTTTCGGTTGATGGATCTCACTACCCGATTCTCAAGCTGCTCGAAGGGAATACTTGAGGCTGCCGAAGAATGGAAGGCCGTAGGCATCCCTCCCCTTCGGCAAGCACAGGGTCGGGATTTCAGAAGAGTGCTACTTCAGCAGCCCCTGCTGGGCGACGGCGATGTTGTCGCGGCTGGTGTTCTTGACCATGTACATCATCTCGTCGGCTTGGCGGATGATCTCGTGTGAGCTCTTGGCGTCTTCGGGGTAGGTGGCCAGACCCATGCTGGCGCGCACGCTGAGGTTCAGGCCGTCCTCGGCCAAAAAGACGGTTGCGCGCATCATGTCCTGGATACGCTTGGCCACCACCATGGCGGAGTTTTTGTCGGTCTGCGGGAGCAGAATCACGAACTCATCGCCGCCGTAGCGGAAAGCGTAGTCGATCAGGCGCAGTTGCGATTTGATCTTGAAGCCGATCTCCTGGAGCAACTTGCTGCCGACCAGGTGGCCAAACGTGTCATTCACGGTCTTGAAGTGGTCCAGATCCAGAAAGATGACGCTGAACTCGTAACCGAAACGGGCGGAACGATACACCTCCGACTCCAGGGTCTTATAGAGGTGGCGGGCGTTGTAGAGTCCGGTGCAATCGTCGGTGATGGTGAGTTCCTGAATCTTTTCGACGGCGCGCGCGTTGTCAATGGCAATAGCGGCGTAGTCACAGAGCGCGTGCAGGAAGAACATCTCCTGCTCGCCGAAACTTTCCATGGCGCAATTGATGAGCTGGATCACGCCCAGCACCCGGTGCTTGGACTGCAAGGGAACGCAGATGATGGACCGCGTTTTCCATTTGGTCATCTCATCCACACGGCGGGCAAAGCGGGGATCGTTGTAGACATCGGGCACGATCAGCGACTCGCCATGCCGGGCCACCCAGCCGGCGATGCCCTCACCCAGTTTCATGCGCACGGTCTTCAAGGTCTCGGCCGCGTCGCCCACAGCGATGGCGAAGTAGAGTTCGTCGCGCTGCTCGTCCACCATCAGCAGGGACCAGGTATCCGGACGGAAAAATTCCGCCATCTTGTCCATGATGGTTTGCAGGATAGAGTCCAGGTTCAGCGACGAGGTTAGGGCTTTCGCCACATCGTTGAAGATGGCGACTTCCTGCAATTGCCGTTTGCTTTTTCGCTCCGGTACCGCCGCCTCGTTCATTGGGAAGGTCAGGTTCCTTGCCGGCCTCGGGAAAGCCAGACTTGCGCGTATTATCGCCTGATTTGTCGAAATCGGCAACCGGCGAATCACCTGGAAACCTGAGGGCCATGGTACTTCGGTACCCGGAAAGTCATTGCTGGATGGAGAGTTACCTGTCTTTTGATTTGACACCGGGGAGCCCGGCTTCCTATGATCCCCCTTGATCGCCTGCATCGAAACAAGGGCGAAAGAGCTTGGTCATGGGTTCATTCGGCGAACGGCTGCGGCGCGAACGCGAGATGCGGGGCATTACCCTCAATGAGATTGCGGAATCCACCAAAATCTCACGCCGCCACCTGGAATCACTGGAAAAGGAAGACTTTGAATCCCTGCCTGGCGGAATTTTCAATAAAGGATTTGTTCGCGCTTACGCCCGCTATCTGGGTATCGACGAAGAGCAGGCGGTCACGGACTACTCCACAGCCAGCAACGAGCAGGCGGAACCGGAAAACCAGTTCCCGCTCGAAATCCACCATGAGCCCGATCCAAAACTGAACCCCAAACGGTCCACCCTGCCCTTGCTCCTGGCCTTGCTGGCGTTGGTTGCGGTGCTGGCGGTTTTCTGGGCCAGGAACAAAGGCCGCTTGCTGGAAAATACTGACAACAGCGTCGCCCCGGCGGGAACAGCCAGCCCGGCCGCGACTCCCGCGGTATCGCGTCCTTCGCCGGCGCCGGAAACGCCGGCGCCTTCGCCGACGATGGCTCCGGCTGCGCAGGCTTCGCCGTCTTTTGCAAGCCGGAACCCGGCAGAGGTCATGGCTTCCACCAGCAAACCGGCGGGCACGGAGCACACTTTCTCGGTGGTGGTCACGGCCAAGGAGGCCGCGTGGGTCTCGCTCACTGCCGATGGCAAAATAGTGGTTTCCCGAAACCTCCGCGCTGGAGAGCAGCAGTCGGTACGTGCTGGGAACCGCGTGGTGCTGGTCACGGGCAACGCCGGAGGCGTTGACGTCAGTTTCAACGGTAAAGCCCTGGGCTCCGTCGGCAATGAGAGCCAGGTTCGGACCCTCACCTTCACTCCTGCGGGTCTAGTACAATAAATTGATAGGTTGAATGGATTTCCAGTTGCGCCTGGCTTGGTGCGTCTTGGAACCGGTTCACCGGGGAAAAACGCCCGTTCGCCCGCGTTTCCTCGCTGCGCGACGGCAAAACATTGTTGCCGGACCCGGCCGCCGGGTAGCCTCTTGGGTTAACCCTGGTGCGTCCTGAAGGCGTACACTTCATCTCACGGAGGAAGCTCCCTTGGCACGTGAAAGATTTTTGTTTACATCCGAGTCGGTCACGGAAGGCCACCCTGACAAAATCGCCGACCAGATTTCCGACGCGATCCTCGACGCTTGTCTGGCCGAAGACCCGCACAGCCGCGTAGCCTGCGAGACCCTCACCGCCACCGGCCTGGTAGTCATTGCCGGAGAAATCACCACCAAGACCTATGTGGATTTCCAGAAGATCGTCCGCGGCGTGGTCCAGTCCATTGGCTATGACAATGCTCTTTACGGTTTTGACTCCAACACCTGCGCTGTGATCTCGAGCATCAATAAACAGTCCGGCGATATTGCCATGGGCGTGGATACCGGCGGCGCCGGCGATCAGGGCATGATGTTCGGGTACGCCACCAACGAAAACGAAGATTACATGCCCACCCCGATCGACCTCGCCCACAAACTCACCCTGCGCCTCTCGGAAGTCCGAAAGAGCGGAATGCTTCCCTACCTTCGTCCCGACGGCAAGTCGCAAGTCACCGTGGAGTACGGACCTGACCACAAACCGCGGCGCGTGGACGCGGTGGTCATCTCCACCCAGCATGCCGACTCGGTGGACAACGAGACCCTGCGCGCCGACATTCTGAAGCACGTGATTCAAGCAGCCGTGCCCGCAAAACTTCTCGACGCCGACACCAAGTACCACATCAATCCCACCGGCCGCTTCGTGATCGGCGGACCCATGGGCGACACCGGCTTGACCGGCCGCAAGATCATCGTGGACAGCTACGGCGGCATGGGGCGTCACGGCGGCGGCGCCTTCAGCGGCAAAGATCCGACCAAGGTGGACCGCTCGGCTTGCTACATGTGCCGGTACATCGCCAAAAACATTGTCGCCTCCGGCTTGGCCGACCGCTGTGAAGTTCAACTCGCGTACGCGATTGGCGTGGCCGAACCGGTCAGCGTTCTGGTGGATACCTTCGGCACCGGCAAAGTCAGCGAAGACAAACTGGAAGAGCTGGTCCGGACGAACTTCGAGCTCACCCCCAAAGGTATTATTGAATCCTTGAAGCTGCGGCGTCCTATTTATAAGAAGACCGCAACCTACGGACATTTTGGGCGCAAGGATCCGGACTTCACCTGGGAAGCCACAAACAAGGCTGCCGGCCTGCGCGAACAAGCTCTGGGACAGGCGGCTGCAACCAGTAAAGTGGGCGCGAGCAAGTAAGCGGACTATCGATGCGGAGTTTTAGGGTGGAGCAGGGCTTTAGCCCTTGCGGTAAGCTGATCGCTAAGAACCGGCTTTAGCCGCTGAGGTTTTTTCGCCTGGGGCTGAAGCCCGGATCATAGAATCAGACATCCCGCAGGCCTGAGGGCCTGCTCCACCCCTCCAAATCGAGACTGCTGTTCCGGCCTCAAGATCAAAGATTTTCATGCCAACCAAGGCGCATACAACAGGAGATTATGGCAACTTCAGTCGCAAGCAACACTTCGTTTGACATCAAGAGCATTGACCTGGCCGATTTGGGCAAACGGCGCATCGAGTGGGCCAACCAGTCCATGCCGGTCCTGCAGAGCATCCGCAAGGACTTCATCAAGAACCAGCCGCTCAAGGGGATTCGCATCTCCGCGTGCCTGCACGTGACCACGGAGACCGCCAACCTGGCCATCACCTTGCGCGACGGCGGCGCTGACGTGGTACTGTGCGCCTCGAATCCGCTTTCCACCCAGGACGACGTCGCGGCCGCGCTGGTGCGCGATTACAACATGTCCGTGCACGCCATCAAGGGCGAGGACAACGAGACTTACTACAAGCACATCCTCTCCGCGCTCGACCACAAGCCGCACCTCACCATGGATGACGGCGCCGACCTGGTTTCCACCGCGCTGACCAAACGCCAGGACGTGGTGGAAGGCATCATCGCCGGCACGGAAGAGACCACCACCGGCGTGATCCGCCTGCGGGCCATGGCCAAGGAAGGCGCGTTGCGGTATCCCATCATCGCCGTCAATGACGCCCTCACCAAGCACATGTTTGACAACCGCTATGGCACCGGCCAGTCCACCATGGATGGCGTGATCCGCTGCACCAACTCGCTGATTGCCGGCTCCAAGTTCGTGATTGCCGGCTACGGCTGGTGCGGGCGCGGTTTGGCTTCGCGCGCGCGCGGCATGGGCGCGGAGGTGATCATCACCGAGATCGATCCCACCAAGGCCATCGAGGCGGTGATGGACGGCTATCGCGTGATGTCCATGAACGAAGCTGCCAGGATCGGCGACATCTTCGTCACCGTCACCGGCAACAAGAACGTGATTGCCCGCGAGCACTTCGAGCTCATGAAGAACGGCGCGGTAGTCGCGAACTCCGGTCACTTCAACGTAGAGATCGATATCCCCGCACTCGAAAAGCTGGCTTCCTCCAAACGCCAGACCCGCGAGTTCGTGGACGAATACGCTCTCAAAGACGGCCGTAAAATCTATCTTCTCGGCGAAGGCCGCCTCATCAACCTGGCCGCAGCCGAAGGCCACCCGGCTTCGGTGATGGACATGAGCTTCGCCAACCAGGCGCTCTCTTGCGAATATCTGGTCAAGAACCACAAGTCGCTGGAGCGCAAGGTTTATCCCGTCCCCGAAGACCTGGATAAGAGGATTGCCCGGCTCAAGCTGGAATCGATGGGCATCAAGATCGACCGGCTTACGCCCGAGCAGGAAGAGTATCTGGCGAGCTGGAGCGAAGGAACTTAAAGCAGCCATTAGCCATTTGTACTTAGTGAACGGCGACCCAAGCGGGCCGCCGTACTGGCGCAAAAAATCAGCGCAATCAGTTTGATCAGTGTTCATCAGCGGTAAGATTTCGCTGCGAATTCCCTTGCAAGAAGCTGCTTCCCACGCATTCCTAGTATGCGTATGGCTCCGTCCAAGCCCATCGTCTATCTTGCGGCGTTGTTGGTGCTGACAAGCTTCGGCTTCGCGCAGGAGACTACTCAACCATCCCAACAGCCCAGTTTCCGCACCCAATCCAACCTGGTGCTGACACCGGCACTGGTGAAAGACAAACACGGCGCGATCGTCTACGGCCTCGAGGCCAGCGACTTCATCATCGAAGACGATGGCATTGAACAAGCCGTTCGTTTGGACGATGCTCCGGAGTCCGCGCCGGTCTCTTTGGTGATCGCCATCCAGCTCGGACGCACCGCCGCCGCCGAATGGTCCCGATTGCGCACGCTGGGGACCATGCTCGATCCCATCCTGAGCGAAGGCCGCAACCGCGCTGCGATTGTCACCTTTGACGGCGAGGTCGAGTTGACGCGTGGTTTCACCACCAACGGAGCTCTGATTGCCGCGGATCTCAACCGATTGCGCCCGGGCGGCTCCCAGGCTGCCATTCTCGATGCCGTTGGTTACTCCGTGGCGCTGCTGAAACAGGAGCCCCCGGAGCGCCGGCGCGTTTTGTTGCTGGTGAGCGAGACCCGCGATCACGGCAGCCACGTGGTGACCTACGAAGACACGGTGCGGGCCATTGCCGACAGCAACACGCTGGTCTATACCCTGGCGTTTTCGCCCGCCGCCTCCCAGGTGCTCGATACTCTGCGTGGCCGCCCTCCACAAGACGAGCGGACAAACCCGCGGCCGACGGATCCAACCCAGGAAGAAATCCTGCGCGGCGACACCATGCCCGATGGAAGTCCCCGCGGAGGACTGCAATGGATGCCGCTGCTCATCATGGCGGCGCAGGCCATGCGCAAAAACACACCCAAAACCATTGCGGAAGTGACGGGCGGAGAATATGAGCTGTTTACGTCAGATAAGGCGTTTGAAGCGCGCATGGTGGACTTCACGAACCATTTGCACAACCGCTACCTGTTGAGCTTCGAGCCCAAAGATCCCCATCCTGGTTTGCATAAGGTGAGTGTGCGTTTACGCCAGTCGAAGGACTCGACCATCCTGGCCCGCGAACGCTACTGGGTTGGCTCGCCGACGGAGTAATTCTTCCGCGTTTTATTATTGTTATTCACGCCCAGCTTCGCAGTATGATCTGGTTCTCTGTCAGGGGGGACTCATGGCTGTCTCAGCTCCGGCGCAGTATTCGATCAGCCGCCGAGGTTCAAAACTGATTGTTCCCGTGCCGCCGCCCGGTCAGGCGGCCATCTTGCCGCCGCCGTGCATCCGCTGCGGCGCGCCCGCCGACGGCAAGCCCGTGGAAAAGACTCTCTACTGGCACCATCCCGCCATTTACCTGGCGATCCTTGCCGGCGTCCTCATTTACGTGATCCTGGCTCTGGTGTTGCGGAAGGGTATCAGGGTAAGGGTGCCGCTGTGCGCTCATCATGCCCAGCGCCGCAGCACCGCCATCATTCTGGCCTGGGTGCTACCCCTCATTGGCATCGCCGATGTGGCCATATTGCCGCAGTTCAACGTGGATGGAGGCGTGGTGGCGCTCATCGCGGTGGTTTTGATTCTGACCGGGCTGGTGATCTGGGCGGTCGTCGCGAACCCTATCCGTCCCACTTTGATCGATCAATACCACGGTGAGTTCACCGGATTCTGCCAGGCTTATCTGCAGTTAGTTCCGGAATGGGTGCAACCGGTGGTGACGCTGCCATCACAGCAGGTCCCGTCACAGCAAGTGCCGCCGCCTCCACCGCCGGTCGGCTAAGGACTCAGCGCCAGCCGAAGACCGGGCCCACGATGACAATCAGGAAATAGTGAGTGCGAATCAGCGCAAAGCCGGCGATCCACGCATAGCGGGCCAGGAAGTTGCGGCAACTCAAGAGTGGGCTTTGCGTTGTCATTGCGGTCCCTCCAAAGCCTGATCCAGTTTGCCGATGGCCTCGCGCAGCGTACCCAGCCCCAGGAACCCCTGTCCGGCATTGCCGGCAATCTCGGAGGCCAATTGCTGGGCCAAACGCGTCGCCAGGCGGATGCGCTCTTCCATCAGCAGCGCAGAGAGGGCCTTCTGGTCGCCCTCCAGCCATACCTGCACTTGCCAACCCGAGGTCCGCACGCGATCCACCGCATGACGGAATTCGCTCAACACGCGGGCGTCCACCCGTCCGGCTTTCAGAAGCTGATCCAGCCGGTTAAGCTCGCTGGTGATGCGGGCTACCTGGCCGGAAACCATCCGTCCGAAGGCGTCATGTGCTTCTTGAATTGCAGCGTCTGTCATCTTCTCCCCAGTGGTTCATGTACCTGGTACATGTACGGTAGTACACCGTCCCAAACTGGAAAAGATGTCTTTGGTAACAGAAAGCAATGGAGCAGGTATGCGGACCTCAGCGGGGTAGAACAACTTGAAGCCCGCGACTTCGCGCAACCAAGCCAATAGAATCAGTTGGTTACGACGAAAGCCAAGCGACCGGGGGAAAGGTAAGAACTTACCTACTAGGAACGTCCCGGGACGTTCCCTTCACTCCGAAGGTCCGCGCTGGTGAACAGACTCTACTTCACACTCTCGGGCCGGCTCTTCGCAGTCTTAAACTGCTCGAGGGATTTCTGGTAGAAGTCATTGTCCGGCTGCAGAAGCAAGGCCTTCGATTCGGCATCCACCGCGCCGTCTACGTCGCCGAGCTGAAAGAGAGCCTGCGCAAGCGTGTCGAGTTGATACCCTTGAGTGCCACCGCTTAATTCGATCGCCTTGGTAGCATATTCAAGGGCGCTTTTGGGGTTGCGCAACCTGGTATCTTCAGCGGTGATCAACGTCCAAGCCAACACGTTGTAGGCCATATCTGACTTGGGATCTTTAGCAATTGCGGCTTCGAGATAACCGATGGCTCTGGCTTCGTCTCTTGTGACGCCATCGCCACGGGCGTACATCCTTCCCAGCGCGAGAAAAGCGGGCGGATATCCTGCCTGCGCTGACTTTTCGAGGAATTTGAGCGCCATCGCTGGATCTTTGGCCATGCCTTTGCCGTTAAAGAACGCCTCCGCAATCTTGAACTGAAAATAGCCGGAGCTGACCGTATCCGCCTCAGCGGGAGACTTGAATCCCAGTCGCACGAGAGCGTTATTCGATCCGTCTTCTGCAGCTCGACGCATCCACCGCATCGCCGTTACCGGATCTTCAGGTCCACCCAGGCCTTGTTCGAGCAGCAATGCCAGACGATACTCGGCGTCCGCGTCCTTGCGTTCCGCGGCACGCTGGTACCACCGGCGCGCCGCGGCATAATCCTGGACCACACCCTGACCCAGGTCGAACAGGGTGGCCGCATTATAAGCGGCTTTCGGCAGGTCCTGTTCCGCTGCTGCGAGGAACAGGGTTGCTGCCCGCGCTTCATCCTTGGCGGTGAGAATGCCCTCCAGATAGATGACGCCCAGATTGTTCTGCGCCGGCGCGTAACCCTGCGCGGCAGATTTTTCCAACCAGGCGACGGCCGCTTTTGGATTGGGCTTGACCGGCCCGCCAAATTGGTACAGCTCACCGAGGCGAAGCTGCGCGTGTGCGTTGCCCTGGGCCGCGGCCTGAGTCAGCAGCTCGAGTCCCAGTTCCGCGTCGTTCTTTCCCTGGCACTCCGAGACATGTTGCGTCCCGAGCTCGTCCTGGGCCCAGACATCCCCCGACTTTGCCCTGCGCGCCAGTTCCGCTCGCTCGGCTTCGCCCAGGCAGAGCACAGTTATGGTGCTCGATTTGTGCACCGGGACCCATAGTGGTTGGTCCTGTCCCCAGACGCAAACGCAACCTGACAGGAATACTAGGATCGCGACTTTCGCCGATTTCATCAGAACCACTCTCTGTTCGAGCAAGGGCTTTATTCTAGCCACTCTCCGTAATGAGTGAAAGAGCGATGTTGCGCCCCCTCGTGCGGTGGCGCCGGAGGCTGCAGTACACTTGCCCCATGATCCGTCAGATCGCACCTCAATTCTTCACCACGGACATTCCGGCCACGGTGGCCTATTACAAAGACAAGCTTGGCTTCGAATGTCTGGGGACGTGGCAGGATCCGCCGGTTTACGCTATCGTGGCGCGCGACCAGCACGCGATTCACTTCCGCTGCGCCGCGCCACCCACGGCCAATCCGGACAAATACGCGGACGAGTTACTCGACGCATACCTCCATGTCGAAGATGCAGACGCGCTTTTTGCCGAGTACGCCGCGAACGGCGTGGAGTTCACGCGAGGACTTGCGAACATGCCATGGCACTCGCGAGAGTTTGTAGTGAAGGATTGCGACGGCCGTCTGCTGGCCTTCGGCGCGAACTTGTAATCGGACAACCTTATGATGAGAACGCAATTGCTGCGATTCAACGGCGCCCGAGAGCGGGATCCCGCCATCGATGCCTGGATGAAGATGAAAGAACAAGCAGGTGCATTGGGAGCCATCGCGCGCGAATGGTTTGAGGTGATGCGAAAATGCGGAGACGAAGTCCGGGAGCTTTTGCATGACGGCTGTCCG
>CAZFRV010000357.1:0-5630 GCA_964521445.1 uncultured Acidobacteriaceae bacterium
GCCCGACAAAGGCGCCGCCGCCCCGGATTGTGATGCAGGAGGCCGCGATGAGTGTTGAACGAGTCTCCGGAAACTCCAGTTTGATCGATGTATTGGACCGGATATTGGATAAGGGCATCGTGCTCGATCCTTGGGTCCGGATTTCGCTGATGGGCATCGACCTGATGACGATTGAGGACCGCGTTGTGGTGGCCTCCATCGAGACATGCTTCAAGTACGCGGAGGCTCCCGGCTCGGGCGGCCTTCCCGCCAAACCGGCGCAGAGTGAAGGGGCGCCGCAACCCGGCATTGGAAACATCGCCTCGCGTCCGGCTCGCCGGCGCCGGTAAGAGTTGGCAAGGGGGAAGCGTGGCTACGGCCAAGATGCAGTTCCAGCCTCAGCGCGGCCGGCGCGTAACATCGCGGAGGCGCGGAACGGTGCTTCGCTTCCTTGAAGTGGAGCGCTCGGAAGAAGTTCCCCCGTTGTTGCTGGAAGAGATCATTGCTCTCGGGTATTCACGGGCTGCGGTGTTGGGCGTCAATTTCGAAACCGGTGAAGTGGTCCCGTCGGCTGCGCTGAACTGGTCCCAGCAACAAATGGCCAGATTCACAACTGCCCTGTGGGTTGCCAACCATCCCCTGATCGGTGTTCTGGATGCGAAGCGTCCGGCCGTGCTCCCCAGAAGCACCTTCCATCACCGCCCGCTCTACCTGCATCCGATTTTGTTTTCCGATCGCAACCTGTGCTGGGAGGCCGGACGGCCTCGCGCCGGGAGCTGTCTGGCGGTCGAGAATTTTCACCGGCAGAAGCGTGTACGGAGGGAAGGCCAGCTGTGTTCCACCTGCGAGATGCGCGGTTATGCGGCTCTGGTTGTGGTGGAGCTTCTCCGCCACAACGCCGAGGCAAGCCTCAGCCAGCTGGGCAGCCTGATCAGGCTGGCCAATGGGCGCCTCTCCCGGCTCTACAAAGTCGAACACTATTATAACCGGATGCGCGATATGGAAATCACCATCGCGCAGATGGGTACGGTGATGCAAAGCATGGCCGAGCCGGTCATCCTCACTGATACGCAACACCGCGTGATCATGCAGAACAAGGCGGCCGAGCACTTTTTCAAAGTCCCCGACCAGGTGACCGAAGGACTGGTGCGGGCCGTGGAGTTGAACAACCTGCTGTTTTCGGCGGCGCTCTCTTCCATGCTCTCTTCTGAGACCGATGCGCAGCGCGACCTCACCCTGGTGGACACGGTGGAAGGTGAGGAGATGTTGTTCGAAGCGGTCGCGGCGCCTACCTATGGGCCCGACGGCGCCCAGATCGGCACGGTGACCGTCATGCGCGACGTGACCAGGTTGCGACGCGCCGACCAGGAACTGCATGCCAACTACGACAAGTTACGCGAGGCCGAGGAAGCCGTTCGCCAGGAGCGCGACCGACTCAACCTGATTATCGAAAACGTAGGCGACCCCATTGTGGTCTGCGACCGCGAGGCCGCCATCGTGTTGACCGATCCTCTGGCGCAGGAGCTTTTCGGCGCTTCCGCCGAAGGCGGCCGCGGTGACGCCCAGGCCAGGAACCTGTCGCTGCTCGCCAGTTATATCAATTCCTTCGCGCGCTCTCCGGCGGACCGGCAAAATGCTCCGCTGTGGCTGTACCATCCCGTTCTTAAGCAGGAGATCGAATATGACGGCCGCTCAGGCAAGATCTTTGATGAACGTGGACAGCTTGCCTATACCGTGACCGTCCTGCGCGATTTGACCGCTCTACGCCGGGTGGAGCAGCTGAAAGTCGAGCGGCGCATGCTGGAGATCGAGAAGTTCGCGGCCACGGGTCGGCTGGCCGCCACCATTGCCCATGAAGTAAACAATCCCATGGAGGCCATCAAGAATGCCATTTACCTGCTGGCCGGCGCCGTCCCGGAGAGCGCGATGCCCGTCTACAGCATCCTCAAATCGGAGACCGAGCGAGTGGCGCGCGTGGTGCGGCAGATGCTGGGGCTGTACCGTAACACCGAGCAAGTCAAACCGGTCAATGTAAACACTATCATCGAGGACACTCTGCTCCTGCTCAGCCGCCAGTTGCAACGGGCCAGCGTAAAAGTGAGGACGGAGCTGCGGCCATTGCCCGACGCGGTGATCGCCGCCGACCAGATTCGCCAGGTGCTTTCCAACCTGGTCATCAATGCCAAGGACGCTATGCCGGAGGGCGGCACGTTGTGTATCCGCACCCGCCATATCCCCGGGCACCGCGATTTACGCGGCTGGGTGCGCATCCTGATTGCTGACACCGGCGTCGGCATTCCTCCCGAGATGCTCCGGTCCATCTTCGAGCCGTTTGTGACCAATAAGGGAGAGAAGGGCACAGGCTTGGGGTTGTGGATCGTCAAAGGGATCATCGAGAACCATGCCGGAAAGCTCTCGGTCAAGAGCCGGGTAGGATTAGGGACGGTCTTTCGCGTCGACCTGCCGGTGGCCAAGCTGTGAATGGCAACCGCAGATATCGCATTCTCGTGGTTGACGACGAGGCCTCGGTCCTGATGACCTACCGCTTGATTTTGGAGCGCCAAGGGTACGAGGTTGTGGCCTGTCGCACCTGGCGAGAAGCCGTCGCTGCGGTGGAGCAGCAGGATTTTGACGCCGTGCTGTGCGATTACGCCCTGGAAGAGCGGCACACAGGGTGCGAAGTCATCGGCGCGGCGAGGAAGCGTGATCGTGATGTGCCGGCCGCTCTGCTCACTGGTTACGCAAAGAAGGAAACGGTGGAAGAAGCGGCCAGGAACAACACCACGGTCATGTTCAAACCCATCGAGATCGATGAGTTTCTGGAGACGACAGCGCGCATGGTGAGGAGAAACAATGAACTCAGCCAAGAAGCTGGTCAAGAAACCAGCCGGCAAGGCGGCAGTCATGGGACCGATGGCCCTGGTACCCGGAAACGGGGATAGCGCCGCAAACCCGCAGCGGCCGGAAGGGCGCTACGTCTACGGCGTGATTGCAGCCGGGCTGCCGGTGTCCGCCAGGAGCAATCTTGGCGTCGCGGGCGAAGAGGTCTACACCGTGGACTACCGCGACATCGCGGCCGTGGTCAGCCGCACGCCCCTGTTCATCTTCGATCCAACGCGCGACAACGCGCTGGCCCACGAACACGTGATCGAGACGGTGATGAAGACCCATACCATCATCCCCATGAGCTTCGGCACGGTATTCCGCACGGATGAAGACGTCCGCGAAGTCCTGCGCAGCACGTATCCCTCGTTGCAGGCCGTGCTCCAGCAGATGACCGGCAAAATGGAGTTCGGGCTGAAAGCCACCTGGGACCGCGATTGCATCATCGAGGAGCTGAAGCGCGAACACGACGAGATCCATCGCTTCCATCAGGAATTGACCCGCACGCACCTGCAATCCACCTACTTCGCCCGCATGCAACTGGGCCGCATGATCGATAAGGCCCTCGCCGAGCTGGCTGCCAGCTACGTGCGCAGCATCTATGAGGGGTTGCGCCCGGTCTCAGTGGCCTCCCGCGACAACAAACCCATCGGCGACAAAATGATCCTCAATGCGGCTTTCCTCATCGAGAAACAACGCGAAGCGGAATTTGAAGCCACCGTCAACCGCGTGGCCCACAGCTTTGGCGACCGGCTCAACTTCAAGTACACCGGCCCCTGGCCGCCCTATAACTTCATCAGCATTCATCTCAAGCTGGAGCGGGGCCGGGCGGTCTAAACACCCGGCCCAGCTCGATCACCTCCAGATTTCCGGGACACTCGTTCCAGTTGTGGCGCCAGCAGACGATCACGTCGCACTGGCCGGCGGGATGGCGATGGATCCGGAAATTGCGGCTTTCAAATTCGAATTCAATGCGCACGCGCTGCCACTTGCCGGGCTGGACCTCGCGCATGGCTTCGCAGTCAGGGAAATCTGACTGGAGACGCTCTACGTGGAAGCCGAGTTGGCGGGCGGTGATGCCAAAAAGAAAGATCACGCCGGCCTCATTCACCGGCTCGTAGGCCAATCCGGGAACCGGCATGGGGGCGCCAAAGACGGGGCGCTCCGGGAAGACGGGACTGCGGCGGCGCGTGTACACCGCGGCTCGTTTCAGGCTCGAGGGGCGGCCCTCAGCGGCTTCCTGGCGGGTGAGACCGGCCTGACGCTCGATCATCTCCAGCACGTCATTCCACTTGTCCTTCGCGCCGCTCTGCTCGGCAAACTCGCGAAACTTGACGGGCACGTGGTTCCATGCGCCAAAGCGGTTGTAGAACGAGCCGCGGGAGAAGCGTCCGGCAAGAAGATAGTGCTTGCTGCTGGGAAATGCGTCCCAACTTGCGCGCCACGGCGGCCCAGTCTTCCAGCAGGGCCGCGGTGGTATGGCGGCTGCCGTCCAGGCTGGGGTCAAGACCTGCGGCGCGAAACGCCTGCCGCAACGAATTGAAGTGCCGCCGGATTTCCTTGCGGGTGAGGCCGCACAAAGCTTCCAGGTCGGCCACGGCGGGTACGCGGCCGAGCTTGGCGGCCGTCTGGCGAATCGCTTCCACAACTTCGGATTTGGACACGCACGTACTCCCAAGAAGAAGTCGAAGTCGAAGGGGCGGTGATGAGGGCTGGGAAAAGGCCTCCTATTCGGGAAGGCCCTTCGGAGGAACAGAAATATCCCCACAGATTGTTAGGAGGTGCTGGCCGTGTGGCGGGTAAAGCTCGCGCCGCTACCGAGCTATATAGTAAATGGTTACCTAACGATAGGCGACCAGAAGTCAAGGGAATTCCGGGGAGTGGGCTACTTTGAACGGGAAAAAAACATCCACCGCAGTGAGAGCCACGTTGGAATGCGACTGGTGGGTCTGAGGATCTCAGCCCAAAAGCCCCGCCAGGGGCGCATGAAAATAGCCCGGCAGGAACTGCCGGGTAAGCTGGAAGGAATAGACCAGTCCCGCCAGGGACGGCTGGAGCTAGAATAGGCCGCCTATGTCCTACCATAGCCACACCAGCCTGTTGTTTCACTGCGTCTTCTCCACGAAGGACCGATTACCGCTCATCCCGACGCAGATCAAATCCAGACTTTGGTCTTACGTTGGTGGAATCGCCCGGGTCAACGATATGAAGGCGCTGGCAGTGGGTGGCATGCCTGACCACCTTCATGTTCTCCTCTCCTTATCGCCGACAATGGCGATTGCCAAAGCCATGCAGCTTCTCAAGGCTGGCTCATCGAAGTGGATGCACGAGCAGCGAGTGACACAATTTGAATGGCAGGTCGGATACGGTGCGTTCACGATCGGAATCTCACAGGTGGCGGCAACGAAGAATTACATTCTCCATCAGGAGAAGCATCACGCGAAGAAGAGCTTTGCCCAGGAGTGGCAGACATTCCTGCGTCGGCACGGGCTGGTTGAGCACCGCGACTAATCTCAGCCGTCCCTGGCGGGACTGGTCTTGTCGTCGCTGCTTACCCGGCAGTTCCTGCCGGGCTATTTTCATGCGCCCCTGGCGGGGCTCCCGTGCCTTCGAGCATGGCCGCGGTTGGGCCGAATCGATGGTTGGTGGAACGGCAAAGGCAACAGCAAAACCTTTCCACGAATGGGTGATTCAAAATCAGATGCTTCCCAGAGTCTTCGTCTTCAACTTCTCTGACCAACATCGTGATGCTCACGCATCGCCAGGGA
>CAZFRV010000358.1:0-15276 GCA_964521445.1 uncultured Acidobacteriaceae bacterium
ACTTTATAACGCCCAGATGATCGAGCCGTATGTCTTGCTCAACGCGGCCGACCAAGGCATTGCCCAGGACTACGCCGGTTATCGGGAAAAGAGCCGCAGCAAGCTGGAAACGTACCTCAACGATTTTGTTGTGCCGTCTTCCCCGCAACGTTGAATCCTCTTGGCCACGCAGATTGCCGCAGGAGCCGTCAGAAGCGTTTATTCCCAATGCCACTTGACCCCGGCGCGGGCGAAGATCGGCGGTCCCAGGTTGACCGTAGGTGTCTTGGCGATCTGCACTCGCGTATCGAACATGTTCTCGACCGCGGCAAATGCGTCCACGCCGTGGCCTAACCGTTTGGAGACTGAGGCATCGAGCTGGAAGAAGGAAGCGAGCAGGAATTGATTCAAGTCGTCGTCGAACTGGCTGCTGGAGGCGCGGGCCTGCGTGGCCACAGTCCAGCCGCGGGGAATGTTGTAACGGGTTTCGAGAGTGAACTGATGCGGCGCCACTTGCGGCACTTCCAGGCCTATCAGCGCAGGGCTGGCGGCGAAGCTGGTGACCACAGCGTCCACGAACTGGTAGCCGGCGACGAAGTCGAAGCGCTTCACGTGCCATGTGGCGTCCGCCTCCACGCCCCGGGAACGGGTTCGGCCGAGGTTCTGGCGCTGGTTGGTGATGAGCGCAGGCGTGGTGGTCAGAGTCACGTTGGCCACAGGGTCGGAAACTTCCATCCAAAAGAAAGCAGTATGGATGCGCGCGGCCTTCAAGAAAAAGTTAGCGCCAACCTCGGCCCCGGACAGCCGCTCCGCCTGAAGCTGCGGATTGGCCAGGGTAAGAACGTTGCCCAAACGGAACGACCGGTAAAGTTCGTTGAGCGTCGGCGCACGGAATGACCGGTAGGCCGAAGCCGTGAGTGTGACTTTATCGCTGGCGCGGAACAGCAGCGCGGCCCGGGGGCTGAAAGCGTGCTCGCTTACATCGGCGAATTGGGTGAAACTCTGCTTGACCGTCGGCACCAGAGGCGTGGTGCTGGTGTGGGCCTGGTAGTTGTCCCAATTGTCGTATCGTCCGCCGACGGTGAGGAGCAGGCGCGAATGCAGCCGGAGGGAGTCCTGCAGGTAGGCGCCGGAAGTCAGTTGTCGTCCGCCGGAATCAACGAAAGACGTGGCCAGCGACGCGGCAAAAGCAGTTTCGTTGCTGAAGCCACGCACATAGCGTGCGTCCGCGCCGGCGACCAGCAGATTTCAGCCGCCCAGTTGGCGTGACAAGACCAGGCTGCCGCCGGTCTGCTGTGCCGGAACGTGCTGGGCGCGGGTCAGCGTCTCACTGTTGCGGTTGGCGGCGACCGAAGAGAAAGTCTGGTTGTAGCTTTGCCCCGACCCCCAGCCGCGCAGCTCGATGCCGGCCATCCGCGTCAACAAGTTCAGACCGCTGCTGATCTGCCAGAGCTGGGTGTCGTTGGTTTGCAGCGGCGTGCCGTTGTTACGATCCTCATCGTAGAAGTCGCTGGCGACGAATATATCTCCGGCTTTCACCTTGCGCCGGGTTGTCAACTGAACGGTCCCATGTTCAGAGTTGGCGGGCGTATCCACGGTGCCGCGCTGGTTCTGTGGGACCAGAATGTATCCATTGGTGCGGAAGGCTTCACCGCCCAGGTTCACATCCCACGATTTGAACAGCCGGTCGCCGGCCAGCGAGATATCAGGAGTGCTCATGGAGCCGCCGGATAACTCGGCGGAAAGCAGGCTGCGCTGCGCCTGCTCCGGGACAATATTGACTACTCCGCTCAGCGCGCCGCTACCGTACAGGCTGGAGCCACCGCCGCGCAACAATTCCACCGAACTCACCTCTTCTCGGGGAATGCGGCCCCAATACACCCAGCCGCCAAAGGGATCGTTCAAGGGAATGTCGTCATAGAGGGTGATGGACCGGCTGGCGCCGCTGCCGCCGACCCCGCGCAGGGACGATCCCTGGGACGTGGGATTGGCCGTCCGGCTGTCCGAGCGTCGAAACAGGGTAAAACCGGGAACCTGGCGCAGCGCCTCGTCTATGGCGATCGTCGCCGAGGCTTGCAGATCCTGACGCGATATTACGTCCACACTCTCCGCCGTCTCGCCCAGGCTGGTGCCGATGCGATTGGCGGTGACGTTGATCTCCTGAGAGACCGAAGCCGGGAGGAGCACGACGTCAATCTGTTCTTTGTCTTCGGTCAAGGCCTCGGTGAAGCGAGCAAAGCCCTTGGCTTCCACCAATAGTGTCAACTTCTCTCGCGGCGCGCCTTCCACGCGGAACGACCCATCGCTCCCGGTAGTTGCGGCTTGCTCATATCTGGGGCCTTGCACGGTGACGTGCGCGCCGGCCACTACGTAGCCGAGTTGGTCGCGAACTGTCCCTTGAATGGTGCGTGAAGGGCCTTGGGCACAGAGAAGTCCCACGCAGAAGACCCAGACCATTCCACATCTGATCGCTGACCACATCATGGGTGTGCGTTTGCTAGTGACGAGGAGGAACCAACAACCTATCAGGTAAGCAGCTTATCACGAATTGCCGGTTCGCTAGCGGCGGCTATTCTTCCACAATCAACGTTCCCTTCATGCCGCCGTGACCGAGGCCGCAATGGACGGAGCATTTAAAAGGGAACGTCCCGGCTTTGTCGGCTGTAAACTCCACGGTGGTAGGGACGCCTTTCTTGAGTTTCTGCTCGATGTTGAACGCTTCCAGCTTGAATCCATGGTCGCGGTCGGTTGCGGTGATGATCAACCGGACGTGTTCGCCCTTCTTTACCCGGATTGGGTTGGGGGTAAACTCGTACTTCTTGGCCGTTACCTGGATCTCGTGAGCTGCCGGCGTTGTCCCCGGGGCACTTTGCGCCGTTTGGGCTACCGCAATCCACGAAGCTACCACAAAGAAAAATGTCAGAATCAAAAGCTTCCATCTCTTAAGCAACAGCATCTCTTTACCAGCTCCAAAGGCCAGCCAAAAGTATATCAAGATGAGCTTCGCGTTCGCGACGGCCTATTCCTTGTCGATGCGTTGCAGGGTAAAGGTCAACGTACCCCAATAGAGGTGGACGCGAGCCTGCACGGGGACGTGGGCGGCATCGTCGGAATACCAGATCCAGATATTGCCCTTGTTCTTCAGAATTCCCGAAGCGGCTTCCGGCTGCACGCGGATGGTATTGAAGACGCCCGCCGGAGTCTTGATCTGCTCGCGGGCTTCGACATGGGCGTTGACGTAAATGGTTTCTCCGCCGTCATTCAGGGGAAAGCTGTAGGTGTGGCCGGGCTGCAGAGGCAGCGAGCCGAGATAATAAATTCCGGTGAGCACGTCGGTGACGCAAGCGGGAATGTTGTGCTCTTCGCGGCGGGAATCTTTCTTCTTCAGGTTTTTCTGTTCCCGCACTGCTTTGCCGCGTGCGTAGTCGAAAGTGATGTCGGTCTGCACCCGGCGCGTGCCTTCTTCAACGGAGCGGGAGGTGCTGTGCGAGCAAAAAGTGGCGGGATCGAAGAACGACTCGTAGCGGTCGAACACGTGAAACAGCACGGCCGCGGCGCTGGTGGCGCTGGCCACGCCCACCACCCGGTTTTCCCCGCCCGCATGCTCCATGTGCAAGGTCGCGGTACCGGCGTTGAAGATGCGCCACACCCCGTTGTACACGTAGGTCTGGCCCACGGGGAACTGATATTCAGGCCCAGGTTTCGCGATGGTTGGAGCGGAGATGACCGCTGTCGACTGTGGGGCGGCAGGAGAAGAGGCCGGGGCCGGCGACGGCGACGGAGCCGGAGTGGACGCCGGTTGCGTGTGCTGCCATGCCGCCGCGCCGGCGCACAGCGCGAACAGGAACACCAGCGCTATGCCTGTCCGCATCAACGGCGCACCAGCATCATCTTGAGGATCAGAGCGCCCATCATCAAAACCGAACCCAAGGCCGCATTGTACTCGCGATGCTTCAGGTAAAGCTCAGAGGAGTATCCGCCGGCATCGGCATCCGCGCCTTCGGCCCGATAAGGAACCAGGCGAGGCAAGAAGCGAGGCACGCGGCTCGAGTATTGCTCGTAACCAGCGAAGGTCGAACGAAGATATTCTTCTTCCGCCCGGATCACCGGCAGGTAAATCACCAGGAACATGGCGACCGCTGCCAGCGCGATCCACAGATTGCGAGCCGCCACTGCAAAACCCACGGCGATGAGAATGGAGCCGGCATACAGCGGATTGCGTGTGTAGGCGTACGGACCGGTAATGGTGAGTTCGCGGTTCTTGCGGATGTGTCCGGAGGCGGCAGCGCGCACGGCAAGTCCGGCGGCAATGAAGCAGCTGCCGCCGGCGATCCACGGCCACGCGGGGCGGGCGAACCACAAATATCCGGCGGCGAAGGCAAAACCCAGGGGTACACGCATACGCGTAGCAATTCGACCCCAGCTAGGCATGACCGCCTCCCAGCAGATGGCGCGCGGCGGCGACCACTTCGTCAGAGTTTATTTGGAGCAAGCCGGCGTCGGGTTCGCGGTGATGTGAGAACGTGGTCACGCTCTCCGGGCGCCTAAGAGCGATGGTTTTCTCGCCGAACGGGCCGGTACGCGCCGGTTCCGTGGGCCCGAACAATGCGACCGTGGGCACGCCCAGCGCGGCTGCCAGGTGCATGGGGCCGGTATCGCCGCCGACAAACAAACGCGCGCGACGGGTGAGAGAAATGAGCTGGCCGAGGCTGGACTCCACGGCAAAGGCATGGCCGCCGCCGGCTTCGACCACGGTGCGCGCCAAGCTCTCCTCGCCCGGCGCCGCGTTGACCAGCGACTTGATGTTGTGTTTGGCCAGCCCCTGGGCCACCGCGCCGAATCGCTCCGGAGGCCACTGCTTGCCTCCCCAACCGGCGCCAGGATTCAACAGCGCGAAGCTGGCAATGCCCAGGCGCGCGATCTCAGACTGGGCCCAGGCCTCCGCGGCGGGATCGCAGGGTAGGCTGGGCGCGAGGAGCTTGAACTCCTTCCCATCCAGCCACTCTTTCAGGGCTTGCGCAGCCAGGGCATGGTTCTGCTCGATCACGTGCTCGCCGGCGCGGGGAAATTTCCGGGAATAGAAAAAACGGGCGGCCGGTTCACGGGGATCGCGAAACCCGGCAATCTTAGCGGCGCCGCTCCATCGCGCCAGGACCGCGGATTTGATGGCGCCTTGAAAATCCAGGACCAAATCGTAGTGAACGTCGCACACGCGCCGCCGGGCACCGCGCATCTCCGCCAGAGTTCCGGGACGGAAGAAGCGCTGGCGCCAGCCCTTGGTGTCCACGGTGTGGATCAAGTTTACTACCGGCTTCTGCGGGCTGAGGTTTTCCGGACTGGACTTGGGACCGCGCGCGGTGAGCAACTCCGTCCATCGGTCTTCCACCAGCCAGCCCAAGGTGGCGTCGGGCAGGGCAGCGCGAATCGAGGTAACTGCGGGCAAAGCGTGGAGTATGTCGCCCATCGCGCCCAACCGGGCGATCAGGATTTTTGCCATTCCGTCCTTCTCAGCAGTTCGGTGGTGGAGTGGTCTTTGGGATCGCCGACAATCTCCACGCGGCCGCCGCAGGCGATGACCACATCGCGCTCCGGGACGCTCTCCGCGGTGTAATCGGTGCCTTTGGCATGAATATCGGGACGCAACGCCCGAACCAGGTTACGGACGTCAAGCTCGTCGAAGATGGTAACGGCGTCCACGCCTTCGAGAGCGGCCACCAGTTCGGCGCGCTCGCGCTCCGGGACGCGCGGGCGCTCTGCGCCTTTCAGGGCGCGCACGCCGGCGTCGGAGTTCACGGCGACGACCAACCGTCCCCCCAGTTCTTTGGCGGCACGCAAATAGCGGACGTGGCCCACATGAAGAAGATCGAAACCTCCATTGGCTAGAACGATCTTTTCACCGCCGGCGCGCCACATCCGCACCATCTCGGCAAGCTGGGGGAGTTCCAGGATCTTTTGCTGTGCCTGCGCCAGTTAGCCCTCCGTTACGGCTTTGAGCAGCTCCGCGCGGGTCACGGTGGCGGTGCCGCGCTTCATGACCACAATGCCCCCGGCATAATTGGCAAGACGGGCGGCGGATTCCGGGTCGCCGCCTGCGGCCAGCGCGGCGGTATAGGTGGCGATCACCGTGTCGCCGGCGCCGGTCACGTCCGCGACTTCGTCCGAGCCGTAGATGGGAATGAACACCGGTTTGTGATCGCGGGAAAAGACCACCATGCCGTCGCGGCCGCGGGTGACCAAAAGAGACTGCAGCTTCATCTTCTGCATCACCGCCCGAGCCGCGGCCAGAAGACGGTCATTGTCATTGCCGATCGTGGTGCGCAGCGCCTCTTCGAGTTCTGACTCGTTGGGCGTGGCCGCGGTGACTCCGTTGTAAGCCAGCGCGCGATAACGGGAGTCCAGGGTCACCGGAATGCCGTCGAGTGAGGCCCGGGTGCGGATGCTTTCAAAGATCTCCGGCGTGGCCGCGCCGTAGCCGTAGTCGGAGATGAGCAGCGCGTCCGAGGCGCGCACGTAGCCACGGGTTTGATAGACCAGATCGCGCCGGTCAGGCGAATCCAGCGGCGTTTCCGGCTCCCGGTCCACGCGGATGACCTGCTGCCGGGGCGAATGCGTCATGCCGGCCAGGACCCGCGTCTTGGTGCAGGTGCTGCGGCCTTTGATGCGGCGGATACCGCTCACCGAGATGTGTTTCTTGCGGAAGGCGTGCAGCAGCATGCGTCCGGGCTCATCGTCGCCTATCACGCCCACGGGAAGCACCGTGACCCCCAGATCGGCCAGGTTGTAAATGGCGTTGCCGGCGCCGCCGGGCACCACGGTGCGCTCGCGATGGCGCAGGATCAGCACCGGCGCTTCCCGCGACACGCGGGAGATCTCGCCGTAAATGAACTCGTCGGCAATCAGATCGCCCAGAACGGTAATGCTGAGTTTGGGAAATTCCTCGACGATTTTGGCCAGACGTTCCGCAGGTTTGGTGCTCTTTTGCATGGGCAATGAAATTTTCTCATGCCGGAGCTAGAAACGGCAGCCACATCGCCGTTCTAAGGTGCTGAGTAAGGTGCTTAGAGCCTGGCCGGGGTTTTCCAGGATGAGGCGCAGTTGGGCAACCTTAAGCGGCTGTAAGCGCTCGGCCAGCGGGCCGAGATTGATGCCGTCCTTTTCGGTGGTGATGAAAGCGTCGGCGCCGGTTGAAGATTTGAGCCGCAACAGCCGGGAGACATCGCTTTCAACGTACCGATGATGGTCCGGAAAGGCGACGGTTTCCGCCAGATCGAGCCCTAGTTCTCGCAAGTGCGAAAAGAACTGCGCGGCACGGCCCAGGCCGCAGAAGGCAATCGCGCGCGGGCACGGCAGATCGAGCACCACCTCGCGCCGGATGGGCCAGTTGACGCTAGCCGCGCCAGGCACTGCAGTTTCCGGCGCGGACACCGCGACGTCAGCCCGGCGTAAAGCAGACAGCGGCTCGCGCAACCTGCCCACTGGCAGCAGAGAGTCTTTGAGGTCAGAGGCCTGGACCATCACGATGTCGAAGTCGCGATGCAGGCGGCGATGTTGGAAAGCGTCGTCGAGCAGGTGCAGCTTGACGTCAAATGTCTTCTCCGCCAGCACCCCCGCCTGGTAACGGTCCGCGCCCACGATCACCGGGGCCGCCAGCTTTCGGGCGATCAGCAGCGGCTCGTCGCCAAACTGGACAGCAGCGCCGTTGGGATCAACTACGGCAATCTCAGTCGCGGTGCGGCCGTAGCCGCGGGAGAGAACGTCAAACGCAATCCCCCGTTCTTTCAGCAACTGCCCCAGGGCGATCACGAACGGAGTCTTGCCGCTTCCGCCCACGGAAATGTTGCCCACGCTGACTACCGGACGCGAGAGCTTGCGGATTTTGAACACGCCACGGTCGTATAACGTGTTGCGAAGCGCGATGCCGGCGCCGAAGATGGCGGAAAGCGGATTCATGGGAGTTGTCCGGGCTGTTTCCGCAGCAGAGTCTGAAGCGCTTGCAAAGTACGGTCGGTGGCGCCGGTGTTATCGAGAAACAATTGCCGGGCCCTCTCGCCCAACCTGCGGCGTTCTTGGCCGTCGGCGAGCAGCCGCAACAATTCGCCGCTTAGGTTTTCCGCCGTCACGATCTTGATGCCCTGGCCGTGTTCAAAAATGTTGACGATCTCGCGGAAGTTGGCGGTATAAGGTCCGGCGAGCACGGGTACACCGTGCTGGGCCGGCTCGAGAATATTGTGTCCACCAACGCCGGCCAGCAGGCTGCCGCCGACGAAAGCCACCCCGGCGAGCGCATACACCGAGGCGAGTTCGCCCAGGCTGTCCAGCAGAAAGACGCCGCCGGAGAGCGAAGACGCTGCCAGGTCTGTTGTTGCGGTCAAGGAGCTGCGCCGGGTCAGGGCTATGCCCTTCGCGGTGACCAGATTGGCCACTTTTTCAAAGCGTTCGGGATGCCGCGGCGCCAGCACCATGACCACGGAGGGAAACCGCCGCAAGACTTCCTGAAACGCCTGCAACAGCAACTCTTCTTCACCTTCGGCGGTGCTGCCGCAGACGATGACCATGGAATCTTTCCCGAGAACGCGCCGCAAGTCCTCCTGGAATGGCGAAGCCGGGGCGCTGCGCACGTCAAATTTCAAGTTGCCGCTGACCTGGACGCGCTCCGCCGCCGCGCCGATCTCCCGCAAGCGCCGCGCGTCTTCCTCGGTCTGCGCCAGAAATAGGTCCACCTCGGCCAGGACCCGGGCAAACAACCGGCGGAAGCGGCGATAGCGGGGGAACGAACGGTCAGAGACGCGGGCGTTGACGATCGCAATCGGCGCGCCCCGTTTGCGCGCCAAATGCAGGAGATTGGGCCAGAATTCGGTCTCGGCCAGAACCAGCAGGCTGGGCCGGAGCAAGTCCAGGTAGGCGCGCACGGCCAAGCCGAAATCGAGCGGCATGAAGAACACCTGATCTTCGCCAAAACGCTCCCGGGCCAGCTTCTGGCCGGTGGCGGTGGTGGTGGAAACGAACACCGGTCGCTGGGGAGCGCTCTTCTTGAGTTCGTCCACCAGGCGGCTGACCGCCAGGACTTCGCCTACGGAGACGGCATGAATCCAGACAGAGCCGGCCTTGGCTTGGCGACGCAGCCGGGGCGGGATGAAACCGAGGCGCTCCGACAATCCGGCGCGGTACTTGCCCAGGCGCAAAACCTGCAGCGCCCACCAGGGCAGGGAAAACAGGAGCGCGCAAGCCAGCGCCAGGCTGTAAAGGATATACATGAAGCCTCAACATTCTATTCGCACCTGCAAGCCGGTTGTGAAAACCAGCTCTGCTGCCCGATAATGAAAGGACGGATGCCCATGCGCAGGATCAGATTGTTGGCGGCGATAGTGGCTGCTCTGGCCATGGCGGTGGCCAACGCGGGCGACAAGGGCTTCAATCCGCCGCCGGCCGCCGATGCCAAGACTTATCCCATTCATGAAGCGCACGAGGACGAAGGTGTTGTGGTCGCCATCGATCCCTATGACACCCCCGAAAAGACCGCTATTTTCAAGGTCAAGTACCGCGACATCGACTTCCTGCCCGTCCGTTTGATCATCTCCAACAATGGCCCCAAGCCGCTCATGCTCGATGATTTGAAGGTGGAGTACATCACCGCGCATCACGACAAGCTGGAACCGGCGACGAATGAAGACCTCTTCCGCCGCATTGGCCACCCGGAGAAAATCACCAATAAGTCGCCCGTGAAGTTGCCCATTCCCGGCACACACAAACCGCCCAGCGCCATCAAAAAAGATGCGGTCGAAGAAGTTGATTCCGCTCTTTTCGTCACCGTGCCGGTGACTCCCCAATCCACCAGTAGCGGCTTCCTGTTCTTTGATGTCCGCGACATCGAAAGGCCGGAGGCCGGAGCCCATATCTATGTGTCCGGCATCAGGGCAGGAACCAAGGAGCTGTTTTACTTTGATATCCCGCTGGAAAAACCAGCGAATCCTCCATCGAAGTAGCCGGAGTCGCGTGGGCGGTGTTTCGAAAGACCGTGCAGCGAACCTTCACCTATAATTCCTCCATGGCGGCAAGCGCGCAGATTCCCGCGGCAGCGCGGGCGAAATACGAGCCGGTCATTGGCCTCGAAGTCCACGTCCAGCTCCTCACCCAAACCAAGATTTTCTGCGGATGCTCGACCCAGTTCGGCGCCCCGCCCAACAGCAACGTGTGCCCGGTCTGCCTGGGGATGCCCGGCGCGTTGCCGGTGCTGAACCGGCGGGCGGTGGAGTTCGCCGTGCTCGCGGCCCAGGCGCTGAACTGCCAGGTGCGCGAGACTTCAATTTTTGCCCGCAAGAATTACTTCTATCCCGATCTGCCCAAGGGATACCAGATCTCGCAGTATGACAAGCCTCTGGCCGAGCACGGCGTGATTGAGATTCCCGCAGCCGGCGGCGCAGCCCGGCGCATCGGCATCACCCGGGTGCATCTCGAGGAAGACGCCGGCAAGAGCCTGCACGAAGGTTTCGCTGACTCCGCGGCCAGCACCTACATTGACCTGAACCGCAGCGGCGTGCCCTTGATCGAGATCGTCAGCGAGCCGGACATGCGTTCGCCGGAAGAGGCTTACGACTACCTGACGCGGCTCAAAGAGATCATCCTTTATACCGGCGTAAGCGACTGCAACATGGAAGAAGGCTCGCTGCGCTGCGATGCGAACGTCAGCGTGCGCCCTCGTGGACAGAAGGAATTCGGCACCAAGACGGAAATCAAGAATGTGAACTCGTTCCGTTTTATCCGCCAGGCGCTGGAATACGAGATCGACCGCCACATCGAGGTGATCGAGGGCGGAGACAGGATTACCCAGGAGACACGGCTTTTCAACTCCCACGAGGGCCGGACCTACAGTATGCGCTCCAAGGAAGAGGCGCACGATTATCGCTATTTCCCCGAACCCGACCTGCTCCCGCTGGCGGTGGACGCGCGATGGCAGGCGGAGATCCGCGACAAGCTGCCCGAGCTTCCTGAAGTCCGTCGCCGGCGCATGGTAGGAGATTACGGAATTACCGAGTATGACGCTCAGGTCCTCACCGTCAGCAAGTCGCTGGCCGATCAGTTTGAAGAAGCGGCGCGGGCTGCGAAGAACCCCAAGCGCGTGGCCAACCTGGTGCAGGGCGAGCTTATGGGACGGCTGAAGGCCAAGGGGCTGGAGATCGAGCACTCGCCCATCACCATGAAGGGCGTGGCCATGTCGGCCGATCTGCTAGTGGCCGGAACCATCTCCGGCAAGATCCTCAAAGACCTCTACGACAAGGCCTTTGCCGGCGGCGAAGACTTCCCGGCGGTCTACGAGCGGGAAAAACCGCAGCAGATCACGGATGTTTCCGCCATCGAGAAGATCATCGACGAGGTGATTTCCGCCAATCCCAAGCAAGTGGAGCAATATCGCGCCGGAAAGGCCACGGTAATCGGCTTCTTCGTCGGCCAAGTGATGAAACTTTCAAAGGGGCAAGCCAAGCCGGAGCTGGTGAACGAGCTGTTGAAGAAAAAGCTCAGCTAGGCAAGACGGAGCCGCGAATCAACGCGAAAGGACGCGAACTGTAGCCAGCCCATGATTGATTTGCGAAGTTCGCGTGCATTCGCGGCTGAATCTTTATGTTCTCAGATGTCCGTTTTTTTGCCAGACCGCGTGTCGAATTGATCGGGCTCGCACGTCTACAATGTTAACGATTTCTGTTGTCCGTTAAAGGAGTGAGTCATGCCGTCCGTTCAACACATCTCACCGAAGAAAGGCAACGTGCTGGTGCTGGTGGGCACCGTAAAAGGAGCATTCATCTTTTGTTCCGACGGCGCACGCAAACGATGGAAAGCCGGAGGGCCGCTTTCAATCGGCTCGCCGGTCTATGCGATGGCCTACGACGGCCGGCAGGGGCGCCATCGCCTGTGGTGGGCGCAGCAGAGCTTTCGCTGGGGAACTACTCTGGTTTCGTCCGACGATTTTGGCAGGACCGCGACCGAGCCGAAAACCTATTCCGTGAAATTCCCGGCCGAGTCCGGCCTCACGCTCAAGAATATCTGGCAGCTTCATATGCCCGCGCAAGAGCCTGAGACGATTTATTGCGGCGTGGAGCCCTCGGCGCTGTTTGTTTCGCGCGACGCCGGGAAGAGCTGGTTGCCGGTGCAGGGCCTGCTCGATCATCCCCATCGCGCGAAGTGGACCCCCGGCGGCGGCGGCATGTGCCTGCACACCATAGCGCCTCATCCAGCCGACCCCAAGCGCATGATTGTGGCCATGTCCACCGGAGGTGTCTATCGCACCAGCGATGGCGGCGCCACCTGGCAGGCGCGGAACCAGGGCATTCGCGCCGAGTTTCTGCCGGAAAAATATCCCGAATTCGGGCAATGCGTGCACAAGATCGTGCGCCATCCCGCGAATCCGGACCGGCTGTATTTGCAAAACCACTGGGGGCTTTACCGCAGCGACGACGATGGCGATCATTGGACGGATATTGCCCACGGCGTACCCTCCGATTTTGGCTTTTGCATGGTCGGCCATCCCCACGATCCCGAGACCGCGTACATCGTGCCGATCGAATCCGACGAGTACCGATGCACGCCGGAAGGCAAGCTCCGCGTCTATCGCACGCGCAACGGCGGCAAGAGCTGGGAGGCCATGACCCGCGGCCTGCCTCAAAAAGACGCGCTCGAAACCGTGCTGCGCGACTCCATGGCCGCGGACTCGCTCGATCCTGCCGGAGTTTATTTCGGCACGCGCAGCGGAAAACTGTATGGCTCGCACGATGACGGCAGGTCCTGGCGGCTTATCCAGGACGGATTGCCGGCCATTGTGTGCGTCAAGACCGCGGTGGTCGGCGAGGATGCAGCCCATTCACCACGCAAGCGCGGAACTGGAGTGCGAAGCAAGGGCGCCGGCCGCAGCGCCGTCAAACACGCTGCCAGAACGCCGGCAAAGAAAAAAGCGGCACGAAGATAAGCAGAGCGTGGACAAGGTGAGGAGATGGCAGTCACCGTTCGTATCCCGAGCTATCTGGCGGCCTTTGCCGAAGGCCGCAGCTCCATCGTTGTCGAAGGCGCGCTTGCCACCACGGGCGGAACACTGGACGCGCTCTGGAAGCTTCATCCCGCGTTGCGCGACCGCATTCTCGACGAGCAGGGCCAGGTGCGCCAGCACATCAATGTATTCGTGGGCGAGGAAAGCATCCGCTTCGCTGCCGGCCTGGCTACGCCGGTGCGCGATGGCGCGGAAATCCTCATTGTGCCGGCGGTGAGCGGGGGATAAGTTCACTTCAGCGGCTGGCTCGCTCCCTCAAACAGCTTGGTCACAGTACTGCGGCCGATGGCGAAGATCACAAAGCTCTTGTCATCGAAGCTGTACTCGCGGAAAAGCAGCTCGGCCAGGCCGTCGCCGTCAACGTCCACGGCGTCAATCAGCTCCAGCCGGGGAGCGACGTCCAGGCGCGACGAGTCGGTTACGCTCGAGGCCAGTTTCTGCGGATTGCCGTCGATATCCACGCGCGCGATCAGCGTGATGTAGCGGGTGGCGCGCGGCGACGGGGCCGGGGCTGGGCTCGCCGAAGACGAACTCTTGGCTCCTGCTTTACTCTTGGCAGCTGCCTTTGTTGCGGGGCTGCTTAGCGGTGACGAAGCGGACGCCGGCGGAACCTCCGCGCTCAAAACCATCACCGCATCGTTGCTCAAGTCAAGATCGAAGCTGCGGATGACTACGTTGCTGAGCGATTTCTCGGTCAGCGGCGCGCCGGCGCTGTCACGAGGAACCTGAGACAGGGCCAGGCGGCGCATCTTGGCTTCAACCGCTTCCTGCTCGCCCGGCTTCCAGACGAATTCATAGGAACGCGAGTCGCTGGCCTGAGCGTCTGAAACCGCTACCAGCGTCGGCGGCGCGGCCGACGAGCTATTGGAAGTGGGAGCCTCGGATTTTGACGCCGCCACGTCTCCTCCCGATCGGCTGGGAATGGACGACGTCGGAATGGAGCTCGTCTCCGCCGGCTGTGCCGATTGCGGCGCGCGACGACGGAGCGTGGGGCGGTTGGGATCATCGGGCTCAGGCTCAGGCGCGGATGCCGTGGTTGACGGGCTGGGAGCGGCTGCGGGAGTGGGCGTGCTTTGCGCCGCGCCATCACTAGACGGACGATGCAACACCGGCCGATCGTCAGATGGGGCAGATGGCGTTGCTGGCGTGGACGCAGGCGTCGGCGACTCTGTGGCCGTCGGACTTTGTGCGGAGCCAGGGCGGCGGATGATGGGCCTTTCGTCGGGCGATCTTACGGGAGTACTCGAGGACGCTGCCGAAGCCCGGGCTTTCGGAGTCGTGGTCAGCAGCTGCCACCAGCCCTGCGCCGTCCACAGGTCATCTTTCTTCTTGGCCTTGTCGACCGTGAAGTACCCCATGATCTGTCCGTTTTTCTGCGCCTCATATACCACGCCGCTGTCGAGCGCCATCGGCTGGGGCGCAGCCTTGTAAATGCTTGCGTCATGAAAGCTGCCGTCGTCCAGGATGGTGATAGGAACCAGCCGGGGTGCGGTCACGCCGGAAGGTTCGCGGACGAACTCCAGCAAGGCCGTGGCCCGGAGTTTATGCGGCTTGTGGCGCTGGGCCACCGCCGTGGTGAAACCCACGATGCCGGCCAGCAGAAGGACAAGGCTGGCCTGAAGAGTGCTTCTACGGTATAAATTCATTGCAGTCATCAACCGAAAAAACCTATGGAAATTAATGATAAAGCCCCGGACTTTGCTCTGGCCAATGAAGAAGGCCAGACCGTCTCGCTGAAAGATTATCGCGGTAAGAACCTGGTCCTGTTCTTCTATCCCAAGGCTAACACGCCGGGTTGAACACTGGAGGCGTGCGGGTTCCGCGACGCATTCCAGAAAATCCAGCGCGCCGGTGCGGTGGTGCTCGGCATCTCCGCCGACAAGCCCTCGGCGCAGAAGAAGTTCAGGGAGAAGTACGACTTGCCCTACTCACTGCTAGCGGATGAGGACAAGGCCGTGGCCAAGAAGTTCGGGGTGCTCAAGGAAAAGAGCATGTACGGACGCAAGTATATGGGCATCGACCGGACGACCTTCGTCATCAGCCCCGAAGGCAAGATTGCTGCCATCGTAGAAGGCGTGAAGCCCGAAGAACACGCTGCGGCAGTGCTGGCGGCGATGCAATCGAAGTGAGACAAGCGGGAGTGTTGCTATTCCACCGTCGCATGATTCGCGTGGGCCTGACCGACTTATAGTTGTTGGTCGCATTCGCCGTGCCTTACGGAGAGCCCGCTTCGGCATCCTAGCCATGGGGGCCGCGTACCTAGT
>CAZFRV010000359.1:0-4426 GCA_964521445.1 uncultured Acidobacteriaceae bacterium
ATCCTGCAGTACTGGAAGACCGTGGACGAGGACTACCACTGGCATATCGAGATCCTGCCAATCATCGGCAGCCGGGCCAAGCCGTATTTCCTGAAAGAGGTGTATTACACGCCTATCTCCTCGGAAACGGCGGCGGAAAAATACCGTAAACTCTCCATCCCCTGATCTCGAAATCCGGCAAGGGCGCTGCTAATATTCTTCCCGCGGTAGCCGCAGGTAGGGTAGAAACCCTAGCGAATCCTCTTCCCCCCGCCTTTTATCCAATGCATTGACAGTGTGCTGCTGGACAGGCGCTTTTATGCGCTAAATCACACAAGCCGGTGGCACTCGCAGCTATAATCTGCAATAACTTATGCTTCCGCTGTTCTGGTTACGCGTGGCCCTGAGCCTCTATGGGGTGGGCCTGCTCTACGCTCTGGCATCGTTCTGGGGCGGCAGGAAAGTCCTGACCCGGATCACCCTGCCTGCCGTGGGCCTGGGCATGGTGTTTCATTTTGTTTCCATCGTAGAAAACGCCATGTCCAGCGGTACCTGGGCGCCGACCTCCATGCACGGACTGGAGTCATTGCTGGCCTTCGTCCTGATGGTGTTCTTTTTCATTGTGTATGCCCGATACCGCGCCACCTCCCCCGGCCTGGCGGTGTTTCCGCTGGTCTTCGGACTCACGTTTTCCGCCTCGTCTTACGCATCGCCCAATGGGCCTTCGGCTCCGATCTTTGTCAGCCTGCAATGGATTTACATTCACGTGGCGCTCATACTTATCGGCTATTCGGCTCTGTTCTTCAGCTTTATTGCCAGCATTTTGTACCTGATCCAGGAGCGCAACCTCAAGAACAAGGCGGGAATGGAAAGTTTTTGGTCGCGACTGCCATCGCTGGCCACCATCGACGAAATCGGCTTCAAGTGCCTGATCTGGGGCTTCCCGTTCATGACGCTGGGACTGATCGCCGGCTCCATCCTGGCCGAAGCGCGTTTCGGCACCCGCTATTTTGCCGACCCCAAGATCCTGCTCTCCGGCCTGATGTGGGTGGTGTACATGGTGCTCCTCTACACCCGCTGGAACGCCGGATGGCGCGGCCGACGCGCGGCCTATTTGGCGACGTTCGCCTTCGCCGCCGCCGTGCTGGCCTGGGTGGCCAATAATTTCAGCCAGACGCATAGGTTTATTGCTCCATGAACTTTCACGTCATCGGCGTAAATCACAACAGCGCTCCCTTGGAGGTGCGCGAGCGGCTTGCTGTCCCCGAGGCGCAGTTGCCGGACGCCATCCGCACGCTGGTGCAGCAGCCCGGCGTGGATGAGGGCATGGTGCTTTCCACCTGCAATCGCGTGGAGGTGCTGACCAGCACGCGCCAGGGAGCCGATCTTCGCGCCTTCCTCGAGGCTTACTTCCGTGTGAGCCCGGACGCGCTGGGCTCGCATATCTACGAATTCCAGGAGCGGGCGGCGGTGCGTCACGTGTTTCGCGTGGCTTCAAGCCTGGACTCCATGGTAGTGGGGGAGCCGCAGATTCTGGGCCAGGTGAAGGAAGCCTATGCTGTCGCGCGCAGCCTGGGCGCGATCAATTCGGGGTTGGAGGCACTGCTTTCCCGGGCCTTTGCCGTGGCCAAGCGAGTGCGGACAGAGACGGCAATCGGAAGTTCCAGCGTTTCTGTGGCTTCGGTCGCGGTGGACCTGGCGGAAAAAATCTTTGGCTCGCTGAAAGAAAAGACCGTCTATCTGGTGGGCGCCGGCAAAATGGCGGAGCTGGCTGCGCGGCAGTTTTTGTCGCGCGGGGAGGGGAAGATCGTGATCAGCAATCGCACCTATGAGCGCGCCGCGGACCTGGCCGACGCGCTGGGCGGCCGGGCCATTCCTTTTGACCAGCTCTACCAGGCCGCCGAGCACGCCGATATCATCCTGACCTCCACCGGATCAGCTGAACCGCTGTTCCGCAAGGAGCATGCCGAGGCACTGCGCAGCCGCCGCCGGGGCCGTCCCGTCTTCTTTATTGACATCGCGGTGCCGCGCAACGTGGCCCCGGAAGTCAACAAGCTGGAAGGAATGTTCGTCTACGACATCGACGACCTGCAGTCCATTGCCTCGAAGAACACGGCGGAGCGCGAGAAGGAAGCGGAGCGCGCTGAGCAGATCATCGAAGTCGAAGTCGAGCGCTTTACGCTGCGCATCAAGTCGCTGGAGGTCGTGCCCACGATTCTCTCGCTTCAGGAGTATTGCGAGACCATCCGCCAGGCCGAGATCGACCGCATCCGCGGCCGCCTGGGCAAGATCTCTCCCGAACAGGAAGCCGCCATTGACGCCATGACCCGCGGCATCATCAACAAACTGTTGCACACACCCATCACCACCCTGAAGTCTTCCGCTGCCGAACCCGAAGCGGCCACGATTCACGAGGTGATTCGCCGCATTTTCAATCTCAAGAGCAATCTCAACAGCGGAAAGCCGGAGCGATAATGGCCAACCTTCGCATTGGATCACGCGGCTCGAAACTCGCGTTGTGGCAGGCCAACCATGTGGCCGGCCTGCTGCGCGAACAAGGACACGCCGTGGAGATCGAGGTCATCAAGACCACCGGCGACAAGATCACGGACGTGGCTCTGGCCAAAGTAGGCACCAAGGGCATGTTCACCAAGGAGATCGAAGAGGCCCTGGCGGACCATCGCGTGGATCTTGCGGTGCACAGCCTCAAGGACGTGCCCACGGAGCTCGCGCCGCAGTTCGTACTGGCGGCGATTCTAAAACGCGAAGATCCGCGCGACGCTTTTCTCTCCATCAAATACGCTACCCTGGCAGAGCTGCCGCGCGGCGCGCGCCTGGGCACCAGCAGTTTGCGCCGTAAGAGCCAGCTCCAGATTCTGCGCCTGGACCTCGACATAGTCCCCATGCGCGGCAATGTCGATACGCGGGTCCGGAAGCTCGAAGCCGGCGAAGTGGACGCCATCATTCTGGCTGCGGCCGGACTGACGCGCCTGGGACTGGATCAACACATTCGCTATCGCATGCCCGTGGAGTTTATCTGTCCGGCGGCCGGCCAGGGAGCGCTGGGAATCGAGACGCGCAGTGACGACCGGGAGACGCGGAGGCTGCTCGCGTTTCTCGACCACGCGCCCACGCGCCTTGCCGTCGAATGCGAGCGAGCCCTGCTTCTCGGCCTGGGCGGCGGCTGCCAGGTTCCGATTGGAGCCTTCGCCGAAACCAATGGACGCGAAATCTGGCTTTCCGCGGTCGTGGGCCGTCCGGACGGAAGCGAAGCCCTGCGTGAGAAACTGGCCGGCAGCGATCCGGCCAAGCTTGTCGCTCAAGTGCTGGAAAGATTGAAGCAGCGCGGCGCCGAAAAAATCCTCAACGACGTCTATAGCCGGGAGGTCGCGCCTCCCGTGGAATCATGAGCAAAGCCATCGCCAACGCCGGGCCTCTGGCGGGCTGGCGCGTGCTGATCACTCGCGCCACAGGACAGGCGCCGGCGCTCTCCGAGCCATTGCGGCAAAAAGGCGCCGAGGTCGTGGAGATTCCCACCATCGAAATCCATCCGCCGGCAAGTTATGACGCCCTCGATCAAGCCCTGCGCCGGATCGACGCCTATAACATCCTGATCCTCACCAGCGTGAACGGCGTTACCGCGCTGTTTGAGCGCTACCGGCTGTTGCGCCTGCCCCTGGATGGCCTGAAGCATTTGCTGGCGGTCGCGATCGGTCCGGCAACGGCGCAAGCCATGCAGGCGGAAGGGCTCTCGGTTTCCGTGGTGCCTAAGCAATACGTGGCCGAGTCCGTGGTCGACTCTCTGCGCGGAAAGATCTCGGGCGACAGCCGGGTGCTGCTGGTGCGGGCCAAGGTTGCCCGCGACGTTCTCCCTAAGGAGCTGCGCAAGATGGGCGCGCGAGTGGACCTGATCGAGGCCTACGAAACAAAAGTTCCGGAAGGCGCGGCGCAGAAGCTGCAACAGATTTTCTCGAACCCCGCGACCAGGCCTCAAGTGGTGACCTTTACCAGCTCCTCCACGGCAGCCAACTTTCTCGACCTGCTGGGTGCACGACCGCAGGAAACCCTCCGCGACGTCTGCCTGGCCTCGATCGGGCCAGTCACCAGCGCCACCCTGAGCAAGGCCGGGTTCCAGCCTGCGGTTGAAGCCCGAGAGTACACGATGGACGGCCTGGTACAGGCGATATCCGAGTTCGCCGCCCGCGCGCAGCGTTGACCCGTGGCGCGTGAGCGCCGGGGGTTCTCAAAGCACCGATGCCGGACGCAGTTTGCGCGTCCGGGTGAGGGCGGCACGCGAGACCGGCGATCACACCACCTTTTGTTTCCACCGGCCAAGGTGAAAGACGTAAATGGCGATCAGCGCCAACAGAGTCTCCGCGATCAGGATGGCCAGAAATACGCCTTTGGGTCCAAGGTGCAGTCCTTTGGCGAGAGTAAAGGCCAGGGG
>CAZFRV010000360.1:0-11750 GCA_964521445.1 uncultured Acidobacteriaceae bacterium
GACGCTCAAGGAGCTGCGCCAGATCGATCTCCGCGGCAATCCGCTGACGAGTTTGCCTGCGTCCATCTCTACGATGCCCCGGTTGGAGAAACTCGACCTGAGGTGGGTTTCCACTCTGGCATTGCCGGCTTGGATCGCTGACCTCGAAGAGCGCGGATGCCTGGTGTACCGATGAGGCCACGGCCGGTCCGCGTCATACGTCGCCCGATCTCTCCCGACCAGCAATTTTGCGGCACGTTACCGGCGGTCGGTCCCTAATGCATACTGGGTTCCCGTTCGCTCTATAATGTCTTGATGAAGAAGGTTGTCCATGCCGTCTGCCCGCATGATTGCCCCGACGCTTGCGGGGTCCTGATCACGGTGGAAGACGGACGAGCCACGCGCATCCAGGGTGATCCGGCACATCCGGTGACGCGCGGATTCTTGTGCGCCAAGGTCACCAAGTATCTTGATCGCGTTTATTCGCCGGACCGCGTGCTTTATCCCATGCGGCGGGTTGCTCCCAAAGGACCAGGCCGCGGCCAAGCCGGTGATTTTGAACGCATCTCCTGGGACCAGGCGCTGGACGAAATCGCGCGCCGCTTTCAGAAGATTTCGGCGGAGTTCGGGGCGGAGGCCATTCTTCCTTATTCTTACGGCGGAACGCTGGGTCATCTGAACAACGCCGGCATGTGCCACCGCTTCTTCCACAGGCTGGGGGCATCGCAACTGAACCGCACCATCTGCGCCACCGCGGGGGGTGACGCGCTGGTCACGGTCACCGGGCGCAAGCTGGGGACCGAGCCCGAGCAGTTCAGCCACTCAAAGTACATCATCGCCTGGGGCGCGAACATCCACGGCAACAACGTGCACCTATGGCCGTTCATCACCGAGGCGCGTCGCAACGGCGCCAAGCTGATCGTGATCGATCCTTACCAGACGCGCACCGCGCGCTGCGCCGACTGGCACGTGGCCATCAATCCGGGGACTGACGTGGCCCTGGCCCTGGGCATGATGCACGTGATCATCAATGAGAATCTCTACGACGCCGACTACGTCGCGAAATACACGCTGGGATTCGATCAGCTGCGGGCGCGGGTGCAGGACTATCCGCCGGAGCGCGTGGCCCAGTGGACGGGCATTGCCGCCGACGACGTTCGCAAGCTGGCGCGGGAGTACGCCACCGTGCGGCCGGCTTCCATACGCGTGAATTACGGCGTGCAGCGCGCGCAAAACGGAGGCATGGCGGTACGCGCCATCGCCATGCTGCCCTGCATCACCGGATCGTGGAAGGAAACCGGAGGCGGCCTGCAACTTTCCACCAGCGGCTCGTTCTACCTGGACGATGAGGCCAATGAACGCCCGGATCTCATGCTCAAGAGTCCGCTCGGCCGGGCAGCGCGCGTGGTCAACATGTCCGAACTGGGCAAGGCGCTGAATCATCTGAGCGATCCGCCGGTGAAGGCCGTCTTCGTTTACAACTCCAATCCCGCCACGGTCGCGCCCAATCATCATGACGTAGAGCGCGGCTTCTTGCGTCCTGATCTTTTCACCGTGGTACACGAACAGTTCTTCACGGACACCACCGGTTACGCCGATCTCCTGCTTCCAGCTACAACTTTCTTCGAGCACAAAGAGCTGCAAAAAGCTTACGGGCATTACTTTCTGCAGATTTCCGATCAAGCCATCGCTCCCCTGGGCGAAGCCCGTTCCAATACCGATCTGTTCCGCGAGCTGGCCAAGCGCATGGGCTTTACCGACGACTGTTTCCACGAGAGTGTGGACCAGATGATCGATCTGGCATTAAACAAGCCCCATCCGCGCGGCTGGCTGAAGGGGATCACGCGCGAGCGTCTGGAAAAAGAAGGTCACGTGCGCTTGAGCCTCGGCGACGGGCCGTTTCTTCCCTTCGCCCAGGGCGGCTTCTTCACTCCCAGCGGCAAGGCGGAGTTATACAGCGAGCGTCTGGCCGCCGCCGGGCTTGATCCGGTGGCGTGCTTCATTCCTCCGCAGGAATCGCGACATACGGAGGCCGCCCGGAAGTTCCCTCTGGAGTTGCTGGCGCGCAAGGCCGACAATTACTTGAACTCCAGCTTCTGCAACATCCCTGCGCTCAAGAAACTCGAGGCGCCCGACCTTTTGGAAATCCATGCTGCCGATGCCGGACCGCGGGGCATCCGCGAAGGCGATTGGGTGCGCGTCTTCAATGACCGCGGCGAAGTCCGGCTTCGCGCCCATGTGAACGGAGCCATCCCGCCGGGCGTGGTGGCGGCAACGCTGAATTGGGCAAGCCTGGCCCCCGACGGCAAGAGCATCAATGCCTTGACCTCTGAGACCCTGACCGACATCGGCGCCGGCGCCACGTTTTATTCATGCCTGGTGGACATCGAACCGGCGAAAAAAGACTAAAGAACCTTGCAAGCTTTCCGCTCTGGCCCGTTCTCAATCCAGGGAGGAGACTGCCCAGAAGCGGCCGGACCGCGGCCACCTGTCTCGCACGGGAGAGCAAGCCCTGGGGAACGGGCAAGTGGCCAAAGAAAAACGGGCTGCGGATGGGTAAAGAGCCTTATAGCGACCGTTTACTTTTTTTGAGATGGCATCTTGGGACAAACTCGGGGGGGGAACTCAGTCCGTTAGGCTGGATGGACTGAGGGTAAGCCCGTAGAACCGGACCGGGCCGGGCATCCCAAGTAGCGCTTCAGCAGTAACTCCCGTATAATCTGAGTTTTCCAACTTGCTCTGAAGGTGCTCATATTTTGTTGTCCTTTAAGGAAACCAGTCAGAAGTGCGCCCGCCGCAACCCGGCGTGGACGTTGCCCGTTTGCTTCTTATGCTTTTCGCTCTTCGGGCTGGCTCCCCTGGCCACTGCCGTTCCCCAAACCGGCCAGACACCCGTGACCCAGACGCCCGGCACCCAGACACCCAGCGCCCAGACACCCAGCGCTCAGACGCCCGCCAGCCAGCCGGCCACCGACCAGCCCCAAACCATAGAAGAGATTGTGATTGATGGAAACCGCCGCATTCCCAAAGACACCATCATGTCCCGGGTCTACACCCGGGTGGGCGATCTTTACGACGAAGCTGCCCTGGAGCGCGATCTGCGTTCGGTATGGAGCACCGGGTATTTCGACGACGTCCGCATCGAACGTGAGCAAGGCGCCAAGGGCTGGATTATTCATATCTACGTTCGGGAAAAGCCGACCATACGCACCATCGACTATCACGGCGCGAATTCCGTGTCCCAGAGCGATATCCTGGAGCGCTACAAGAAAGTAAAAGTCCCCCTGACCGTGGATTCTCCCTACGATCCCACCAAGGTGACCAAGGCCAAGGTGGTCTTGCAACAACTGTTGGCCGAACACGGACGCCCGTTCGCCACGATCGCTGTCCAGGTGCAGCCAATTCCGCCTTCTTCCGTGGCCGTGACCTTCAACGTAAAGGAAGGGCCCAAGATCAAAGTCGGCAAGATCATTTTCCAGGGCAACAAGCACGTCTCCAACCGCCATCTGCTGGAGGCCATGAAGAACCTGCACCCCATCGGCATTCCCAACTCGATCTTCCTGGAGAGCCTGTTTGCCAAAACCTTTGACGCCTCCAAGCTGGAAGAGGATTCGGAACGGGTGCGCGACGCGCTGCAGTCCTTCGGCTACTTCAAGGCCAACGTGGATAACCCCAAGACCAATCTACGCACCATCGAGGGCGGCTTCCACATACCGCTGTTCCAGAAGCGTCCGGCCAAGGTCATGGACATCACGGTGCCGATCGAGGAAGGCGAGAGATACCGGCTCAAGGCCATCACCTTCAAGAACAACAAGGCCATCCAAAATACCGCCAAGCTGCGCAGTGTGTTTCCCATCAAGGACGGTGAGATCTTCAACACCCACCTGTTGCAGAAAGGCATCGAGAACCTGCGCAAGGCCTACGGCACCATCGGCTACATCAACTTCTCCGACGTCCCCAGCTTCGATATCGACGACGAGAAAAAGCTGATTACGGTCAACATCGAAGTGGAGGAGGGCAAGCCTTACTACGTGCGCCGCATCGAGTTCCAGGGAAATACCACCACCCGCGACAAGGTGATCCGCCGCCAATTGCTGGTGCAGGAAGGCCAAGTCTTCAACCAGCAGTACTGGGACTTGAGCATCCTGCGCCTCAACCAGCTCAATTACTTTGACGCCCTCAAGCCTGAAGAAGACACGGAACGCAAGTTGAACGAGCAGGACGGCACGGTCGATCTCACCGTCAAGGTAAAAGAAAAAGGCAAGAACTCGATTGGGCTCACCGGCGGCGTCAGCGGCCTGGAAGGTTCGTTCATCGGTTTGAATTATCAGACCAACAACTTCCTGGGCCTGGGCGAGACTCTTGAGGTACAGGCCAACGTGGGCAGCATCTCCCGGGTGCTGCTGTTCGGATTCACCGAGCCTTATGTGTTTGACCGCCCGCTGGCGGTGGGCTTCACGGTTTACAACCGGAAGTACGACTTTAACCAGGCCCGGCAGGCCGCCATTTCTTCCGGCCAACAGCTCAACCTGCCCCAGTCCGTGCTCAACCAGCTCTTGAATTACGACCAGACCAGTACTGGTTTTACCGGATCAATGAATTACACGCTGCCGCGCTCCTTCAAACGAGTGGGCTTGACCTACACCCTGGACAACACCTCCATCACCACGTTCACGCCGGCGTCCACCAACCTGTTTGAGACCTTGCAATTCCGCAGCATCTCCGGACCCAACGCCCTGAGCGGGATTGTCACCAGTTCCATCACGCCTTCGTTCAGCTTCAGCACCATCAATAGCCCCATCTTCCCGCGCACTGGCCACAGCCTGTTCGTATCCACTGAGGTTGCAGGCCTCGGCGGCAACGTGGATTTTTATCGCCCTCTGGTCTCGTTTACCCAGTGGATTCCGCTCCCCAAGCAGGGCAGCAATGCCCTGGGGATGCGCCTGCAGGCCGCCTTCATCAACGGGTTCAACGGCAACAGCGCTCCTCCTTACCAGCGCTTCTATATGGGCGGCGAAACCGACCTGCGCGGCTTTGACACCCGGACCGTCTCGCCCTACGTGTTCGTGCCCACCGAGCAGGCTTTCCCGCTCACCAATCCCGATGGCAGCCCGGTGCCGATTGATCCTACTAACCCGCGGCGCGGCAACGTTACTGTGCCGATCCCGGTAAACAACATCACCTTGCCCGGCGGCGACACTCAGGTGTTCGCCAACTTTGAGTACCGCATCCATATTGTCGGCCCCGTCAGGCTGGCGCCGTTCGTGGATACAGGCATGGACTTCGTTTCACTCGATTCGCAGCTGAAGGTCGCTACGTCTTCGATCACGCAACTGAACAGTACGGTTTTTGGCTGCCCGGCCATCGTCAATTTCCAGTGCGCCGGCGGCAGCCCGTTGACTTTCAGCAGGTCTTTGCCGGTGGTGCCGGGCACAAATTTTGTGCCTCGCATGTCCACCGGGCTTGAGTTGCAGGTCCTGCTGCCCATCGTGCAGCAGCCATTCCGGATTTACTACGCTTACAATCCGCTCACCTTGAACACCATCGTTACCTCGCCCAGCCCCATCGTGCGCAGCATGTTTCCTCCGGGCGGCGCGGGCGATTTCAGCTTCCAGCAGGCCATTAATCAGTTGGCGCCGAACTTCCACCTGCAGGAACCAAAACACACGTTCCGTTTCACCATCAGCACCACTTTCTAAGGAGAAACCCTTGTTTGACGCTACCGGAGGCGCGACCTATAATCGGAGTATTCGTCCCCTCTGCCGCTTTCAAGCATTTCCAATGCGTCTCCGGACTGAATACCAGGTGCGACGAAATTACTTCGAGCAAAACTCCAAGGAGCTTACGATCCCATGTTAGGTAACGCAAAAATCCTGGCGCTGTGCCTCGGCTTTGGCCTGGTGGCCTCCACCGCGGTCCGCGCCCAGAGCCCAGCCGGCGGACCGCCGCCAGTCAAGATCGGCATCGTCGCAATCCAGGCGGCCATCGCCAGTACCAACGAAGGCAAGAAGGAACTGGACACTCTGCAGCAGCACTTTTCACCGCGTCAGGCCGAGCTAAAAAACCAGAACGATGAAATCGAGAACCTCAAGAAACAGCTCCAGGCCCAGGGTGACAAGCTCACCGAAGACGCCCGCGCCAGCCAGGTCCGCACCATTGAAAGCAAGCAAAAGGCGCTGCAGCGCAATGGCGAAGATTTTCAGAATGAAGTACAGCAGGCCGAATTGGAGTTGCTGAACCGCCTGGGCGGAAAAATGCAAAAAATCATGGAAAACTACGCCAAGGCCAACGGGTATGCGGTGATCCTGGATGTATCCAATCCGCAGACGACTCCGGTGCTTTATGCCGCCGAGACCACCAATATCACCAAGGACCTGATTGACGCGTACAATGCTCAGTCGCCCGTGGCAGCTCCTGCAGCCAAGCCGGCCGGGACGGGCGCCGCGAACAAGACGCCTGCGGCTCCCGCGCCGAAGGTGCATTGAGCTTGTTGTCGTCATGTCGCAGGTGGCATGAACATGCACGCCGTATGACCAAGCTGTGCAATCGAAATGAAGGAGTACGTGATCCATGTCTGGTACGCTAAAAATTAAAATCATGGCGCTCAGCCTGGCGCTGAGTCCGCTGTTCTCGGGCCTCGCCGTGGCCCAGGCCGCCGGCGCGGCGGCGCCTGCCACCAAGATCGGCATCGTAAATATTCAAGACGCCATCGTCGCCACCAACGAAGGCAAGAAAGAGTTCGATGCCCTGCAAACCAGGTTCAGTCCGAAGCAGGCTGAATTGAAAGGCTTGAACGATGAGGTCGAGAACCTGAAGAAGCAGTACGACGCGCAAAAAGACAAGCTCAGTCCCGAGGCGAGTGCTGCCCAGGTCAAGTTGATCGAGAGCAAGCAGAAGGTGCTGCAGCGCAATTTCGAAGACGCCCAGACCGAATACCAGCAAGCTGAGCAGGAAGTGGTGAACCGCATCGGCGGCAAGCTGCTTACCGTGCTGGAGCAGTACTCCAAGGCCAACGGGTACTCCATGGTGCTGGACGTGTCCAATCCCCAGACGCCCGTGCTGTGGTTCGATCAGGGAACCAACATCACCAAGCAACTGGTGGATGCGTTCAACACGGCCAACCCCGCGATTGCACCTCCAGCCAAGACCGGTGCAGCTCCGGCAGCCCAGCGTCCCGCGGCAACGCACCCCGCCGCCACTCCCGCAGCGACACCGAAAAAACCGTAATTGTTCCCGATCTTTTCTTTCGGCCGCCCTGGGGCGGCCGATTTATTTTTTCCTGATTCACCCTCCACCGGAACATCGCCGCTGCGGCGCGGTGTCAAATCTCTTCATCAAGGAGGAAAACATGTTCCGGGAAACTTTGATTGAATCCGCGACTTCCAGCCACAAACGCAAGCGCTGGCCCATGGCCATGGCCTTCAGCGCGGAAGTCGTCGTCGCTACTCTGCTGGTGGTATTGCCGCTGCTTTCGACGGGAGTGATCACGGTCTCAGCCCACGCCCCCAAGGTGACGCCGTTGCGTTCGTTTAGGATCATCGATCACGTTGCAGAAGATCCTGGGCGCGCCCCTGGGATTCCCGGCGCACGTACTCTGGTCGTGACGCTCAACAACACTCTAACGTGGGGTATTCATCAACCCGTTGAAAGTGACAATACGCCGGATCCCGGCCCGAATCTCAACATTGGTTCAACCGGGCCTTCCAACCTGCCCATTGGCTGCTTTTCGTGCCAGCCTCCGGCGCTTAAGCACGTTGGACCGATCCGACTCTCGGTGATTTCCGAAGGTCAGCTTGTCAACCGAGTCGATCCGGTCTATCCGCGCATTGCAGTGCTGACAGGCACGCAGGGTCAGGTCCGCCTCCATGCCATCATCGCCAAGGACGGAAGCATCCAGAGTCTCAATGTCGTCAGCGGGCACCCCATGCTTGTTGCGGCTGCCGTCGACGCCGTGCGGCAGTGGCGCTATCGACCCTATTATTTAAATGGCGAGGCAGTTGAGGTGGAAACCTTCATCACCGTGAATTTCAAGAAAACAAACGAGTAAGGGGTTTGCCTGGGTCCGGCCATCTGTGGAAATCTCTGTGAATTTCCCATAAGTGGTAGCTAAAGTTAGAGCTTCTTAAGTCACTCAGAATGGATTTGCCCAACTAATGTGGCAAATTGTAAGCAATTGATTATAAATGAGTTACATGCAGTGCAGCGAGAGCGCGCCAGATTGCACCGGAAATGGGGAAGGCAAGTTCTTTCAAAACAAGGATTTGCACATTTGCCGCCGGCAACTCTTTTGAATCCTGAGCATCACGCGCCCTCGCCTACCTTCAGTACCGCAAGAAAGGCCTCTTGCGGAATGTCAACTTTGCCGATGCGCTTCATCCGCTTTTTGCCTTCTTTTTGTTTTTCCAGCAGCTTGCGTTTGCGGGTGATGTCGCCGCCGTAACACTTGGCCAGAACGTTCTTGCGGATGGCGGCCACGGTTTCGCGGGCGATGATCTTGGCCCCGATCGAAGCCTGGATGGCCACTTCAAACATTTGCCGCGGGATCAACTCTCTCATCTTCGATACCAGCGCGCGCCCGCGGTCGTAGGCGAAGTCGCGGTGCACGATGATGGAGAGCGCGTCCACCGGATCGCCCGCCACCAGGATGTCGAGCTTCACCATCGGGGACTCCCAGTGCCCGGAAAAGTGGTAGTCCAGCGACGCGTAGCCGCGGGAGATGGTCTTGAGCTTGTCGTAAAAGTCGAGCACGATTTCATTCAGCGGCAGCTCGTAGGTCAGCATTACCCGCGACGAGCTCACGTACTCAAAGCCTCTCTGTTTGCCGCGCTTTTCTTCCACCAGTTTGAGGATGCCGCCGACGTACTCCTCGTTGGTAAGGATGGTAGCCATGATCACCGGCTCTTCAACTTTGGCGATCTCGCTCTGCCCGGGCCAGCGCGAAGGATTGTCCACCTCGATCACCTCGCCGTCAGTCTTGGTCACGCGATAGCGCACGCCCGGCGCCGTGGTAATCAGCTCCAGCCCGAACTCGCGCTCCAGCCGCTCCTGGATGATCTCCATGTGCAGCAGGCCGAGGAAGCCGCAGCGAAAACCGAAGCCCAGCGCCGCCGAGCTTTCCGGCTCGAAGAAAAACGAAGAGTCGTTGAGGCGCAGCTTTTCCAGCGCCTCGCGCAACGCGGTGTGCTCGTGCGCGTCCACGGTGTAGAGGCCGGCAAAGACCATGGGCTTGATGTCTTCAAAGCCGGGAAGCGGCTCGATGGCGGGACGGGCATCCTCGGTAATGGTGTCGCCGATCTTGGTGTCTGAGACTGTCTTGTTGTTGGCGATCATGAAGCCGACTTCACCCGCCACCAACTCTTCCACTTCCACCGGCTTGGGCGTGAGCACGCCCAGGGTCTCCACCTCCAGCGTCTTTCCGTTCCACCACAAACGGACTTTCATCCCCTTGCGCAGCGTGCCCTGAAAAAGCCTGGTCAGGACGATCACGCCGCGATAGGGATCGAACCAGGAATCGAAGATCAGCGCCTGCAGCGCATTTTCCGGATCGCCTTTCGGTGGAGGAAGGCGCTTCACGATAGCTTCCAGAACTTCAGGAACACCCTGGCCGGTCTTGGCGCTCACCAGGAGGGCGTCTTTGGCGTCGAGCCCCACGGTCTGCTCGATCATCTCCTTCACGCGAGGAATGTCGGCGCTGGGCAGATCGATCTTGTTGATGACGGGAATGATCTCCAGGTGGTGGTTGATGGCCAGGTAGGCGTTGGCCAGCGTCTGCGCTTCGACACCTTGCGATGCGTCCACCACCAGCAGCGCGCCTTCGCACGAAGCCAGCGACCGTGAAACTTCATAAGAAAAATCCACGTGCCCGGGCGTGTCGATCAGATTGAGCTGATATTCCTGTCCGTCGTGCGCGACGTATTTCATGCGCACCGCGTGGGCCTTGATGGTGATGCCGCGCTCCCGCTCCAGGTCCATCGCATCCAGCACCTGGGCGTGCATCTCCCGCATGGAAAGCGACCCCGTCAGCTCCAGCAAACGGTCAGAGAGCGTGGATTTGCCATGGTCGATGTGCGCGATGATGGCAAAATTGCGGATGTGTGAACGGTCCATCGGGATGGGCTTAGTCTCTTATTCTAGCATCCGCGACGCGAAGGACGGTTTGCGCAACTTGGCTAAGCGCGACTGCGCGTCAGGAAGGCTTTTGAACGGACGTTGGCGACGCCGTTTTCACCGCGGAGGCGCGGAGGCCGGTGGTCTCAGGCGAGCCAAGACAACATTCGAGTGAAGAAGACGGCGCCGATCTCGGCAGTCAGCGCCAGAGGCGCGTTGCGAGATCAGCCCACTGTGGAACCGGGCCCACCCCGCGCGCCCTTGCGTGCGGCGGGTGGTGGAGCGGTGGGAAGGAAAAGAAAAGAGAGTGAGCGCCGGGGCGCGGCACAGAGAAGCTCTGCGAAAGATTGTCGCTAAGCTCAGCCTATGGGTCGTACACCGCGTTGCCGTAGCCCTGACGGCGCGCGGATTCCTGCATGTCCAGCAAGCGTTTCTTCTGATTTTCCAGTTGAGCCCGCATCTGGTCCACTCTCAGCAACTTTTCCAACGCGCGTTCGTCGCTGGACACGCAGTTTTGCGTACAGGCGGGGGAAGCATTGTGAATGGAGGCAGTAACCTTGTCGATTTCACTTTGGGTGGCGTTAATCGCGTTCTTGACCGCAAGGATTCTCGACCTCCATTGCTCCGCAGATGGCTTGCCCGTGTAGGCAGGAGTCGAGTTCTTTGACGGCCGGCGTGGATCGTGGGAAGAGGACTCCGCGGAATCTCCCCCGACCGCCGGCATCTCGTCGTTGTTGAAGACCTTGGTGGCCTTGGGCGGCTGGCCGTCTGCAGCATCTTTCTTCTGATTTTGCTGGCGCGCCTGCCGGGCAACGTCGCCCAGGGATTGCCCGTCCTGGCCCCGGGCCAGCAGCGACAGTGAAACTATGGTTGAAACTACCAGGAGGCTTCTACCTAGTTCCCGCATTTGGAAGGATCTCCTGCGACGAATCGTTGTGCGAACTAGATGATATCGCCCGAAGCCTAGTTTGGCCGAGTTACGTTGGTGCAAGTCTGGCGGTGCCTTCGCTCGGGGATTCTGTCAATCACAAGGTGTGTTGCATACGCGAGCACAAGGCTGGAAACACGGAAATGGACCACCCGTCGCAATCCTCGACGTCCAGCGCTGAACGATCCTCTACGCGGCCCTGAAGGGCGGCTCTTCCATTTCGCGCAGCCCTTGCATGCGATTCATTCCGCGATTATGCTGCACGGGTTCCCAAAATCGCCCGGAGGCCCCCATCATGTGTCGTTGGCTCGCTGCCCTGTCTGTTGTCTGCTGTGTTGTTGTGTGCTTTGCCCAGCCGCAACAGCCGCCCATCAAAGACTTCATCCGCGTCCCTGCCGGCGTGATCGCGCTCGAACACATGCGCGTGATTGACGGCACCGGCGCAGCGGCCAAAGCCGACCAGACCATCCTGATCTCCGGCGACAAGATCACGGCCATCGCCCCCAGCGGCTCGGCGCAGGTTCCCGCCGGCGCCACTCGCCTGGACTTCACCGGTTACTCGGCGATTCCCGGCATGGTGGGCATGCACGATCATCTTTTCTATCCCGCGGGCGGCGGGCTCTACCATGACATGCCCTTCAGTTTCCCGCGCCTTTATCTCGCAGCCGGAGTCACCACCATCCGCACTACGGGAAGCATCGAGCCTTATTTTGACCTGGAGCTGAAGCGCGGCATC
>CAZFRV010000361.1:0-22681 GCA_964521445.1 uncultured Acidobacteriaceae bacterium
CGGCGCTTTCCACGTCTCCAAGCCCAGTGATCTGATCCCTGAACTCCAAGGACGCTTTCCCATCCGCGTGGAGTTGAAGTCGCTCACCATGACCGACTTCATCGCCATCCTTACCGAGCCCAAATCGTCTCTGGTCAAGCAGTACACGGCGCTGCTGGAAACCGAAGGCTTGAAGCTGCAGTTCACGCGCGAGGCCCTGGACGAAATCGCTGCCTTCGCCTTCAAAGTGAATGAGTCTACGGAAAACATCGGGGCCCGCCGCTTGCACACCATCATGGAGCGCGTACTGGATGAGGTCAGTTTCAATGCGCCCGACATGACCGAGAAGGCTTTCCAAGTGGACGCCGATTACGTGCGCAAGATGCTGGCCGACATCGTGAAGGACCAGGATTTGTCGCGGTACATCCTCTAGTTCCACGTTGCTCGCGATCCGGCGAATCCGTGTTTTTCTGAAATCCCGAAGCGAAGTGAGGGATCCCTATCATCATGAAGAAACATCGGAACGCCTCTTTCCGTGACTCTCGTGGCGATAGCGATCCCTCACTACGTTCGGGACTGCGGAAAGAACTAGACCTCGGAAGCCCGGCCTTTAGAAGACTTGTGCTAACCTTTTTCGTTCATGCGGGCGCTCTCCCTCACATTCTTCCTCATGCTTCTGGCCGCCCTTGGTTGCGGCACGCCCGGCGCGCCGCTGCCGCCGTCGCTGGGAATCCCCAAACCAATCAGTGATCTGCAAGCCGTGCGCAAGGGCGCCACGGTAATCCTGACGTGGACCGCGCCTACCGATACCACGGACGGAGCTCTGGTCCGCAAGCCGGGAAAGATGCAGGTCTCGCGCGTGGTCTCCGACAACGGCGGGGCCGGCGGGGCAGCACAAATTGTCCTTGAGCTGCCGCTGGAATCAGCGCTGAACGAGCCGCAGGCCCCCGCGCCCACCGCCAAGGATTCACTAGGGAGCCTTTTGCAAACCCCTGGCGGTAATTTTGCCGTCTATACCGTGCTGGCGCAGAGCAATCTGGGTAAGTCCGCCGGCCCATCCAACCAGGCTACTGTCCCTCTGGTTCCCACGCTGCCTGCGCCTAGCCGGGTCCAGGCAACGACCGTTCCCCTGGGGGTGAGCCTTTCCTGGGAGCAGTCGCGGCCGCCGGAGAATCGGTCTCACTTGACCACGCAGTATGTGTATCGCATTATGCGCCGCGAGGAAGGCGTCCCAACCGCACTCATGGTCCAGCAAGTCAACGCGGGGACTGAAGCCATGACCTTCGTCGATACCCGCATTGAATGGCAGAAACACTACGCTTACTGGATTACTCCGGTCACGCTATGGCAAGGCTCCGGCAAGAAAGGTGTTGTGGAAGGCGATGACTCGCCGCCGGCCGCGATTTTTGCCGATGACAAATTCCCCCCCGAGCCGCCGGTAGGCCTGCAGGCGGTCTTCTCCGGATTGGCCAATCGACCCTTCATTGATCTAACTTGGACACCCAACACGGAGCCGGACCTGGCTGGCTACAACGTCTATCGCCATAGCGGCGAAGAGCCGGCGGTGAAGATCAATTCTGAGTTGGTGAAGACTCCTTCATTCCCCGATGCCCAGGTGAGGCCGGGAACGAAGTACTTCTATGCCGTGTCTGCCGTGGACCTGCGCGGCAACGAAAGCGGAAGGTCTGCGGAGACGTCGGAAACCGTGCCGCAGTGATAGTTCACCGTCTCGAGAATTGATCACGCAGCCAGTTTTTCTGGAGCTTCTCCGACTTTCGTAGTCCGGCCGTCTTTCTCATCGGCGGAAAGCAGCAGCCATCCTCTCCTGAGGACAAACTCCAGCCACGCGCCTGCGGCTTGGGACGTCAGCACCGCAACCAGAACCAGCGTGGTATAAAACGCCGCGCTGATGATGCCGGCTTCATAGGCCACGCTGGCCAGCACGATTCCCGGCCCGCCGCGCGCGTTGGTGGCTACAGCCAGGTTGATTACGTCCAGGCCGCGGAACCCGGCCACGCGCGCTCCTAGACCCACGGACAGTAATTTCACCGCGCAGGCGCCGGCCAGGAAGATCGCCAACATGGTCATGGAAAACGATCGATCGAAGATCAAGCTATAGCCCACAAGGGCGAAGTAGACGGGAATGAACAGAGCGAAGGAGAATCGGGAGATGGTATCGAGAGCCTCGCCCAGACGCTTGCGCGAGACTGCGAAGCCGGCGAGAAACGCCGCAAAGACCAGGGTGACATCCAACAGTCCGGCGACGGCCACGTAAGCGAACGCGATCAGCAGCGTATAGGAAACCGGCGAAGTGCTGGCCAGGAGATTGAAACGTGATTTGGAGATGCGCTTCATGGCTCGCGGCGCGATGGACAGGCCCAGCGCGAAGTAAAGAAACGTGATCGCGATATGGGCGGCAATTTTCTTCTGCGGCATGCTGGAGGCATCGGCTATTGCCGTGGCCGCCGCCAGCACCGCCCACAACCCGATGTCTTCAAGCACCGCCACGCCCAGCACCAGCCGCGCAAAACGCGTGTGCAGGATCTTCAAGTCGAAGAAGATCCGCGAGATCACCGGAATGGACGTCACCGCCACGGCAATGCTCATTACCAGGATCAGTGACGTTCTCTGCTGCTTTACTCCCATGAACCACTGGAGCGGCAGCGCCAAAGCGCAAAGAGTCATGGCGAGAAATGGCAAACCTGTGCCGATTCCAGCCAGCCACGCGATCTGTCGTCGCTCGTGCTTCTGAAATAGCGCTTTGGTCTCCGCGCCGGAGAGAAACATCAGCAACAGCAGGCCCATTTGATAGAGCAAATCCAAAGCGGCTTTCTTGGGCGCGGCTGCCGTGTCCAGTTGCAGCAGATGAACGTAACCAGGGAGCTTCCCCAGAACAAACGGTCCCAGCACGATTCCCGCCAGGATTTCGCCGATCACCCGCGGCTGGCGCAGGAGCGTGAACAGATGTCCCAGGAGATGGGCGGCTGTGAGCAGGAGGGCGAGAAAAAGAATGAGCGGGCCAATGGCGTTGGCGGGCATAATCAGCAGTCAGCACTCAGCAATCAGCACTCGGCCAATTGACAGCATTTCAGATGAGAGCTGGTACTGCGGCGTTGTCAGGGAGAAGCGACCAGCACCTTAATCGGGGGATCTGCAACTGCGAAATCACCCGCCATCCTTCCTCGATCCGATAATTTCGTCTCCCGATTTGTCGGCTGGCTGACTGCTGATTGCGGAGTGCTATTTGCTACTATCAAAGTGATGGCCGAAAAAGAAAAAGTTCGTGTTCGCTTTGCCCCTTCGCCCACCGGTCAGCTGCATGTCGGGAACGTGCGCACCGCGCTGTTCAACTGGCTGTTCGCGCGGCAGAAGCGGGGCACGTTCATCCTGCGTATCGAAGACACGGACGTGGAGCGCAGCGAGGCCCGCTATGAAACCCAGCTTCTTGAAGATCTAGAGTGGCTCGGCCTCGACTGGGACGAAGGACCCGACGTGGGCGGCCCCTATCCGCCGTACCGCCAGTCGGACCGCATGGAGATCTACCACCAGAACGCCCAGCGCCTGGTGCGCGAACAGAAAGCCTACTACTGCTTTTGCACACCAGAAGAGCTGGAGCGCGAGCGCGAACTGGCGATGCAAGAAAGCCGCCAGCCCATCTATTCCGGCAAATGCCGCCGCCTTGATCCCGCCGAAGCTGAGCGCCGCCGCGGCGCCGGTGAAGCCGCTGCCATCCGCCTGAAAATCCCCGAGCACCCGATCAAGTTCCACGACATCGTGCGCGGAGACGTGGAGTTCTCGAATGAAGTGGTCAGCGATCCCATCATCGTTCGCTCCAGCGGCATGCCGGTGTACAACTACGTGGTGGTGATTGACGACGCCGCCATGAAGATCACTCATGTCATCCGCGGCGACGATCATCTATCCAACACGCCCAAGCAGGTCGCGCTGTACGAAGCGCTGGGCCTGGCCGTGCCGGAGTTTGCGCATCTTTCCACCATCCTCGGTCCCGACCGCGAGCGCCTTTCCAAGCGCCACGGGGCGACGTCGGTGGCCAACTTTCGCGAGATGGGTATCCTGCCTGAAGCGCTGATGAACTATCTGGCGCTGCTCGGCTGGGCGCCTAGCGGTGGCGATCGCGAAATCTTTCCCCGGCCGGAGCTGATCAAGGAGTTTTCGCTGGAGCGGGTTACACCTTCGCCCGCCATCTTCGACATGGAAAAGCTCTACTGGCTCAACCGCCACTACATCAAGCAGAGCCCGCCGGAGCGAATCCATCAGCTGGGCCGGGACTCCCTGCAGCGCGCGGGGTTGTTGCCCAAAGACAAGGACATGGCTGAAAACGTCCGTGCATGGGCGGATGACCTGGTCAGCCTGCTGGCGCCTTACCTCGACAAACTCGACCAGCTTCCCGATCGTGCCGGCATCGTCTTTCGCTTCAGCGCCGCCGCGGCCATGGCTGCTCCGGAAAATGGGGAGTTGTTCTCCTCGTCCAGCGCCAAGCCGGTGATGCAGGCCTTTGCCCGGCGCGCAGGCTCGGAATCGCCGCTCACCGTGGAGCGTTTCAATGCCATCATGAATGAGGTGAAGGCGGAGACCGGCACTAAGGGCAAAGAGCTGTTCCATCCGGTGCGAGTGGTGCTGATCGGCGCCCATTCCGGGCCGGCGTTCGACAAGCTGATCCCTCTGATCGAAGATGGCAGCCGCCTGCCGCTTCCCGTGCATGTGAAGAGCGTGCGCGAGCGTGTTCAGGAATTCATGGAGGAAATGGGGCTGGCAAAGTAGGCGCTTCTTCGACGTGAGCTGTAAGGCGGCAGATCCTAAGAGCCCTGGTTCACTCCTCGCGGCGAGATTACCGCAGATTGTGGATGCACGCGAAGAGGATTCCGCATGATAATGGAGTGCGGTCATGAAGATACTCGTCATCGGCGGTAATGGCTTCATCGGCTCCCCTACCGTTGCGCTCCTGCAGCACGCAGGACATGACGTTACCGTGTTTCATCGCGGCACGACTGGCGCTCCGGAGGGAGCAGCTCAGATCATCGGTGACCGCAATCGCCTGGGCGAGTTCCGCGAGGCGTTCTCGCGCGAGAAGTTCGACGTGGTCATCGATTTCATCCTTAGCTCCGAGCGCCAAGCCCGACAGCTGATGGAGACCCTGCGGGGCATTACCCGGCGCGTGGTCGTGCTGAGCAGCATGGATGTCTATCGTGCATGGGGAATCTTCTATGGCTTGGAGCCCGGCGGCTTGGAGCCACTGCCCGTGAACGAAGAATCGGCGGTTCGCACCAGGCCCGCCTACCCACCCGAAGTGCTGAGGAAGCTGCAGCAAATCGTCTCTTGGGCCGATGACGAATATGACAAGGTTCCTACGGAACGGGTTGTCCTCAACGACCCCGATCTCCCAGGCACGATCTTGCGCCTGCCCATGGTCTATGGCCCCGGCGACTACATTCACCGCTTCCATCCATTTCTCAAGCGGATGGATGACGGCCGCCCCTTCATTCTCTTTGCCGACGACGTTGCCCCTGTGCGTACCCCGCGCGGTTACGCGGAAGACGTGGCCGTAGGAATATTTGCCGCCGCGACTTCGGGCAAGGCGTCGGGGCGCGTGTACAACATTTGCGAAGCGAAGGCTTGGAGCGAGCTCGAATGGGCTGAAAAAATCGCCGCTGCCACCGGCTGGCGCGGTGAGTTTATTCTGTTGCCACGCGCCAAGACGCCGGCGCACATGGTTTGGCCGTACAACACAACGCAGCATCTGGTGGTTTCTTCTGACCGAATCCGGCGGGAACTTGGCTATCGTGAAGGTACGCCTTCACAAGAAGCCTTTGCACGCACGATTCGCTGGGAGCGCGCGCACCCGCCGCAAGCGGTCGGAGCCCCGTTCAACTACGAGGCGGAGGATGAAGCCTTGGCCTCTTGGCGAGCGACAGCTTGATGCCATCTGCAAGAATGATTTCCTGGTTGCTGGGCGTTCTTGGCGTCTGTGCGGCGCAACCGGTTTCCCCACAGACCCCTGCTCAACCCAAGAGAATCGTGATCGCGGCGAGCACCGTGCTCGATGGCAAAGGCCGCGTGCTGCACAACACGCGCATCGTGATCGAGGGAGCGAAGATTGCCGCCATCGATGCAAAGGCCGGGCCGGTGGACTACGACCTGCGGGGCTTGACCGTATTGCCGGGCTGGATTGACGCGCACGTGCACATAACCTGGTTCTTCGCCAAAGATGGAAAGTTGGCAGGTACCGGAGCGAGCCCGCAAGAAGCCGCTTATGGCGCGGCCTCGAACGCATGGGCAACGCTGATGGCCGGTTTTACCACGGTGCAAAGCGTTGGTTCACCGGGCGACCTTCCGTTACGCAATGCCATCGCCAGCGGCCAGCTGCCTGGTCCGCGCATCCTCACGGCCGCCGAGCCACTTACCGGGCGCGGCGAACAGACGGGAACGCCCGCGGAGATCCGCTCCTTCATTCGCAAACAAAAAGCGGACGGGGCGGACCTGATCAAGATTTACGCTTCCGGAGGCATGCGCCAGGGTGGAATGACGCTGTCTCAGGAGCAACTCAATGCGGCCTGCGACGAAGCGAAGCAGCAGGGCTTGCGCACGCTGGTGCACGCTTTCCGGGAAGCTGTCCACGCCGCGACGGTTGCCGGGTGTACGGAAGTGGAGCACGGCTTGGGTGCAAGCGACGATGATCTGAAATGGATGGCCGAAAAAGGAACGTACTTTGATCCCCAGGCTGGACTGCTGATTGAAACTTACCTCTTGAACGCGGACAAATACGCCGGCACGCCCTACTTCCCCAAAACGGCGGACGGATTTGCGCCCATGAAAGAGATCCTGCCCATGAACCACGAACTGCTGCGGCGCGCGGTGAAGACCCCGGGATTGAAAATCGTCTTCGGCACCGATGCTGTGGCCGGCGCCCACGGGCGCAATGCCGAGGAGTTCATTGACCGCGTGCGCGACGCCGGGGTGGATCCGATGGCGGCGATGGTCTCGGCTAACTCCCTGGGAGCGGAGGCGATGGGCATGGCCGACCAGATCGGGTCGATCGCGCCCGGCCTGCAGGCGGATATCATCGCCCTCGATGGCGATCCCATGAAGGACATCACTGCGGTCCGGCGGGTACTATTCGTAATGAAAGGTGGCACGGTGTATAAGAACGTGGCGCGCGGCGCGATTCCTGGTGATGCCGGCGCCCGGCCCTGATTCGATTGTCGAGGAGTGTATACCCAATGGCGACATCTCAGACATCGCGGACCGGCGAATACGATCCTTTCCTTCGCGGTCGCTCTCCTGTTGGAGTGCGTACGCTCGAGGCGCGTGATCAGGCTCGTAACCGTCTGTTCACCTGTGAGGTGTGGTATCCCGCGGCTTCGTCCTACGCAGGCCAGGACCTCGATCCAAAAACTCAGGACTGCTTCACGCCACGGCCGAAGGGTACGGAGCGCAGCCAGAGTGCCGTTCGTGATGCCGCCGCCCGGTCCGGAATCTTCCCGCTGATTATCTTCTCGCACCACAGCGGGGGCCATCGCCGCGCCTCCACATTTCTCTGCACTCACTTGAGTAGCCATGGCTATATCGTGGCGGCGCTTGATCACTCCGAGGTCATCGCTCCGGAGTTGGCGCGAAGAGACGGGGAGACCGAGGAGCAGAAGAAGGCGCGCTGGCAAGCCGTGATCGCGAGCCGTGTGCCGGATGTGCGTTTTCTTCTCGATCATCTGCTCAATTCCGGCGCCTGGAACGCTGCGGCTAAACTTGATCCCGCAAGGATTGGAATCGTGGGACACAGCTTCGGCGGGTGGACGGCGCTGGCTACGCCTGAAGTGGACCATCGCATCAAGGCCGTGGTAGCGCTCGCGCCGGGTGGCAATTCGAACCCCCGGCCGGGGATTCTTCCGGTGAAGCTCACCTTCCACTGGGGACGCGACGTTCCCACGTTGTATCTCGTCGCGGAAAAAGATGTTCCGCTTCCCTTAGCCGGCATGCACGAACTGTTCGACCGCACCCCAGCGACCAAACAAATGATCGTCCTGCGTCGCGCTGATCACTTGCACTTCATCGATGACGTGGCGCCGGAGCATGAGGCCGTTCGGACCATGCCAATGCCCGCGGAAGTGGCACAGATGCAGACGGAAATGCTGCCGATGGCCGATCTATGCTCAGGTGAACAAGCTCACTTGTGGGTACGCGGGCTCACGCTGGCCCACATGGACGCCGCCCTGAATCGACGGCAGGAAGCACAGCGATTCCTGGCCGGTGACATCGAAGACGAACTGGCGAAGCGTGGCGTTGAGGTGTTCGCGCACAAGCACTGATGCGTGGCACAGCAGCGCCGGAGGAAGCACAAATTGCTTTATCCGGCGTTCATCAGCGAGAATCAGCGGTAAGGTCCTTGCTGCTATGCTCTCCATCCGCACCGCCACCATCGCCGATGTTCCTCTGATCCTGGATTTCATCCGCGGTCTGGCCGAATACGAACGCGAACCGAAGGCCGTAACGGCCACGGAAGACGACCTGCGGCGCGACGGCTTCGGCCCTGATCCCAAATACCGTTGCCTGATCGCCGACTGGAACAACACGCCCGCGGGTTTCGCTTTCTTCCTCTACAACTATTCCACCTGGCGCGGACGGCCGGGGTTGTACCTGGAGGACCTGTTTGTGCTGCCAGAGATGCGCGGCAAGGGGATCGGGAAGGCACTGCTGGAGCAGCTGGCGCAAATCGCCGTGGCGGAGAAGTGCTACGGCCTGGTGTGGCAGGTGTTGGAATGGAATCAGCCGGCCATCAAGTTCTATGAATCTCTTGGCGCCACCACCATGGACGAATGGGAGACCATGCGTGTTATGGAGCCGGCTCTATCAACGCTGGCCCGTAGCGGAGAGGCTTCCCCGGACGAAACGGCAAAACGCTCGGCCGGTGTTTTCAAGAAATGAAACTCAACCGCATCAAAATTATCGGCGCCGGCCTGGCGGGCTGCGAGGCGGCATGGCAGTGCGCGCGGCGCGGCGTGGACGTGGAGCTTTACGAGATGCGTCCGGTAAAGTCCACGCCGGCGCATCAGACCGACAAGTTCGCCGAGCTGGTCTGCTCCAACTCGCTCAAATCGGAGAGCGAGAACACCGCGCCCTGGCTGCTGAAAGAAGAGATGCGCCGGGCGGGGTCGCTGCTGATCGAGATTGCCCGCGAGACTTCGGTTCCTGCGGGGCACGCCCTGGCGGTCGATCGGGATGTGTTTGCCGCAAGGGTAACCGAGGCGATCTCTGCCGAACCAAGAGTTAAAATCGTTCGCGAAGAAATCACGCGCATTGACGAAAACGGCGGCCTCACGGTGGTCGCAACCGGGCCGCTGACCTCAGACGCGTTGTCGCAGGAGATCGCACGGCTTTCGGGAAGCGATCACCTCTATTTCTACGATTCCATCAGCCCCATCGTTGAGGCCGACTCCATTGACATGGAACGGGTGTACTTTGCCGCACGCTACGGCAAAGGCACCGCCGACTACATCAACTGCCCTTTCACCAAGGAAGAATACGATCGCTTTCTCGATGCGCTGATTGCCGCGCAATCGGTCGAGGGCCACGACTGGGAGAAGCTGAATTACTTTGAAGGCTGCCTGCCCATCGAAGAGATCGCCCGCCGCGGCCGCGACACTCTGCGCTTTGGGCCTATGAAGCCGGTGGGGTTGGCCGATCCACGCACCGGCAAACAGGCTTACGCCGTGGTGCAGTTGCGCCGCGAGAATCTGCGAGCGGATTCCTACAACCTAGTCGGCTTCCAGAACCACCTGAGATTTGGCGAGCAAGCGCGCGTGCTCCGCTTGATACCAGGCCTCGAGAACGCCAGATTTCTGCGCTACGGACAGATTCATCGCAACACCTACATCAATGCGCCGTCATTGCTGGCGGAGTCTCTAAACCTCAAGCAGCATCCGAGGGTTTTCTTTGCGGGACAGATTTCGGGCGTCGAGGGCTATACCGAATCCATCGCCATGGGCATGCTCGCAGGCATGCATGTGGCGCGCATCGCCCAAGGAATGACTGCGATTGCACCGCCGCGCGAGACAGCCTTGGGATCGCTGGTGCATTACATCTGTCATGCCGAAGCCAAGAACTTCCAGCCCGCCAACATCACGTTTGATCTGTTGCCGCAGTTAAACGATGCCACACGGCGCAAGGTTCGCGACAAGAAGCAGCGCCACAAAATGGTTTGCGACCAGGCGCTCGACAGCATAACATCGTGGCTCCAGCAGTCAGGACTTACCGAAGCAGAAGGAACTGGACTGCGAACCTATGCCTCTTTTATCAGCGATTGACGCGGTTTCGCCCGCGCTGCAGCAAATGCGGTCCATGCTGTCCCAGCCTTTCCGTTTCAAGACCTGGCTGAAAATCGGTTTCATTGCCTGGCTGGCCGGTGGAGCATCCGGAGGTTTCAATCTCAACGTGCCTTCCTTCCCCGGAGGCGGGGGCGGCGATTCGGGCGGCATCGGCGATGCAGGCAAAAACATGTCCCAGTTCCTGCGCTCGTGGGTGCACGAGCACGTGCCGCTCGTTGTCTTGACCGGGGCTGTGGTTGTCGCTCTGATTCTGGGCTTGATTTATCTTTCCTGCCGTTTCCGTTTCATTCTCTTCGACTCCATCTTGCATAAGGACGCGCAAATTGGGCGCGGCTGGGCGCGTTATGGCGGCCCGGCGCAACGATATTTTGGTTTGTTGATTTCCTTCATGCTCATCTCCGGGCTCGCGATAGCCGTGATTGTTGGCCTGCCGCTCTGGCGCGCCTACAAGAGAGGCATCTTCGCCAGCGACGATCCGCTGGCAATCCTCGGTGTTATGGCGCCGGTGATTCTGGGCGTGTTCGCTTTTGTTATCGTCGCCGCCATCATCGCCAGTCTGGCCAATGATTTTGGCGTGCCGCTCCTGGCGCTGGACGACATGACCATCGGCGGCGCCTGGCACGCCCTCAGACAGATGATTGCTGCTGAGCCGTGGGCGTACGCCGGCTATCTGGGCATGAAACTGGTGCTGTCAATCGCGGCGGGAATCATCACCGCGCTTGCGGGAATATTTATCTTCCTGATTCTTCTGATTCCTGGCGCCGTCGCGGCGATCGTCGGCGTGGCCATCGCCAAGGCTGCGGGTCCCATAGTCGGGATCATCCTGGCGGTGGTTGGGGGCCTTTTAGCCCTTGCGACCGCCCTCATCATTAGCATGTTGCTCTCAGCGCCGATCGCAATCTTCTTTACTTCGTATTCCTTGCACTTCTATGGAGGGCGATATCCCACATTGGGCGCCGTGCTCTGGCCGCAACCGCCGGCCCCGGTCGCGCCACCATCGTTTATCCCGCCACCACCCGCGCCTCCGTTCAACACACCGGCGTGAGATGAAGCCTATTCCGTTCCGGTTTCGCTGTGCAGGGCCCGCGGAAAAACGCCCCGGTAGAATTGACTCGAGTTCAGCTCTGGAGTTGAATATGAAACGCTTAACCGCAATCGTGTCTTTTCTTCTGTTTTTGCTCTCTAACGTGTCTGCCCACCCTCAAACCCCGACTCCTTCTCCTTCACCGGCAGCCGAAGACCTACGCCAAATTCTGGCGGACCGCGTGGACGTCAACAAAAGGTCAGTGGGGATCGTGGTGGGAATGGTCGGCCCGAAAGGCCCCAAAGTCACAGGTTACGGGAAGCTGGCCGTGGGTTCATCCGCGGTTCCTGACGGGGACACGGTCTTCGAGATCGGGTCGATGACCAAGGTCTTTACGTCGCTGCTTCTGGCGGACATGGTACACCGGGGCGAGGTGCAACTGGATGATCCGGTCTCCAAGTATTTGCCCTCCTCGGTCAAGGTCCCGGAGCGCAACGGCCGTAAGATTACTTTGCTCGACCTGGCCACGCACACCTCGGGGCTTCCCCGCTTGCCCAGCAATCTAAAACCCAAGGACCCGACGAATCCTTACGCCGATTACACGGTGGAGCAACTGTACGCGTTCCTCTCCAGTTACGAGTTGCCGCGCGACATCGGCAGCCAGTACGAGTACTCGAACCTGGGTGCCGGTTTGCTGGGCCACGTTCTGGCCCTGCGGGCCGGTATGGACTATGACAAGCTGGCGCGGACGCGAATCCTGGAGCCGCTCAAGATGACGAGCACCGGGATCGCGCTCACGCCGGAAATGCGGGCGCGGATGGCACACGGCCACAGTGAAACCCTGCAACCGGTGCCCAACTGGGATCTTCCGACGCTGGCGGGCGCAGGCGCGCTACGCTCCACCGTCAATGACATGCTGAAGTTCCTGGCCGCCAACATCGGGCTCACCGAGACGCCATTGGCGCCGGCCATGAGATCCATGCTCGCGGTTCGCAAGCCCACCGGCGTCGCCAACCTGGAGATCGCGCTGGGCTGGCACGTACTCAGCAAAGAGAGCGAAGAGATCGTTTGGCACAACGGCGGCACCGCCGGATATCACTCATTCATGGGTTTTGATCCCAAAGCGAGAACCGGTGTGGTCGTGCTTTCCAATTCGGGTAACGATATTGACGACATCGGCTACCACTTGCTCGATTCTCGATACCCGCTTGCGAAACTCAGCCCTCCTAAAGTTCACCAGGAAGTGAAGGTCGATCCCAAACTCTTTGACGACTATGTCGGTCACTATGAGGTGGCGCCCGGCGTAGTAGCTGAAGTCAAGCGGCAGGACAACAAGTTGTTCGTGCAGCTCACTGGGCAGCCACAGTTACAACTCGTGCCTGAAAACGAAACCGGATTCTTCTTGAGAGAAGTGGACGCACAGATCACCTTTGTCAAAGAAGCAGACGGCAAGGTGAGCCGGCTGGTGATCCACCAGGGCGGTAGGGACGTGCCGGCGCGAAAGACGGATTGAGCTGGGCCTCCGTTGCGAGTCTTAGCCGCGGCGCGTGCGCTTGCGTGGCCTCAACTCGACTTTGCTCCGCGCGCGGTTCTTGATGCGAATCGGGGTGCCGATGAAACCGAAGGCCTTGCGTATCTGGTTTTCCACAAAGCGCTCGTAGGAGAAATGCAGCTTCACGTCTTTGTCGGTGAAAAGAACGAACGTCGGCGGCGCCACCGAGGCCTGGGTCATGTAGAAGACTTTCACCTTCTGCCGGTGAGGGACGCCGGCACGATCGAAGTCCACGGTCTCAAGAAAACGGTTCATCTGCGAGGTGGAGATACGCTTGCGCCGTTCCGCGGCCACAATCTCCAGTTCAGAGAAGATCCGGTCCAGATGTTTGCCTTTTGAGGCCGAAACAAAAACGATGGGCGCGTAGTCCAGAAACTTGAGTGCGCGCCGCACCTGCTGTTCGTAAACAGCGCGGTCCGCGGGGCGTCCGGCATCCGGCCGGGAGGGTCTTACCAGGTCCCACTTGTTTACCACGATCACCACTGACCGGCCGCTCTCATGCGCGTAGCCGCCGATGGTGGCGTCGAGCGAGTTCACGCCCTCCACCGCATCCAGCACCAGCAGGGCGACATCGGCTGCTTCGAGGTGCTTGCGTGCCATCACCACGGAGAGTTTCTCGGCCATGAGATGGGTTTTTCCCTTACGGCGAATACCGGCGGTATCGATAAAACGGTAGCGGGCACCGTCTTTCTCCACCATCTCATCCACGGCGTCGCGTGTGGTTCCGGCGATAGGCGAAACAATGGCGCGCGCCGTCCCAGTCAGCGCGTTCAAGAGCGTTGACTTGCCTACGTTGGGATGGCCGATGATGGCTACTTTGGTCTCTCGTGCCGGCGCTTTCTCTTCTTGTTCTTCGCCGGCAAGCGTGGCCTCGGAAGTCTCGGATTCTGTCGGCCTTATTTCTGCTTCCGCTGTTTTCACCTCCTGGGCCGGGGCTGGAATGACTTTGAGCACCGCGTCCAGAAGTTCGGCGGCGCCGGTGCCGTGCTCGGCTGAAACCGGGTAAAGCTCGGTGATGCCCAGCCGGCGAAAGTTCTCCGCCTCCGCTTCCTGCTGGCGCGAGTCAACCTTGTTGACGGCGAGGAACAGCGGCTTGCCCAGACGGCGCAACAGGCGGGCCAGCTCCATGTCCGGGGCGGCCAGTTCGGTGCGCGCGTCCACCACCATGATGATGGCCGCAGCCTCGTCCAGGGCCACGCGCGCCTGGCGGAAAATCTCCGTGGGAATGTGTTCTTTCTCGTCGGGAATGATGCCGCCGGTATCCACCACGCGCAGAGTGCGGCCCTCCCACGTGGTTTCGCCGTACAGACGGTCGCGGGTAATGCCGGGCTCGTCGCCGACAATGGCCCGCCGCGAGCCGATGATGCGATTGAAGAGCGTGGACTTGCCGACGTTGGGTCGGCCGACGATGGCCAGCAGCGGGGCGCGGGTTGAGGAGGTGCTCAGCACGAGTTCTTAGTACTTAGTATTTAGTATTTAGCTTTCGCGTCGTAGCGGATGATTTACGCTTCGGCGCGCAGGACAAACGGCTAAATACCAAGTACTAAATACTAATTACTGCTCTCAGCTATTATTAAAGCACGCCCACCATGGCCTCCCCGTCTCAGCCCGGAACGTCAGCCCTTACGGCCCCGCGCAAACTGCCCACTCTGCACCAGTTTTTCGCGCCGGGTGGAATGCTCAGCCAGGCGCATCCCAACTATGAGTTTCGCCGCGGGCAGTTGCAGATGGCTGAAGCCGTAGAAAAGGCCTTGAGCGAACGCCGGCATCTGATAGTGGAGGCCGGCACCGGGACGGGCAAGACGCTGGCTTACCTTTTGCCGGTGATCCGTGGCGGCAAGCGCGTGATCGTCTCCACCGGCACCAAGAACCTGCAGGAGCAGCTCTTTTTCAAGGACGTTCCCTTTCTGGAAGGCCTGCTGGGCAAGCTGCGCGTCTGCTATATGAAAGGCCGCAACAACTATTTGTGCCGCCAGAAACTTTATGATCTCGCCGACCAGCCGGTGCTCAGCGGTTTACAGGAAATTGAACAGTACCGCCAGATCGCGGAGTGGGAGCCCGTTACCGAAACCGGTGATCGCGCCGAGTTGAAGGGACTGCCGGAGAATACGCAACTCTGGCAAAAGCTGGACGCCCGAACCGACCGCTGTACCGGACAAAAATGCGCGCAGTGGGAGCGATGCTTCATCACCGAGATGCGGCGGAAGGCGCTGGAGAGCGACATTGTCATCGTGAACCACCATTTGTTCTTCGCCGATCTGGCGTTGCGCCAGAGCGCTGCGCCTGACGCCGGCGTCCTGCCCGAGTTTTCGGCCGTGATTTTCGACGAGGCCCACGAACTGGAAGACGTGGCCAGCAATTACTTCGGCGTCAGTGTGAGCAACTTGCGCTTTGAAGAATTGGCTCGCGACATGGAACACACGCTCCAGCAAAAGCAAGCCATGTCCGCCGGTTTGCTGCAGGCACTCGGGCGTTTGCGAGAACGGACAAGGTTTTTCTTCAGCCTTCTGCCTGCGGGCGAAGGCCGCTTTGCTTTCCGGGGGCGGGAAGCGTTCCTGGAGAAGAATGGCGAGGACTACGATGCGGTCATGCAGGCGCTAGGCCGCGTCTTCAGCGAGCTGGAGATGCTGCCGGCCAAACCCGACGAAGTGTTCGGCTTCGCGCGGCGCACCCAGGAACTCCAGACGCAACTGGCTTTCTTGATGGAGTCAGAAGACAAGAACACAGTGTTCTGGATTGACCAGCGGGGCGAGGGCCGCAAGACGCGCGCCGGCCAGGCACACGTCATCCTTCAGGCCACGCCCATTGATGTTTCCCAGATTCTCAAGAAATCGCTGTTTGAAAACGTGGAAACCGCGGTGCTGACGTCAGCAACTCTGGCGGTGGCGGCGACGGCCCAACAACACAGTAATTTTGATTACATCCGTCAGCGTGTGGGCCTGGAACATGCTCGGGAGGAGGTGCTGCCCTCGCATTTCGACTATGCGAAACAAGTCTTGCTGTATATTCCTCCGGACCTGCCAGACCCGCGAACGGCATCGTTTGCGCGCGGCGCCGCGGAGAAGATCCGGCGCATTCTCGAGATCACGCAAGGCCGCGCGTTTTGCCTCTTCACCAGCTACAGCCAGATGCATGACATTCACGACCGCTTGCTCGGCGAACTTCCTTTTCCCATGCTCCTGCAAGGATCGGCGCCCAAGAACGCGCTGCTCGAGGAGTTTCGCCTGACGCCGGGCGCAGTGCTTTTCGCGACGGCCTCCTTTTGGCAGGGCGTGGATGTGCAAGGCGAGCAGCTCAGTTGCGTGATCATCGACCGGCTGCCTTTCGCCGTCCCCAACGATCCGGTGGTGGCCGCGCGTATTCGCGCTATCGAAGAGGCCGGCGGCAACGCCTTCTTCGATTACCAGGTGCCGGCAGCAGTGATCTCTCTGAAGCAAGGCTTCGGCAGATTGATTCGCTCGGTCAAAGATCGCGGGTTGCTGGCGCTGCTGGACAACCGCGTGCTCAAGCAGCGCTATGGCAAAATCTTTGTCGAGAGCTTACCGGCGTATCAGAAGACGAAAGACCTGGCTGACGTGGAGCAGTTCTTTGGCCTTCGGTGATGAACGGCGGTTTACGGGCCCTGGCTCAACCGCGAACTACTCGCGGACCCACGCTCGGATTCTCCTCCAGAACTTCAATCACCAGCTCGCGGATGGTGAATTCCTCATGCGCGGCGTGGCTGGAAGTGCTTACGCTGTGCAACGCGACGCTGCCCGCCTCAATCTCGTCGGCGAGTTTGCGCAATGCCGCCGCAGTTCTTGCTTCATCCAAGCCGAAAGCGTACTTACCTGCCTTGCTGGCGCACTCAGTAGCGTTAATCATGATCCGGTTCCTCCCTGGGTTGATCCTTATTGCCCCCACAGTCAAGTTGTTCCCTTCTCCTAACGAGACTCATACCTGGAACCGCCTTGCACAATCTTTGTTCCTCCTTACTTACACTGGTTGTCAGGACACAGGCGTGGCACTTTCGGACTAGATTAGAATTGCTTTAGAAAGTTAGCGCGCTTCAGACAATATCCCGTCAAACACAGCTGTCCAATTCCAGCCAAGTTATTCTTTTCTCAATGGATACGAGGATTCAGCGAATGAATGGTCTGACGACTCCAGTCCCTTCGGCTCTTCAAACCGCATGCGCTCCTCCGAGTGCTGTGGTTCGGCCACCGTCCGGAAGGTAAAGCTGCTCACTTCGTCCAGCCCGCCGACGGAATTCCGGGAACGCAGGTCTACCGCGTAGTCCTGGTTGCTCTCCAGGACAGTTGAAGGAACCCAGAACGTGGCTACGGCGCCGGACGCAGCCGCTTTTGCTTTGCGCAAGCTTTGACTCAGGATGTCAGTCTTTTTCAGGAATGGCCGAAGCGTGGCACGGAGCGATTTGTGGGCATCGCCGGCGCCGAGCCGAAGTTCCAGGCGTAACAGCGCTGGATGAGACGGCACCATCACCGAGGGAACGTCCGGGCCGCCGGCCCCGCGTACGATCGAGTCATCGGGCACCAAATTGTAGGAGGGAACGAACTCGGACGCCTTGGCCCAAGGAAGTGGCTGGACCAATGGGGTGGAAGTCGAAGGTAACGCCGCAACGAACTTTTCCTGCGTTTGTACATTTGCAAGCTGGCGGCCCCTGTCGGCTTTCGCGCCCAGAATCCAGCCTGCTGCCACGAGCACGAAAGCCGCCGTCGCATACCTGATTCCGGCCCACAGCGAGGGATGATCATCCCGCCAGACCCGTAGCGCGGACGGTTGATAGCTAATTCGCACTACCGCGCGGCGGGCCGCTTCCGTTGCGGGCCCTGCGGGTGGAGAGATTTCCAAGAGCAGCGTGCGGCCGCCTTTCAGGAATACGGCCGTCCGGGATGGCGCTATGCCCTGCGCCTCGGTGTAAGCCACGCGATGCGTCGCCAGCAAGACGTCTTCTCCCAGGTATTTGGTCCTGATCTCAACCAGTTCGGCGCCTTCTTCGATCTCCAGAGTGGATTCCGTCTCGCCGGCGAGGGCCAGCCCCGCACATTCCACTCCGTCGACTGCAACCGTGACGAACTCTGCTACGGCTCGGCGGCGGCGCGCGGTTTCGGTGGAAAGATGACTGCTGACTGTCTTTCGCTCTTCCCCGGTTAGGGGTGGAGCTGGTTGCGAAGAGTCGGGTTTGTTGGCGCTTCGGGTGTCGTCCATAAAGAACCTCGGCAGGGAAAGCTTTTTATTGGGAGGATCGAAAGCCAGCGCGCTGGTGAGCCGGCCATAGCAAACGGGATCGATAAATGCGTGGCACCGATTGATCTCGATCTGATCGTGGTCCATCTTTTCGGCCGTGGCGCCAACCAGCAGTGGCGGAAGGTCGCTGTTCTCGGCGCCGAAATCGGAAGGCACGGGGCAGCAGGTCTTGGTCGTGCTCCAGGGGATGAATGCCCGCAAGCAAGCCTCCGCTAAGCCCGCCCAGTGTTCCTGGTTTTGGCAGGCCTCGAACCTCAGTTCGCCATGTTGCGTCCTGAATGTTCTGAGGAACTTCCCGAAGCGTCGCTCCAGCTTGCTCATCAACGCGCTTTTCGCGCGACGGTATTCATCGGCTCCCAGGTATCGCTCCGTAACTGTTTCGTATACCCTCTGGGTCTCGGCGGTCGTGTAGTTATGGAGAAGCCTGTGGACGCCCACATTCACGTAAAACGAGGACATAGCGGTGGTCATTCGCACCAGGTTCTTGATGTAGCGGACTGCCATATTCTCCGGCGTCTGTCCGCCCAAGTCTTCCTGCTCTTTCTCGAAGCGGTCGGATTCAAAAAAGATAAGCCACTGCAGAGCATCCTGCTCCTCGCGGCTGATGCGAGTGATCCCTCTCTTGAGGTATTTATCGCGCCAATAGGCCCTGCGGTTCTCGCGTCCTCGTTGCGTCTTGAGCTTGTTCAAAGCGCCACTCAGAATGCGAACGGCCACAGTCCGGCTGGGGAAGATGAAATAGGCGAGTTGAAAACCCTTCTCCAGCAGATCTTCTTGTGCAGCCAAAAGGCGCCTCCTCGAACCGCACTCCAGCCGGGCTCTTGGCGCCCGGCCGGAATGACACAGTTGGGTCGCAACTGCAGCACCCACCCGGAAGTATGTGGATGCCTATTGTAGTGTGTCGCAGGAGGCAGCGGTGCAGCGTGGCACTTTCGGACGAAGTTTCGATTCCTGTCTCGGGAAGGTTGGATCCTGGCGCTGCAACGGAACGGAACGGCGCCCGCTTTCAGCGCCTCAGCTCTTGATCATCCGGGGCCCGGCCACAGAATTCTCTTCCAGGACCTCAATCACCAACTCACGGATGGTGAACTCCTCATGCGCGGCACGGCTGGAAGTACTTACGCTGTGCAATGCGACCTGGCCGCCCTCAATGTCGTCAGCTAGCTTGCGCAACGCCTGCGCGGTTTGCGCCTCGTCCAGACCGAAGGCGTATTTGCCCGATTTCTTAGCGCACTCGGAAGCGTTGATCATGTTCTTCCTCCAAGAAGATATACACTCCGCTACGCACAAAAGTTCCCCATTCCTACTAGAACGGTTCACCAGGAGGCTTCTTGCGGTAGATTTTGTGATCTTGTCCCGCATTCGATGCCGGATTTTTGCCAGGCAGGCGCGCGAGAGCCGGATAGCCTCAAGTAGATTCAAGTTGAGGTAAGTTCTTCAATAGATTCGACTTGGAGTGAAATCCAGGCCGCAAAAGCGATCGCCCTGAGCGTCGCTGAGAGGTGTTCGGCTAGTGTCCCCTTCCATGCAGCAGAATGTTGTCGATCAAACGCGTACTGCCGACATGCGCCGCCACGGCCACCAGCGCGCCGCCCGATGTACTAGCCACCGGATCGAGCGTGTCAGGATTCACAATTTCAAAGTAGTCCAGCCGGACTGAGGGCTCTTCGCTCATGACCTGTTGGCCGGCAGCAGCCAGCCGGGCGGAATCGCTCTCGCCCTGGTCGGCCAGCATCTGCACCCGCATCAGCGCGCGGTAGAGGACAGTTGCCTGCTTGCGTTCGGCGGCGCTGAGGTATACGTTGCGCGAGCTCATCGCCAGCCCGTCGGGCTCGCGGACGACGGGGCAGACCACAATTTCCACATCGAAGTTCAGATCGCGTACCATCTTGCGGACGATGGCGGCCTGGGCGGCATCCTTCTGCCCGAAGAAAGCCAGGTCGGGCTGGACGATATTGAACAACTTGGCCACCACCGTGGTCACGCCCCGGAAATGCCCGGGACGGGAGCGTCCGTCCAGCTTGTCCGTGATTCCCTCCACCGTGACCCAGGTGGTGGCGCCGGTGGGATACATCTCTTCTACCGAGGGCTGAAAGAGATAGTCGGTGTTTTCGCAGGAGAGCTTGGCCGAGTCGCTCTCCAGGCTCCGCGGATATTTGGCGAAGTCTTCATTCGGCCCGAATTGCTTGGGGTTGACGAAAATGGAGGCCACCACTACGTCCGACTGGGCGCGCGCCGTCCGCACCAGCGAAATGTGTCCCGGGTGCAGCGCGCCCATGGTGGGCACAAAACCCAGGCGCTTCCCCGCGCGACGGACTTCGCGGCTCAGCGCAGTCATTTCCGTAGCCGAGGTGATGGTCAGCATGAGGGAGCAGCACTTAGTACTTAGCCATTCGTACTTAGCCGAACGCGCGGATCAGCGAGCGATGGTCGCATTAGATAGCTAGCCACGACTAAGGGCTAACGGCTAAAGGCTAACGGCTGTTCACCGCGCATGCGCCTTCATCTCTCTCCGCCGCAGGATGGCATCCAGGTCCGTGCGCGTCTCCTTGGGCAGATGGTAAGACTCAGCGTCCTTGGGATAGGCTCCCGTTGTCACGTCAGCCTTGAACTGCTCCACGGCGCTGCGAATCAGAGCGGCGGCATCGCCATAGCGGCGGACAAACTTGGCCGGCGGCGCGAAGGAGAGGTTCACAATGTCATGGAACACCAGCACCTGCCCGTCGCAATCCGGGCCGGCGCCGATGCCGATAGTCGGCGCGGAAACCTCGCGGGTGATCATCGCTGCCACCTCGCGGGGCACACCTTCCAGCACGATGGAGAACACGCCGGCGCGGTCCAAGGCTACGGCGTCCTTCATGAGGTGCTCGATCCCGGAGAGATCTTTGCCCTGGACTTTGTAGCCGCCCATCTTGTGCAGGGACTGCGGAGTGAGGCCGATGTGCCCCATGACTGGGACTTCGGCATCGAGGATATGGCGGACCAGGTCAACGCGCTTGTCGCCGCCTTCCACCTTGACCGCTTCCGCGCCGGCTTCCTTGACGAAGCGCATGGCGTTGGCTACGCCTTCCTTCACGTCGCCCTGGTAGGATCCGAAGGGCATGTCGGCAATCACCATCGCCGACCGCACCGCGCGGCGCACGGCCCGCGGGTGGTGCAGCATTTCTTCCATGGTGACCGGAAGAGTGCTCTCATAGCCCAGCACAACCTGGGCCAGGGAATCGCCCACCAGGATCATGTCGATGCCGGCCTCGTCCACCAAGCGCGCTGTCGCGTAGTCGTACGCGGTCAGGCAGGTGATCGGCTCGTGCCGCTGCTTCTTCTCTTGAATTGTGGTGGTAGTGATTTTCGATAGGGCGGATGGACCCTGCCCTTCGTTGAGGGAAGTGATGCTCATGTTGCCTCCAGTGCAGTTCGGGATAACCCGATACCGCCTGTACGCGGTTATTGTAGCCCCAGAGCCTGGGTTGGCCAAGCCCAAAATAACGAAAACCAAATCGAGGGCGGACGCCCGAAACTACGCCTCGAAGAGTGAGACTCGCTCATGTCACGCGCTGGCGGCGTCGGTTGATCCCAGGGGCAGGAAATACTGGGTTCCGCGGATGGGCTCGCTGACCCGCCGCAGAAGTTCCTGAAGATCGGAGTGGCGCTCGACGAAGTCGATGTCGTTGGTGTTCACCACCAGCAAATCTGACGACGTGTAATGGAAAAAGAAGTGCTCGTAGGCCTTGACCACTTCTTCGATGTAGTCGTCGCTGACCGAGGCCTCGCCAGGGATGTTTTTCTTGCGCAGACGCTTCTTCAGCACCTCAGGCGAGGCCTGGAGGTAGATCACCAGGTCGGGCACGGGCACCTGCTCGCGGAAGTGCTGGTAGTAGCGGTTATAGACCTCGAGCTCAGGATCGCTGAGATTGATGTAGGCGAAGATCTTGTCTTTCTCAAATATGTAATCCGCCACCACGGTCTTGTGCGAATTTGGCCCCACCTCCAACCGATGGAGCTGCTCGAACCGGCGCATGAGAAAGGCGAATTGGGCTTGGAAGGCCGCTCCCCGCTGGCCTTCGTAAAACCCGCGCAGGAATGGGTTGTCTTCCGGCTCGATGACGCGCTGGGCATTCAGCCGGTCCGCGATAATATTGGCCAGCGTACTCTTGCCGACGCGTATGGGGCCTTCCAGCGCGATATACCGGGGAGGTTCAAAAAGCTTCGCCATAGTCCCAGAAAAAACGTTCCCAGAGAAGACGATCCTAGAAAAGACCGACTGGCCGCAGCATATATCGCCGGGCGTCCCCTGGCAATGACCAATCAGTCAACGCTCTGTGGATAAAAAATGCACCCGATTGCCAGCTTGGTCTTTAGGCCGGGCATATTTTTCGTTGGCAAGAAATTTGGTAATTGGGTAATTTGGTAATTGAGTAATTGATTCAGAACCGACTTAATGGCGCTTTTCAATTATCCATTTACCAAATTGCGCAATTACCAAATTTCTTCCGTGCTTGCCGCTCTCACAACTCTCGTCTCCGCCGCCGCGGCGGCCAGCTA
>CAZFRV010000362.1:0-11906 GCA_964521445.1 uncultured Acidobacteriaceae bacterium
TTGGTTGCTCCGCCTGCTGTCGGTATTCCCGGGGGCTGTAAGGTTCCGCCGATGGAGCTCCCCTCATCTGGACCCGTATATTGCAGTGCACGGCAGGTGTTGCTTGCCCCGCCGCCTATCGGACAACCGCCGCTTTGAGTCGGAATGAACACCGCACCGGTGTGACCGCTGGTGGTGATGGCAAGGCCATTGCCAAGGGTATCGCGGACCACATCGAAGACCGCGCGAATTGGGTCGTGGAAGGTCAAAGGCCCGGGATTTGACGCCAGGAAGAGGTTGCCATTGGTGTGGACGCGGCCGGAGAAGTCGAACTGCGGACCGGCAAAGTAGCTACAATCGCCATCGCAGAAGGCGCCAAACTGAAAAACGGGGATGAGCGCAATCTCCACATTGCGGAACATCTTGACTTCCTCGCCGCCGGGGCGCACCGCGGTGACATTCAACGTCATGGGGCAGATGCTTGCGATGAGGCCCTTATTGGGTCCCGAGGTGACCGTGGATGCATTACACTGCGGATTCACGCCGTCGGCAGCAAGGGGCACGTTGATGCTGTAATCGGCGAAGGTCGTGCCGTTGAGGGCGCCTGGGGTCGGTTCGTTGGCGCATCCGGTGTTGGGAGGGCAGGCGACAGCGGCGATCTGCGCCGCGTTCGGAGATGCCTGTGCATTGTAGAGGTCGCCCAAATCGGCCATCATTTTTTCCATGCCGGCTTCGGCGCTGTAGTAAGCCAAGCCATTGCCCTGATCATTGCGTTGCAGGTGTTGCTCGGTATTCACCGTATACATAAGGCCGAACGCTATCCCGGAAAGTACCAGTAGCAAGAGTAAGGCAGAGACGAGAGCAAATCCCTTCGAATCTTTTTTCTTTTCGCGCCGTCGAGATACGTTCGTCCGCATATCGTCCTCTCTTTAAGCCATTCTCAAACCGGTTATTTGTACCGGTTCTTAAAACTCAGATTGCGGGGGCTGACATTGGTGAACATGGTGGAGTACGTATAACCATTCCCACCGACGTTGGCGCCGAGTGGGTGAGGGGAACGCGAAGTTACAGAGATATACACATTACGTATGTTGGCGAAAACGGGTACGCCGGCCACCACCGCAGAGGGGTTGGCCGAAGTTTCCGCCCCAGCCGTGCTCATGAGGTCATAACTGAACTTGAGATTGACGATGTGTTCGGCTACCGGAACTGGTGGGTGAGAATTCACCATCCGCATCAACCGATAGTCCACGGCGTTCGGCGCAACGACCCCTGGTCCCAAAAGCGGGATCGCGTTGCCGTTGGCATCCAGAGCCTGAATAAAGTAAGAGACCATGAGGATGCGCGCGATTTGGATGGGCGGATAGCTGCCCGCCGGCGGCCCAGGATTGGCCAATGAGGCGATGTTTCCACTAGAAGCTGACGGCACGTTCATGCCCAGGACATCGGAGGCGGCAAAATCGATCTTATCGCTGGCAGGGAGGTTGGTTATTTCTCCGACAGCCGACTGCCCTGTTGTGCCGGCGGTTACGATCACCATGTCACCATCGTTAAGACCGTAAACCGGATCATTCAGCGCCGGGCACAAAGTTCCCGGCACGGTGATTTGCGAGCCGGATGGGTTCACGGAAACGAACGTTGTACTCCAGTTCGAACAAGGGGCGGAGAACAAAGACTGGTCAACGTAGACCAGCGTGATGCCGTCGGTGGTTATGCTGTCAATCGTGGGACCCGCATTGAAAGCAGGCGTGACGGCATAAAGAACGTCTTGCGCGTAAGTGTTGTTGTTCAGATAGTTGTTGCCTGCGGTGTCTCGCGCAAAGAAGGGTGTGGCTCCATTGGGAAGACCGATCCCGCCGTAGGGAAAGCCCCCGGCTCCTGCCTCAGCGAGGTCGCGCGCGATGGAATTAATGGCCACCCGGGCGTTGGCCTGCATCTCAGCCCGATTAACGGCAACGGTGGTAACGTCCGTTGCCTTTTTGAAAGCCATCAGGGCGGCACCGAGCACGATCAGCGAGACGGCAATGGCGATCAAGAGTTCAAGCAGAGAGAATCCCCGATCGGTTTTGTAGTTCGTCTTGCGTCGTTTCATCGGCGGCTCCTTAGCGGTAGCTCGAGATATATCCCGCGACGGTGTAGTCGCGGTTGGTCCGTCCCAGCACACGGACGGTAACACTGATGGAGCGAAGATTCTGGTTGGTGCTGCCATCCGGGTATAAGACCGGGAGGATATCGACGCGACGCAGATAATTCGTCAGCGGGACTTGAACGGTGAGGTTCCCGGCGGCATCGGGCGCGAGCACATAGTCCGTCGCAGGCCCTTCGCCCGGGCCATTCGGCTGCGAGGTTCCCAGGATCTGATTCGTATTTGGAGTCACGCGCAACAGTGGTTGCCAGCCAGTCTTGAAAGCGCCACTAGCTACATTGTCGTTTTGTATTTGAGCCCAAGCCATGCCGGCGTCATCGCGCGAGCTGTAGACGGCCTCCAGCAATTCACGGGCTTTCTGTTTTGCGACCAGATCTTGTTGCGCGTTTGCGGTAGCGGAAAGCGCCGATCCGAAGAGCCCCAGCAATCCGAGCAATCCGACCGTCAAGATGACGATTGCGATCATCACTTCTAGCAGGCTGAAGCCTTGGCGGCCTAACGAGTTCTGGTGTTGCTGTCGCTTAGCTCGAAGAATCTTCATTGGAGCCCCCACGCCCAGGCAGCGCCATTCTTGACCATGCGCCACCCTTTGGTCTGGCCGGTGGCGCCAAAGAACGAAACCGCCCGTGTCGCGAGCGGTTCCCCGGGACGCCCCAGGTAAATGGCTCCGTTCGTAGCCCCTCCCACCACGTCGCTAATGCTGCCATCCGGGTTGAACGTCAATGTTGTGCTGCTACCACAAGCCCCACCAGTAACGCTGAAATCGATGGCAAGGGCTTGGCCACAAGCCTGCCCATCGGGAGCGGCCGGCGGTATGGGATTTGGCGCCAGGAATTGGACGTCGTAGGGCAAGTCGAGGCTTCGGTTCATGGTGTCAGGGGTAAAAACCAACACGCCAGCTGCATTGGTGTTGCCCTGAAAAACGTTCATGGTAGCGAATGGAGAGGCAGCGTTGGTCACGAACGTGATCTGATACTTGCGCCGTTCGTCGATCGCCCGCTCGCGAGTGTGGCGTATCTCGTTCAATACGTACGACGCAGCACTATCGACACGCGCCATTTTTACCACCGGGCCGATCTGCAAGATCGCGACGGCGGAGCCAATCGCGATGATTGCTACAACAACTAAGACTTCGACCATGCTGAAGCCCGCTGCCGCTCTGTTGGTATGCCGCATTTGAAATCCTATTCGCGAAAGATCCGCGCAAGCCCATTCGGGCTCTTAGTGGAGCGCAAAATAGCCTTCTAAGTGGCAATAAGCTAGCGTTCTACATAGAAGCGTGTCAACGAACACAAGGGAAATGCCGCTGAGACCGAAATCCCACAAACTAGTCTGTACTAATCGAAGAGGTGAGTCTTGAGGGAGTTTGCCCTTCTTCTGTGTCTTCGATTGCTATCTTCTTTGCTATCAACGCAGGGCAACCGCATTGCCGAATTTCCCGTAATGGCGATTACCAAAGTCCTATAGTGCGTGCCCAGGTCCGGCGATTCAGGAGAGGGGCGTGGGCGAGGTACACGCGGACAAGTCAGCAGGGTGAAGTTATCTGTGGGCAACGAGCTTCAGTCTGTGGTTCTTAAGACCCGAGCAAGCTGGAGGTGGGCCGCACTTCAGCGCCAAAAAGCCAAGTGGCTGTAGAATAAGGAGTATGACCCGACTTCAGTCTGCCGGTTTGTTGGCCTGCGTAATCACGCTGGCTGCGTTTGCCCAGAAGAAATCCGAACATAAGACCGCCTTGGTGAAAGTCACGGTGGTGCGGGAGAGTAACGGCAAACCAGTAAGAAACGCCGAGGTCGTGCTGCACCCGGTGATCGATGGCAAGCAGAAAGACGAGGGTCTGGAACTCAAGACCCACGAGGACGGCAAGGCGGAAAGCAGCGGTGTTCCCTTTGGCAAGATGCGCGTCCAGGTGATCGCCCAGGGATTCCGGACTTTCGGCCAGGATTACGACATCGACCAGCCTAACCTGGAAATCACCATCAAACTTCAGAAGCCGACCGACCAGTTTTCCATCTATAAATAGCCCGCTCGAGAGCGAATCCAGCGGCGATTCACGTCCAGCCTCACGGGCAAGCCGGGGCAGAAATGTCCCCGATGCTTGACTTAATGTCCGGGCGGTGTCATTTCTATTAGCTTTAGTTTTTCCGTCCGCGGGGGCGACGAAAGGGCCGTCTTTTGAAAGTCAGGATCTTTTATCACGGAAAGTGCTTTGACGGAACGGCATCAGCGGCCGTTTTCTCCCGGTTTTACCGCGAGCGGATCAACCGCGAAGCCGAGTTTCAGTTCAGCGGACTGGTGCATCGCGCCGGCGCTCTCTTCGATGAAAATGATTTCAACGGCGATGAGAACGCGATTGTCGACTTCAAGTATTCGCCATCCCCGAAAATTACATGGTGGTTTGATCATCATCAAAGCGCGTTCCTGACGCCGGAAGACGCCGAGCACTATCGCCGGAGCGACAAAACCCATAAGTTCTACGATCCGGATTTTAAGTCCTGCACGAAATTTCTGGCGTGCATTGCCCAGGAAAAGTTCGGGTTTGATCCGCGCCCGATGCAGGAGCTGATCCACTGGGCGGACGTGATCGATGGCGCCCAGTTCACATCGCCGCAGCAGGCCGTGGAGATGGCCGAGCCCGCCATGAAGCTGACCATGGCCATTGAATCCACGAACGACCCCAGCTTCCTTCCCCGGCTGATTCCCTGTCTCGCGGAAGAGCCGCTGGGCCGCGTGATTGAGGAGCCGTTTGTGGCGCCGCTGATTGGGCCGCTGCTGGAGCGTCATCGCCGGTCCATCGACATCCTGCGCCAGCGGGCGGAATGCACCGAGGGCACCATCTATTTCGACATCACAGACCAGGACCTGGAAGGCTACAACAAGTTCATTCCTTATTATCTCCATCCGGAGTCGGTGTACAGCATCGGGCTAAGCAGCAGCAGTTTCCGCGTAAAAGTGGCGGTGGGCTCCAACCCCTGGACCAGGCAGACCAACATGGTCAACCTGGCTAAGATCTGCGAGCGCTACGGCGGCGGAGGCCACGCGCGCGTCGGCGCCATTTCCTTCCCGCCCGACCAAGGCGATGCAGCGCGCCAGGCTGCGGCCGACATCGTAAGGGAATTGCGGGCATCGCAAACCCGGTAGAGGGAACGCGATGCTGCGATGGTACTAAGTAGAGACCATCCTTAATCCCGCAACCGACAAATCTTCGTGCCGGCGCCGGAAATCATTGAGCCAGAGCACGTTGTCCGATAGCCTCTCCTAAGTCCTCACAAGACATGTGAGGTTTCATCCCAACGGAGTTAAGAGTGGTTGCTGTAAAGAGGCTCGTGGCAACGAGCATTGTGATGGGTCTGTCCCTGAGCGGGCTGGCGCAGGTGACGAATCCGCAGATTTCGACCTCGCAAACATCGGGCAAGCCCACGGCGTCGCGGACTGCCGGTAACCTGGCTCTCGGGCAGAAGTTCGTCGTGGACACGGTCAACATGGCGGTGGCGCTGCCGGAATCGGATCCACAGGACCGTCTACGAGTGCTTTCCACCGCCGCGGAGACGGTCTCTCCCGTGGACCGCGCTTTGGCCAAAAAACTTTGGCAGGAAGGCGCGCGGATTGAGTCGGAGCTGATCAGCGTGGGGCAAAAGCCGGTAGTGTCGGTGATGGCGAGCGGGCAGGCGGACTGCCTGGCTGCACAAAACTTCGTAGAGAACCTGCCGCCAGAGGCGGTCTTGCGGGCGGAGCAGTCGTTGATCGGCGCGATCTCCAGTTGCTCCAAGCACACGCTCGATCCGGCGTCACGCAAACTGGATGCGGCCCTGGAGAAAAAAGTCGTGGCTCCGCGCGCTCTCGTGGCCGCCATGGAAGCCCAAGGGACGAAATCACCGTGGTCGCAGGCCCATTTTGAAAAAATGTTCAGCTCGCTTCCGGATGCCCAGGAGAATGCCAATGCCGGCGAAGCGGAGAACTTCGCCGCCATGTACGCGCGAATGGCCCCGGCCGTGGACCCGCCTGCGGCCGCAAAAGCAGGGCTGCAACTCGTGGACTGGCTGGGGAAGATGCCTGACACACCAGCGCGCTCGGTGGCCCTCCGCATTGCCTCCGGCGCCATGCAACAGACGCTGGGCGAGAAAGCGTATCAGCAGGCGCTGCAAACTGACGTGGTGGCGAACACCCTGGTGAGAAGCTCGGCCAAGGCGCAAAAGCTGGATCGCGGGCCTGCTCAGGGGGTTTCGGTGCTTGCGGCGATGGCCCACAATGGCTCCGACCAGAGCGACCGCTTGCGCAACTTGCCGCCGGCGCAGCGCGCCCGGGAAGCCGCCGCACACGGTTTCGCCTCGGCTACCGGCGGCGACAAGGCCCAGGCAGCAAAATACTTTGATATGGCTTTCTCCGCCGCCGATGACGCCTGGGAAGCACGCAGTAAGGAAACTCATGCTGCGGATGCGGTTCGGGAAGTGGGCGAAGCCGCGGCCCAGGTCAACTCGACCAATGCGTTGGCGAGGGCCCAACAGTTGCGCTACAGTTCCGCGCAGGCCATCGCCATGCTCGCGGTCGCGCGGGTGGTCGCCAGCAACGGTGTGGTCGATTAATTCCATTTTTGGGAAAAGCGAACGATTCATTGCACATTGCGTAACCCCAACCGTACTGTTAATCTGCCGGAGATGGGTTCATCAGCGTCCATCCGGTGGGTTGCGTGTTGATCTCGATCGTCAAAGTCACATGTCCGCGATGTGGGCGTGAATTCAAGACCGTGCCCGCGGTCCTGGAGCACGTGGCAAGCCCGCATTGTCCTTCGTGTGGTGTGCGTATGCGGGTCTCACCGCCTCAGCCGCTCACTGTCCACTCCAAAGGCGGGACTAGCCGAGGCGCGGCCTAGCAAGCCCGCTCGGGGCGAACCAGCTGTGAAGTCACCGGCCTGCCGCTCCAGAGTATCCAACAGCCAGGTCCCTGGGCGCGTGTAGCAGCCGTGCCAAAAGTCACCTTTCTCAGAGTGCATTTCGGATGCATACTTCACCCGGACAGCCTTGCGCGATGCGAGGTTTTGGGGAGGGTTGGATGAAGATCGACGGCAGCCTCATTCGGATCGCGGTCGCCGTGTGCGCTCTGGCAGGAATCGCTACGGCCGAGCAGAAAGCAGGCGATCCGGAACAGTCCCCGCGGAAGGCGATTTTGGAAATGTTTTCCGGCTCTGAGGACGCGTTCAAAAAGCACTTGACGCTGGAAGTGCAGGACAAGCTCAAAGAACTGCTGAAAAATTCAACTCCGGCAGGCTCTGATCCGTTGCAGGCTCTGACCCTGGCCAAAGCCGCCGCCGGTGACAACCTGGAAAACTTTGATGCAGGGCCGATTCTGTTCTCCTATAACAACCCCGAGCGCCATGAGCGCCTGGAGATTCGTATTGACAGCGAAGATCTCCAGGGCGACCAGGACGAGATGCAACTTTCCTTGCATACTTTCCGTAGCGGCCTGGAAGAAGACTTGCCTTTGGGTTTGAAGCTGTTGCTGGTATGGAAGCTGCAGCAGAACGTTTGGCGATTGAACGGAGTCATCGTGAGAGCCAGCGTCGCCATTGGCGACCCGCGAATTCTCGACAAGTCCACCTGGGTCCCGCCGGCCATCGCTCCTGCGGTCTCCAAGGCCCAGGCCGCGTCCGATTCGCCGGGCGTTACGCCGGTGGCCATGAATGAGCCGCCCAAGATGCCGGCCGCCCGCGCCGTCCGCCTGATTGCCATGGCGGAGAACATCTATGCGAAGAAACATCCTGAAACAGGATTCACCTGCTCCATCTCAGAACTGGTTGGTGTGGGCCGAGGCTTGGACGATGGGGAACCGTACACCTTCATGGGTCCGGAATTCGCCAGCGGTGTTTACAACGGCTACAAGTTTTTGCTGAGTGGATGCGACGGAGATCCGGCCAAGAGCTTTCATGTCATGGCGGAGCCGGTGAGCGGGACCGGCCGGGCTTATTGCTCGGATACCACGCGCGATCTGCACGCGTCAGACGATGGCATTGGCGAGCACTGCTTGACGTCGGGAAAAATCGTACAGCGATGAGCCTGGACGGCAACGGCGCAGCCTGGAGGCTGCGCCGTTGCGCTTCCGCTCGCGGGACTTCACGTCATCGCTGTGCGGAGTTCTCGACCTCTAGCTTGTTCTCCACGGAAAACACTCCCGGAACTCCATGGGCGCGGATTCCGGCGATGTTTTTGTCAGTCTGGTTGTTCACCAGTCCTTCCAGGGTCACATGTCCGTTCTTCACGATGATGTGAATCGGCGGATACACGCCCAGCGAATACCAAAACAAGCTGCCATAACCGAAAATGGCGCGGGCTTCCTGGCGCCGTATGCGATCGTCGCTGAAAGACGCGGGGAGGATCTCAATCCTGTTGTCCACGTACGCCACGCCTTCGATCTTCTTCACCACGCTCGCGGCTTCGTCCTTGAGGACCGGGTTCCGCACCTGGCCGTAGAGCGTGACTGTGCCGTCCTCCACTTTGTACGACAGATTATCAAACACCGTAAGTTGCGGCAGCATCACCAGCTCGTGGCGCACACTGCGATAGATCCGATCCTCCGCGCGCTGGTCGCTCGGCAAAGGCGCGCCGGTCGCAGCCACGGCCAAACTCAGCGTCGCCGCGGCCAAAAGCCATGACAAAAGTTTCTTCATAAAAAAGACCTCCTAGGCGGTTCTTGGCCTCTCACTAATTTAGACACGGAGAAAAAAACGAAGTTTTAGGCGATCACAATTCTTAACGTTGGCTCGGCGGGCCTAACCCAACGGCACTTTCTCCAGCCATTGCGCGATCTTCACATTCCACCCCAGTGTGGAAGACATTGTTTCGCGGAGCCGCGAGGCGGCGTCAGCTTCGCCGTGCACGAGAAACGTGGCCGACGGAGACTTGGGGAAGGTCCCGAGCCAGCGCAACAGTTCTTCCGTGTCCGCGTGGTCGCTGAACTGTTCGAGCGCGGCAACATGAGCGCGGATGGCCACTTCCTGGGAGTAGATGCGCACGGATTTGGCTCCGCTTTTGATGGTGGCGCCGCGCGTGCCCGGCGCCTGAAAGCCGATGAAGATCACTTGGTTGCGCGGGTCGGCCAGCCGCAACAGGAGATGGTGCAGGACGCGTCCCCCGGTGACCATGCCGCTCGAAGAGACAATGATGCAGGGATAGCGGACCTCATTGATGGCTTTCGACTCCTCCTGTTTTGCAGCAAAATGAAACCCCGGCCATTGGAGCGGCGAGCCATGCTTTTCGATCAACTGGCAGGCTTCCTGGTTGAAATCACAAATGTACTTTAAGCAAATCTCTACAGCCTTGATGCCCATGGGACTGTCCACGAATACGGGAATGCGGGGCATGCGGTCCGTTTCCATCAATTCTTTCAGCAGAAAGAGGAATTTCTGCGTCCTCTCGACGGCGAACGCCGGCACCACGATCGATCCGCCGCGGTGGACGGTGTCGGTGACGAGCTTGGCCAGCTCCGGACGCACGTCCTCGTGAGGATGGACACGGTTGCCGTAGGTGGATTCCATCACCAGCAGCTCCGGGTCTTCGTTGGGATCGGGCCCTGCTTGCACCACGCGGCCCGGGGCCGTGGGCCGGAGAGGCACGCGTCCAATATCGCCGGTGAACAAAAATTTGCGCGACTGGCCGTTCTGCCGCAGAAATACTTCCACCATCGCCGAACCCAGAATGTGTCCGGCATGTACGAACCGGAAAGAAAGTTCCGGGCTGAGCTGTTTGGTCACGCCGAACTCAACCGGCTGAAATGAGCGCAGACACTCCGTCGCTTCCTCAAGCGTGTACAGCGGCAGGGCAGGACGATGTTTGGAAGTGCCCTTCTGATTATGAAACCGCGCCTCTTCTTCCTGAAGATGGCCGCTATCGGGCAGCACCACCGAACATAAATCGATGGTCGCCGGCGTAGCGTAAATGGCTCCCCGGAAACCTTCCTTGACCAGACGCGGAATCCAGCCGCAGTGGTCCAGATGCGCGTGGGTCAGGATGACGGCGTCGATCTCCCGAGCCGGCACCGGCGTGTCCTGCCAATTGCGGAGGCGCCACTCCTTCGGGCCCTGAAACAGCCCGCAGTCAATCAGCACCTGCAGGCCCTTACGTCCGGCAGCGTCGCCGGAAGTGTTGATCAGGTGTTTCGAGCCGGTGACGGTACCGGCAGCGCCAAGAAATTGGAGGTAGGCCACAGTTCTTCCTGGAGAAAAGATTTTTGAACGCAGCAGATTATTTCACAGTCATCAGCTACGACGGGCTTTTTCGGCCCGTCACACGCGTCCGGTCGTTGCTAAAATCGTTCCGCAAGAAAGTTCTCGTTCGCGCGTTCACAGTTTTGGGCCAAGACTCGAATTGTGTCTGGAAAGGAGCTGCATGCAAAGTCTGCTCCAGGATCTTCGCTATGCCTTGCGCCTGTTGCGCCGCTCTCCGGGCTTTGCCGCGGCTGCGATTCTGACCCTGGCTCTGGGTATGGGCGCCAATACAGTGATGTTCAGCGTGCTCAATACCGTGTTGCTGCGCCCGCTTCCGTACCCGCAGCCGGACCGGCTGGTGCAAATCTGGGAGACCGACCCTCCACACGGATTGATGCGCGGCCCGGTCTCGCCCTATAACTTTCTCGAGTGGCGCAAACAGAGCCATACCTTCGCGGAGATCGCGACCTATAGTTACGAGCCGGTGGTGCTTACCGGCCAGAAGGCGCCGCAACGGATTAACAACGAGCAAGTCTCCGCAGGCTTTTTCGACGTGTTTGGCGTTAGCGCCTGGAAAGGGCGAACCTTTCTGAAGGATGAAGACGCGCCCGGCAGGGATCACGTGGTGGTTCTTAGCTACGGCGCATGGCTGCGGCACTTCGGCAGCGACCCTAACATCGTGGGCAAGTCGATAACTCTGGATGAGCAGGCGTACTCGGTGATCGGAGTTATGCCTGCGGGGTTCGGGTTTCCCCACGACGGTGTGGAGATGTGGTGTCTTCCCGGATTCGATTTCAAGACTGTAAACCAGGCCGGCCACGGACTCTTCGCTGTAGGACGGCTGAAGCCCGGCGTGAGCCTGGGTGAGGCCGGCGCTGAGATGAACACCATCGCCGACGATTTGAACAAACAGGATGGAGGCTTCAGCGGCGTCCGGTTGGTGGGCTTGCAAGAAGAAACCGTCGGCAATGCCCGTCGAAGCTTGCTGGTGTTGTGGGCCGGAGTAATCGCGGTTCTCATGATCGCCTGCGCCAACGTGGCCGGACTGCTCTTGGCTCGCGCCTCGGCCCGCCAAAAGGAAATAGCGGTCCGTTCAGCGCTGGGCGGGAGCCGGGCACGTCTCATCCGGCAGTTTCTCACCGAAAGTGTGTTGCTCGCGGTTCTTGGGGGTAGTCTCGGCTTATTGATCGCGCTTGGTGCTGGGCGTTTCATCATTGCCAGCAGCAATGGAGCCGTTCCGCGCCTGCGCGATCTGCAGATCGACGGCTGGGTGCTGGCTTTTTCCGGCGTGGCCTGCCTTTTGGCCGGCCTTACGTTCGGTCTGGCTCCGGCGTTGCACGCGTCTCGGCTGGATTTGAACACCGCGCTCAAAGGAGGCGGCTGGAGTTTCTCGCAGCTCTCGAACCGCTTGCGCTTACGCAGTGCGTTCGTAGTCCTGGAGCTTGCCCTGGCCATGGTGCTGCTCATCAGTGGGGTGTTGTTGACCAAGACCCTCTGGCGCTTGCAACAGGTCGATGCCGGATTCCAATCCGATAACCTTCTTACGTTTCGCTTCTCTGTGCCGCAGGGGAAATTCGATGCGCGGCA
>CAZFRV010000363.1:0-10678 GCA_964521445.1 uncultured Acidobacteriaceae bacterium
TGGGCCGAGAGGCCGGTGGGCGGAAGTTCGAATTTCGTGAGATTGTAGTTCCTGATGTCGGTCGCATCCGTGGGACCGGGCGTGAAGCAGTTCGGCGAGAAGAGCGGACGGTAGATGTCATTCGCAGGAATGTTGCCGCACGTGGCGGTAACGTCGGGCCCGGCCCACGCGTAGTTGGCGCCGCCGCTCCCGGCCAATGACCGGGAACGTGCCACGGAAACGTCCCAAGTGAGCCATGACGTATGAAAGAGGTGTCTGGCGCCGAGCACCAGGCTGCCGATGGCAAAATCCGGACGGCGCCAATCCTGGCTGGCTTGGGGAAGCCCATCTGGAGCGGGAATGTTGAAACCATCATTCAGCGTGTAAACCCACTTGTGTCCCCAGTTGCGGAACGTGGAATACAAGCCACGAAGGTAGATGCTGGAACCATCACCGAGATTGTAATCCGTACTGCCCGCCAGCCCCCAGCGCGTGCGGTAGTACATGTAGTCGCGCTGGTCCATGCTGTCGTAGTGAGGAGTCAGGCTGCTGGCGGTGGGCACCGGCTCAATGTCATTGATACCGCGGCCGTTCCAGTCATAGGTCCCGCCGAACAAGACGCCGAGTTTCTTATTTGGGCCGAAACGCTGGCCGATGGTGGCCCCGAACTGGTCCACGCCGCGCCCGCCAATGATGGGGGTATAACCCCCGAGTCCGTACAGGATAAGAGTGGGAACGTCCCCTGCGGTCTTGGTCTTGAGGTTCACGGATCCGCCAATGCCGTCTCCATCCTGGTTGGCTTGCAGAGTCTTATTGATCTCGACAGATTCGACCAAATCCGACGCCAGCGTATCCAGCTTGATCTGGCGGACGCCGCTTTCCGGTGAAGGCACGTTGATGCCGTCAATGGTCACGTTGGTCAGGCGGGGTTCTGTCCCGCGAATCTGGACATACTTGCCTTCGCCTTCGTCGCGTTCCAGCGTAACGCTGGGCAAGCGTCCCAGAGCGTCGGCGATGTTGGCATTGGGGAGGCTGGTGATGACCTCGGCGGGAAGTACCTGCAGAATGTTGTCCGCGGTGCGTTCACGATTGAGCGCCTCGATCTCGCCGTGCTCGCGCTCCGCGCGAACTTCCACTATCTCGGTGTGCGTTTCCACCTTTAGGGTTGCATCCACATTCACAACGCCTCCCGTCGTTACTGCCAGGTCGCTGGTGGAAAACTGGGCAAAGCCGAGCGCAGAAACCGAGAGCTTGTAATGCCCCGGCGCAACGCCGGAAATCGTGAACTGGCCCTCGCCGCCGGAAACCGCCGTCTGTCCGCTGGGCTGCAACTCTACGCGGGCACCTTGTACCACCGCGTGAGTGGCGTCCGTTACATGGCCCACGATTGTCCCGCTGCGCTCTTGCGCCCCAGCGGGGGTTTGCTGAAACGCGCTGAACATCAACATGATGATGACTACCGCTAACCAGGACCTACGCATGGCTCAAGCCTCCGTGTTACTCAAGAACTGTTAGTAAGAGCAGCAGGGGCAACTACAGCCGCCGAGAGAAAGACTGCTCCGAGGAGCCATGCTAGGTGAGTGTTCGTGAACGAATTGTGTTGATCCGATGAAGAAATCGTTAAATTGAGGACTAGTACCTGGAAAAAACCCGCGAATGCCGCAGGGTCATTCGATATTCTCGTTCTTTTCTCTAACTGACGTGAAATTGCTTTTGCGTGGCTTTCACCTCACTTGACCGCTGCGGGCGTTTCCAATTCCGCACCAGGCAGAGTTTGATTGGGCTTCATCCAGAAAGCCATGATCGCGCCCAGCAGGAGCAGAGCCATGCTGCCGAGGAAGGGCAGGCTGTAATCGTTGGTCCACTTGATCACGTATCCGGCGACGAGCGGCGAGACAGCGGCAGCCAGCGCCGATCCCAGGTTCATCAGGCCGCTGGCGGAACCGGAATACCGGGGCGCGATGTCCATGGGGATGGCCCAAAACGGGCCGATCGTGAACTCGGCGAAGAAAAACGCCGCCGCCAGACAGACCGCCACGAAGTTCAGCTCGTGCAGTTTCACGAAGGGCGATACCGAGGCCAGCCAATGCGACTTCAGGACCGGGAACATGAGCGCCAGGGAAACCAAAAAACAGATCGCGATGATGTTACGCCGAGCTTTGTTGCGGTCACCGGTGCGGCGGAGGATGGAATCGCTCGTCAACCCGCCCGCTGTGTTGCCGATCGCGCCCAGAATGTACACGCCGCTGGCGGAGATGGCCGCATGCTTCAAGTCGAGCTTGTAAGTATGCAGAAAGAACGAGGGCAGCCAAGTGAGGAAGAGCCACAACGTCCAGCCATAACAAAAATAGACCAGGGTCACCGGCAACATGCGCAGGGAGAGCGTGACCCAGGGCACCACCTCCCGTTTCTTGGCGATTCTGGTCGCATAGCTGGTCAGAGTCTGTCGTTCCTGCACGGTCGTTCCGGGATGCCTAGCGGGATCGTCTCGAAAATACAACCACCAGACCACCGCCCAAACCAGGCTGACGACTCCCAGGATTACAAACGATTGCCGCCACGAGGTGAGGTGGATCAGCCACGCTACCAGCGGCGGCGTTACCGCGTTACCGAGCCGCGCAAAGGAATGCGTGATGCCCTGGACGTAACCTCTTCTCCCGGGCGTTGCCCAGTCTGACAACGCGCGAGTGGCCGTAGGAAAAGTTGCGCCTTCGCCCAACCCCAGGAGCACCCGGCACAGGATGAGCGCGGCAAAGCTGCCCACCAGACCCACCGCGATGGTGGACAGCGACCAGATGATGCCGCATACGGCCAGCGTCCGGCGGGCGCCGAAGCGGTCGCTGAGCCAGCCGCCGTGAACCTGCAGGCACAGGTAGGCCCAACCAAACGCGGAAAATACCCAGCCGAGCTGCGAAGCATCCAGGTGGAGGTCTTTTTGCAGAACGGGTCCTGCCGTATTCACATTGATGCGGTCAATGTAAGTGAGCGCGTACATCACGCAGACCATCAGGAGCACGATGTTGGGCGTCGAGAAAACCCGCTGCAACACGCTCGGGGTCTCACCGCCGGCTTGGGACTTCATGGTGGGAGTGGCCATAATTTGAGTCCTCGCTAATTTTTCCTTGCCGTTCTCTTGCCGACGAGCGAACAAGTATCAGGGACTAAGGCAAGATCGCCGGAATCGCACGTGATCGCCGTGATCGGGTGATCTGAAAACCCGCGGCTTTCGAATCACTCAATTAAATTCTCGGTTTCGCGCTCTTCCAGATCCCGGCGATCACGCGCGATCACGGCGATCTTCCTCCTTGCAGCGTACTGTCTCACAAGTCGCATTGAAGACTACACTAGCGCTGGTTGCCGGCTCTCCACCAGGCTCTTGAGCGCCACGACTACTCCACCCCGCTTGTGGGGAACGCCGGCCATCTCCAAGCCCATCTCCACGCCGCTCAAAGTCCCGGCCAGCATGAGGTCGTTGAAGTGCCCCAGGTGGCCGATGCGAAAAACTGTCCCAGCCAGTTTGGAGAGGCCCGCGCCCAGTGACATATCGAAATTCTCGAGGATCACCGTGCGCAGCCGATCGGCATCAAAACCTTGCGGCATGAGCACGGCGGTCAGCGAGCTCGAATACTCCTTCGGCTCCTGGCACAACACCTCCAGGCCCCAGGCCCGTACTGCCGCGCGCGTCGCTTCCGCGTGGCGGTCATGGCGGCGGAAGACGTTCGTCAATCCCTCTTCTTGCAGCATCAGCAAGGCTTCGCGCAGGCCCCACATCAGGTTGGTGGCCGGCGTGTAGGGAAAGAAGCCGGAGCGATTCGGCTTCAGCATCTCCTGCCAATCCCAGTAGTAGCGCGGCAGGCCGGCCGTCCGGTTGGCAGCCAGAGCTTTTTCAGAAATCGCGTTGAAGCTGAGGCCGGGGGGAAGCATCAGGCCTTTCTGGGAACCGGCCACGGTAACGTCCACGCCCCACTCGTCATGGCGATAATCCATGGAGGCCAGGGAGGAGATGGTGTCCACCATGAACAGCGCGGGATGGCGTGCGCGGTTGATCGCTGCGCGAACTTCGGCGATGCGGCTGGTCACGCCCGTGGAGGTTTCGTTGTGGACCACCATCACCGCCTTGATCGCGTGGGTCCTGTCGTCGCTCAGACGCGCCTCCACGTCGTCCGGCGAAACCCCGCGCCGCCAGTTGCCGGGCACGTAATCCACTTTCAAGCCCATTCTTTCGGCCACCTGGCGCCACAGGGTGGAAAAATGTCCAGTCTCAAACATCAGCACGCGGTCGCCGGCGGAAAGCGTGTTCACAATCGAAGCTTCCCACGCGCCCGAGCCCGAAGCCGGATACATCACTACCGGGCCTCGAGTCTGGAAGACCGGCCGCAATGCTTCCAGCACCTCCGCGCCCAGCTTGGCAAACTCCGGCCCGCGATGGTCGATCACCGGGCGGTCCATGGCCCGCAACACCCGGTCAGGCACATTGGTAGGACCGGGAATCTGGAGAAAGTGCCGGCCGGTATGGATGGTCATGGGCGCTCCCGGAAATCGCGGTGTATGGTGTGCAATATACTAAGCCCCTTGCTGGCTGGTTGGTAAAAAAACGTGTGCTGAGACGCGCCTCCGCCGCTCCGCGAAACTCGTGCTTCGCTCAGGATGACAGCTCCCGAAAGCATCGCCACGTTTCATCTGTTACTCGACCTCCTCCTCGCCAAAATCCAGTCGTCCCACATTGCTGGCCGCAGTCTGGATGAGGTAGGCGATCTTGCCCGCTTTCTGAACGTCCATTTCGCCGTCAATCACCCACTGGGCCAGCTTCATGATGGCCAACTGCACGCCGTTGGGGTCTTCGAGCAAAGGCAAGGCCAGGGTTCTGGGCCTGCTTTCCGCCATGCGCGCGTGGGCATAGCAGAGTTCGCGCCCGTTCATGCGCGGCGACCCGCATGTGCGACCGTTTGGCTTCACGTGCGCGCAACGTGCGGCCTGGTCGGCCTTGTCCAGATTTTCCCGGAGCTTGAGATAGAGCTGCTGGCTGACCGTCTCCACGTGCTCGGCATCTTTGCTCGCCTGGTAGTTCCGCGCCAGATATTCTTCGTATGCAGTATAGGCGCGATAGAGTTTGTCGCAGAGCTCTCCGGCCGTGCCCGCGGCCCATCGCATCCGCGAGGACTCGTGGCTGAATTCCGCCAGTTTGCGATCGTATTCCGCGCGCTCTTCCGGCGTCATGTAGTCGTTCTCAAATGCTGGCATTGTTAACCTTCCTCATGCTTATAGGTTCCATCTGCGTGAGTCTGCGTCAGACGGTCTTCGGTTTTCCCGATCACGCCGATGGCGCGCGATTCCGGCGATTCCGGCGATCTGTTTTTCTTCGCCCCCCTCCCCCTGGTACGCGCTCATCCCAACAAACAAAGACTTTCGGCGAATCCTCCCACTGGAATATCCCAAGAATTGGCTGGGATATACCAATCATTTGGCTGGGGTATCCCAACAATTCGATGGGGTATCGCAGTCGGCTTTTCACCAAGCACCAAAACCGGCCAAGCGGCGTCCGTAAAGGTTGGCGACTGACTCGTACGGGCCGGTCTCCTGCCTTTGCTTGCTTCAAGCGAATTGCGGTTGGCGAAAGACTTCATACTTCTACATTGCCAAAGCCATACGGGAAGTCAAGCGCATGGCCCGCTTGCCAGCCCATATTTTTGTCGATTGGGGGCGAAATAGTGTGTTTCAGCCAGTATTGGCGCGGCTTCGCCAGAGAGGGCGATTTGGAATGGGAATTAGACGGCTGTAGATATCCGTAGAAAAATCTCCCTGGGTACACCGTTAGGGTTGGGGTGTGAGGTCAGCTTAGGAGCCGTGGCGCCTCCTAGTCACCTTCGTCGGACTCAGCGAGCAAATCGCCCAGCCGATCCAGGCGGCGTTCCCACAGCGAACGACAATCGCCGATCCATTGTTCCAGGACCGAAAACCCCGCCGGCTCGATGCGGCAAGTGCGTACTCTTCCGACCTTTTCGCTGCGCGCCAGCCCGCTTTCCTCCAATACTTGCAGGTGTTGTGTCACTGCGGTCAGAGTGATATCGAGGGGCGCGGCCAGCCGGGAGACCGAAAGCGGGCCCCGGCTGAGCTTTTCTACAATTGCCCGGCGCGTGGGATCGCCGAGAGCATGGAACACGCGGCTGATGTTAGCTTTTGTTCTGGGCATTGCTCGTACCTCTTCCGGCGCGTTCCTCGGCTAGCGCGCCAGTTCCGTGGCCAATCGATCCAACAGCTTGCGCCACCCTGCTTCGCGCATGGTGGGGCCATCGGCGCCTTCAAAGAACGCTCCCTGATGAGTACAAATAAGGTCCGTCCCCTTGTCCGTGGGCACAAGCTCAATCGTGACCAGAGACGCCGAGATGCGCTTGTCGCCAAGGGTCATCGTAGAAGCCGTTACCACGCGCCGGTTGGGCACAATGTCCTGATAGTGGCCCTGGTTTGTCAATGCAACGCCCGGGAACGGAGTGCCTTCCTTGAAACGATACCGGGCGTGCTCGATGCCTCCGACTCGAAAATCCATCTCAAACTCCTCGATTTCGTGGTGGTCGCCTTCCGCGAACCAGCGGCGTTTCTTGGCCGCGTCGGCGAAAGCGGCGAATACGCGTTCAGGCGGCTTCGGATAACTGCGCTCGATGACGAATGTGTTGTGAATGGCCGATTGCTGTTCCATAAGCTCCTTTCTCGAATACTGAAGTATAGACTTCAGTATTGACGAAGCGCTGGCGATTGTCAAGTACATACTTCAGTATTTTTATTGGAATCGTGAGGGTCGCGGCGGCAGCTGAAAAGATACGGCGAGGCCGCATACTGCGAAAAGATCTGGAAGGAGGACTGCAAGGAGCGATACAATTCGGCAACTCGCAAGCCCGGAAGAAAATTAAGCCTTGGTTTCAAAAGAACACAGGAGAGAATCATGCCTTTCACCGCACGTTTGTGGCGTGTCACCTTGGGCGCCTTGTTATGGCTGGCGCTGGCGTCGTTGCCGGCCTCGGCCGCCGTCAACGCATATATGAAGATCGATGGCGTCAAGCAGGGGCCATTCAAGGGCGAGGGAAAACGGAACGGCAGCACGCAATGGATTCCCATCATCGCGGTCGCTCAGACGGTCGAGTCACCGCGCGATGCGGCCACCGGCCAGGCCTCAGGCAAGCGCCAGCACAAGCCTATTAAGATCACCAAGGAAACAGACGCATCGAGCCCGCAACTGGCGCGGGCGGCGGCCTCCGGCGAAGTACTGCGGGAAGTGGTGATTGAGTTTGTCCGCTCGGGTCCCAAGGGACAAGAACAGGTCTACCAGACGATTACACTTACCAACGCGCTGTTGACCAGCATCCAAAGAACTCACGGCGCAGCGGCGAGCAAAGATCCGCACGAACGGGAAGAAATATCCTTCACGTTCCAAAAGATCGAAGTGAAGGACTCGCGCGGAAAGGTTTCGGCCACGGACGATTGGGTAGCCAAGTAGGGAACGCGGCTGGAGTGCAAGCCTATTTCCCGGCCCCGGACGCCGCCAGTTTGAGCGAGTGCTTTCGGGCCAGTTCTTCGAGACTTGGGTAAGAAGAAGCCGGCACGAACGTGTGCTCGTGCGGTTGCGAACCGCCTTGCAACGCCTTGACCAGCATTTCCAGGGCTGTGTCCATGGTGAGCGAAGTCACTACGGCAGCGGCCAGGACGCCGCGATCCACCAGCGACTTCGTCTGGCTGAGAACGCCGGCGCCGGTGCAGGGAAGGCTGAGCCATTTCGCCCGTTCCGCTGCGTCAGCGTGGCCTTGAAAGGCCCTTCGCGCACCATTGACGAAATCGGTATTCTGCGAGGACACCAAGGCAATATCCGTGGCCCGGACCGTGCCCAGGCGCAGCCAGGATTTGACCGACTGAAGGCAGTTCTCTTCCGTCCACTGAATCTTCAAGGACTTCACGCGTATATTTCGAGGTGCGGCAGCTTCCATGCCTTCGGCCCGCTGCGCCGCCAGATAGTTTGTCCCCGGTCCGCGCAAATAAAGCACTGTACCGCCTTCGGGCAAGAGCGCTCCGAATTGCCGGCCTTGCATGCGGCCGATCTCGCTGTGGTCCTGGGAAATGCTGAAGACGGGCGCCTTGGAATTGCGGCGGAGTTGCTCCAGATAATCGACTCGGGCGTTGCTGACCACCCAGCCGATGCCCGCGCTGACGGCGGCTTCAGCCACGCGCGGCAAGCCCGTTTCAGTGGCCGGCTCCACGATGACTGCATCCGGTCGCGAAGACGCCGGAGATTGGATGATCTCCAGCACCTGCTGGCTTTGTGAGACCGGGTCGCTGTGCGCGTTGATGACTTGCAGGTCTGCTTCCAGCCGGTCGGCTGTGGCCTGTGCGACGGCCTCTTGATCGGCCAGATACTTGTTTTCGCCTGGAAGCGAAATCACGATACGGAGTTTTTTCATGTCGGTCTTCAACCAGACGTGCTGATCTTTCGTCCCGACTTGCTTGCGTATTGTGCTGCCGCCCGGGCGGCAAGGATAGTTACGAGAGTACCGAATCCTGGCCTGACGTGGGTCTTGTGGCTTCAGCCGTGCCGCAAAGAAGCAAGAATGAATTAGTTTTTGAGCCGCAATGCAAGTAACTTCATCGAACAGATCTTCCTACAGCCCCGCCACAATCTTCCGTAACTCCCTGGCAATCTCCTCCGCGTCCGCTGTCGCCTCGAACCGCACGGGCGCACCGATGCGCACCTGGACCGTCCCTGGTTTGGCGTAGTGCTTCTTGGCGATTCGCAGCGGGAACAGGCCGTCAATCCGCATGGGAATCACCGGCAGATTCAAGTGCGTGGCCAGCAGCCCAATACCGCTGCGGAACGCGCCCAGCTCTCCGGTTTCCGTGCGCCGGCCTTCGGGAAAGATGAGAACGCTGTAGCCTTGATCGGCCAGTTCGCCGGCAAAGCGGAAGCTCTCGCGATACTTGGCCTTCTGGGGCAGGGAAAAGACGTTGAAGAACGCCGAGATCAGGACGTAGTCCAGGCGATCAAGCCATCGCCGCAAGAGAGGCCGGCTGCTGGGCGGATAGCGCATGTCGCGCAGCATTTCACCCTGCATGGCCGCGGCCACATGCCGGCGCAGGCGAAACGGGAGCGCCGCCAGGATAAAGCCGATATCGATCTGGGAGATGTGATTGGAGACGAACAGCGCTGGACCATGAAAATCTTTGAGGTTTTCCCGTCCGATGACAAGGGGCCGGGCCATGATCATGATATAAGGCAAGGTTACTGTCTGGTAAACAATGGTTCGCAACCAGGTGATCGGCCAGCGCTGGGCCCAGCGCGCGTAAGGATAGTTCTGCTGCCTTGGCTGGGCCGCCGACTTGCGCAGCAGCTCTTCCAGGTCGGCGACGGTTGTGGCCTGGGAGAATTCGCGGTCGCTCAGCTCCACCTGATAGCGGTTCTCCATGGCCGACATCAGCTCCACCCGGTCGAGCGAACTGAGGTTCAGGTCGTCTTCCAGGTGGGCGCCTGCAAAACCAGCTCCGCGCGTTGCCACTCCGGCGCGTGCTTGTGTCTTGCGTCCGGCGACGGCCGAGATCAAATCCTCAAGCGCTCCCGATGAGGCCGCCGCGCTGGGCGCCGTCGCGGCCGCCGGCTGGCTGCCGTTGAGATGGGCCTGGGCGACCTGGCGGATCGTATCCATCTTGGGCTTTTGCGTGGAGGTGCGGGGAAAATCGTCGTCGGGCCAGACAAACCAGCTGCGGATCTTCTGGAAGTCCGCCAGTGACTGGTTGGCCTGTGCCACTACCGCGCCGGGAGACGCTCCGTCGCGCAGCAACAGCGCGGCGCAAGCTTCAGCATTGCCGCCGCGAGCCACGGCAAAGACCACGCAGTCGCGAACGGCCGTCTGCTTGCGCAGGGCCTGCTCCAGGTCTTCGGGATAAATCTTCAGCCCCGCAGGCGTGACGATCACGTTCTTGCTGCGTCCCTTGAAATAAAGATTGCCTTCCGCGTCCACCGCGCCCAGGTCGCCGGTGCGGAACCAGCCTTCGTCGCCAGTCACCGGCCGCATCTCCTTGCCCTGCCAGTACTGGCGGGCAACGTTGGCGCCGCGCACCAGGATTTCTCCGGTGGCAGGATCGAGTTTCATCTCGCGACCCGGGAGCACCTTGCCGATCGATCTGCGTCCGACCTTGAAAGGATGGTTCAGGCTGATGAGCGAGCTGGTTTCGGTGAGGCCATAGCCTTGGACCATCCCGTATCCCAGCCGCCGCCAGAATTCTTCCGTGACCGTGTCCAGTGCCGCGCCGCCGCAGATGATGGCCCAGAATTTCCACCCGAGATAGCGATGCACTTTGCGAAAGCGCCACACCCGCTTGAGGAACTTTTCATTCTCAGCGATCTCCCAATACTTGTGAATGGCCGGCCCGAGGTCCGAGTCCAGCTTGTTCTTGAATGACTCCACCACCCGCGGCACAGCCACCAGCACGGAGATGCGCTCGCGTCGGATGGTGGCGATCACGTCGCTGGGCTTGAAGTCGTCCTGGAAGCGCACTGTGCCGGCGAGCACCGGGGGAAGAAACATCCCCATGAACTGGCCAAAAACGTGGCTCAGCGGAAGCATGTGCAGAAAACGCACGGGGTGAAAAATGCGCTGATACCTGCGATATTTCGGGATCTCGCGTTCGATGGGATCAACGCTGGACAGGATGTTGCCGTGCG